>JAVKST010000007.1:0-37660 GCA_039583515.1 Gaiellaceae bacterium
GCGGACGAGATCGTGGCCGTCTCGCCGCTGCTGCTCCTGGAGGACGTCGCGTTCTACCGCGCGCGGGGACGCTCGCTCCGCGACGTGCTCGGAGCAGGCGTCACGAAGGACGGTCGGCGGATCGGCCGCGTGTGCGACATTCTCCTCGCTCCCGACGGCGACGTCGAGGCGCTCGTCGTCGAGCGCGACGGCCGGTCCCGGACCGTCGGCCCGGGAGCCGTCACCGTCGAGGCCGCGCGCGTCCCCGCCGTCTGACCGCGCGTGCGTGCGCTACGCTCGCCCGTCGTGGAGGGCCCAGCCGTCATGGCCACGGCGCCGCGCAGGCGCGTCGTCGCGTCGCTTCGCTCGGGGCGCAACTGGCGCCAGCTCGCGAAGTTCTGCGTCGTCGGGACGATCGGCTACGGAATCAACCTCGCCGTCTACGACGTGCTCCTGCGTCAGGGGCTCCAGTATCTCGTCGCGGCGACCTGCTCGTTCCTCGTCGCGGTCACCTCGAACTACACGCTCAACCGGCACTGGACGTTCCGAGAGCAGCGCGCCGGCGTCGCCGCCCAGGGGATGCGCTTCTTCGCCGTCTCGCTCGCGGCGCTCGTCGCGAACCTCGGCGTCCTCCACCTGCTGATCAGCATCGGCGGGATCGACAAGCTCACCGCGCAGGCGGTCGCGATCGTGATCGTCACGCCGCTCAACTTCGTGGGCAACAAGCTCTGGTCGTTCCGGCTCCCGCAGCGTCGAACGCACCTCTAGCCTTCTCGCGGTGAGGCGCTGCCTCTTCGCCGCCGTGCTCGCCGCCGCGCTGCTCGCACCCGCGGCCATCGCCTCGACCGGCACCGCCCCGACCGCCCCCGTCTTCGACGGGAAGGGCCGTCTCGTCCAGACGCCGCTCGTCCCGCAGAAGACCGGCCCGCGGCTGACGAAGCGACAGGCTCTGCGGCTGTTCGAGCGCGACCCGAAGGTCTCCGGATGGCTTGCCCGCTACCCGAGCGAGGGGCTGGTCGACGAGGAGACGTTCTCGTCCTCGACCGCGCAGTGGACGGTGAAGATCTGGTCGGGCCCGGCCGGCGAGATCGCGCAGGGGACGGTGGACGACGCAAGCGGCACCGTCGGGGAGGCGTGGACGGGGCCGCAGGTGGCGTGGGGGATGGCGCGCGGCTCGCCCGGCGCGTTCGGCGGCTCGACGATCAACGACCCGTGGATCTGGGGTGCCTTCTGCGCCGTGTTCCTGCTCGGTCTCGCGGACTTCCGGCGGCCGCTCTCGCTCCGCAACCTCGACCTGCTCTTCCTGCTCTCGCCGACCGCCTCCCTCTGGTTCTTCAACCACGGCGACGTGCTCACGGCGGTGCCGCTCTTCTATCCGCTGCTCGTGTGGGTCGTCTTGCGCGCGACCTGGATCGGCGCGTCGGGACGCGGGACGCCGGGCGCGCCGCGCTGGCCGGTCTGGGTGCTGCTCGCCGCGACGGTCTTCCTCGCCGGCTTCCGCGTCGGGCTGAACGTCGAGCGGTCGAACGTGATCGACGTCGGCTACTCCGGCGTGATCGGGGCGGAGCGGATCGTCAACGGCCAGGCGCCGTGGGGGCACTTCCCGCTCGAGGACTCGCTCAAGCCCTGCGGCCCCAAGGACGCCTCGGGGGAGATTCGCGACCGGATCCAGGCGGACCGACGCTGCGAGAGCGCCAATCCGCAGGGCGACACGTACGGCCCGACGGCGTACGAGGCGTACATCCCCGGCTACCTCGCTCTCGGCTGGACCGGCAAGTGGGACGACCTCCCGGCGGCGCACTTCACCAGCATCGCCTTCGACCTCCTCACGCTGCTCGGGCTCTGGCTCGTCGGCCTCCGCTTCGGCGGCGGCCGCCTCGCCGCCGCGCTCGGCTTCGCGTGGGCGGCATACCCCTTCACGCAATACGCGTCGAACTCGAACACCAACGACGTGCTCATGCCGTGCCTGCTCGTCTGGGGATTCCTGTTCCTGAGCGCGCCCGCCGCACGAGGCGTCTTCGCCGCCCTCTCCGGCTGGTCGAAGTTCGCGTCGCTGATCGTCGCGCCGCTCTGGCTGACGTATCCCGGACGGCGGCCGAGCGCGCGCTTCGCGCTCGGCTTCGCGGCCGCCACCCTGGGCGCCTTCTCGATCGTCCTGCTCGACCCGCACCCGCTGCACGAGCTGCACGTGTTCTGGCAGCGGACCGTCTCCTGGCAGGTCGGGCGCGACTCGCCGTTCTCGCTCTGGGACTGGCGGCAGTACCACGCCCGGGGCCTGCCCGACCTCCACCTCGTCCAGCGCGTCCTGCAGGGGCTGCTCGTCGCCGGCGCGCTCGTCGCCCCCGTTTACCCGCGGCGGAAGTCGCCGCTGCAGCTTGCCGCGCTCACGGCGGCGCTGCTGGCCGGGTTCCAGCTGGTCGTGACCTACTGGCTCTACACCTACATCCCGTGGTTCTATCCCTTCGCAGCGTTTGCGCTGCTCGCGCCGGCAGCGCCGCTCGCGCGGCGCGTGTTCGCCTCAGACCGGAATGCGCAGGAGCTCCACCGCTTCGGCCCGCCCGCCTTCGGTGCAGGTCAGGAGCACGCCTTCCAGCCGGACGCCGCCCTCGGCCGGCTCGAACCGGACCGGTAGGCGCGTCCTCATCCGCGCGATCGCGAGCTCCGAGCGCACGCCGATCACCGAGTCGTGCGGCCCCGTCATCCCGGCGTCGGTCACGGCCGCCGTGCCGCCCGGAAGGACGCGCGCGTCGTTCGTCTGCACGTGCGTATGGGTGCCGATCACCGCCGTCACCCGGCCGTCGAGCCACGTCGAGAGCGCGACCTTCTCGCTCGTCGCCTCGGCGTGGAGGTCGACGACGACGACGGGCGCGGCGGCGCGTGCCCGCTCGACGAGGTCGTCCACCACCTCCCAGGGCGAGACGGGCGTGTCGAGGAAGAGCGAGCCCAGAAGATTGAGGACGGCGACGCGGACGCCGTTTCGCGCCTCGACGACGGCGAGGCCGCGGCCCGGCGTCTGCGAGCCGGCGTTCGCCGGCCGGATCACCCGTTCGCTCTCGGCGAGATAGGGGCCGATCCGGTCGCGGCGGTAGGTGTGGTTGCCGAGGGTGACCACGTCCGCTCCGGCCGCGAGCAGGCGGTCGGCGAGCTTGGGCGTGATGCCCGCCCCGTCGGCGACGTTCTCGCCGTTGACGATCGCGAGGTCCGCGTCGCGCTGCTCGCGGAGTCGCCCGAGGTGCTCTTCCACGGCGCGACGTCCGGCCGCGCCGAACACGTCCGCGAGGAACAGGATCTTCAGGCGCCGGCCTCTACCCGTTCGGCAGGATCGCCGCCGGCCGAACCTCGATGGTCGCGTGGTCGCCGGAGTCGTTGGTGAAGCGCGCGAGCGCCTGGTGCTCGACGCCGGCGAGGTCGACGATGCTGCCGAGCCGCGTGGCGCCGCTGACGACGGAGCTGCCGACGGTCAGCGCCGGATCCGCCTTCACCTGCGACACGGTGACGACGAGCGAGGGCGAGCTCTGAGGCTCGATGTCGATCTGCGAGCCGTAGCGCCTGCCCTCGACGACGAACGGCGTGATGGCGGCCACCGTCCCGTCCACGGGCGAGTAGACGCTCGTCCCGACGGGCGCGCCGACGTCGAGCGCGGACGTCCCGCCGCCTGTGAGCTCGTACCAGCGTGGGTTGCCGCCGCCGCCGCCGCCGAAGACGGCATGGAAGGCACGCTGCAGGAGACCCTCGTTCGCCTGGTGGCCCGACGGCACCAGCGCGAGCGCGCCGTCGTTCGCCGCGTGGTAGCCGATCGCCGTTACGCGCGCCTCGGCGACCGGCAGCTGGAGCCGTACCGCGCCGCGCACGGCGACGACCTCGGGGTACGGCCGCGTCTCCGCCGGCGTCTTCTTGAGGCCGGCCGTCGACAGCGGGAGGGGCGCGCGCGCGGTGCCGCCGCCGAAGGCGGAGACCATGAGGCTCACGACGAGGACGGCAGCCAGGAGGACGAGGAGCGCGAACCTGTGGGCCCGCCGTGCCGCACGGGCCTCCCGACGTTCGACTCGCCGCCTCCCGTTGGGGCGCGAGGACGGCATGTCGCCCGGGAGCCTATCGAACTCGTCCCAGAGTTCCAGCGCAAGGGCGCCCTCCGTGCGCTGGGGCAGCCTGCCCTGGATCCGTGCGACTCCGGCGGTACCATCGCCCACATGCCGCCTCATGCCTCGACGCGAATCGAGGTGCCGCGCTGGGTGCAGCTCGTCATGCTGCCGCTGCTGCTCCTGCTGGCGTGGGCGGTGGCGGGAGCTGTGCGTCACGTGCTCTTCCTCTTCCTCGTGGCACTGCTCATCGCGCTGCTCCTCAACCCGCTTGTGCGCGCGCTGGGTCGAGTCTGGATTCCGCGCGGGCCGGCGGTTGCGCTCGTCTATCTCGCATTCGCGGCGGTCGTCGCACTGGCGATCCTCGCGCTGGCCACGGTGGTCGTGCAGCAGACGCGAAGCGCGTCGCACCGGGTCGATGCCTACTTTACGGTCCACTCCGGACACCCCTCGCGCACCGGGGCGCAGCACGATCTCGGCCGGCTGCAGCTCTGGCTGAACCACCATCACCTGAGCAGCGTCCACGTCCAGCAGCAGGGCCAGAAGTTCCTCAACCAGGTCGGGACGAAGGACGTCCAGAAGTACACCTCGAAGGCGCTCAACTGGGCCGAGGGCGCCGGCGTCGCCGTCGTCACGCTCCTCTTCGAGGCGGTGCTCGTCGTGGTCGTCTCGATCTACATCCTGCTCGACATGCAGCGGCTGACGGACGCGCTCGACCGGCGCTTCCCGCCGCGCGGGCGCGGCGGCCTGATCGTCCGGATGGAGCAGGCCGTGGCGAGCTACGTCAAGGGGCAGTTCCTGCTCTCGCTGATCATCGGCTTGAGCGCCGGCGTCGGGCTCTGGGTTCTCGGCCTCGCCGGGCTGATGCCGAACGGCGGCCGGTATGCCGCCGCCTTCGGCGTCTGGGCCGGCATCACCGAGCTGATCCCGTACGTCGGGCCGTGGCTCGGTGCGGCGCCGCCGGTCGTGTACGCGCTCGTCCAGCACCCGCTGGCGGCGCTCTGGGTGGCCCTGCTCTTCCTCGCGATCCAGCAGCTGGAGGGCCATCTCGTGGTGCCGAAGGTGATGGGGCACTCGCTGCGCCTCCACCCGTTGCTCGTGATCTTCGGGCTGCTGGCGGGCGGCGAGATCTACGGCTTTCCCGGCATCCTCGTCGCGCTGCCGCTCCTCGCCGCGGGTCGCGCCGTCTGGGAGTTCTTCGCCGAGCGGATCGATCTGGCGGAGTGGCCGAAGGTGGGCGCGGAGGAGGACCTCGGACGCGCCGCCGACGGCCCGGTGCCCGAGCAGCCGCCCGCGCCGGTCGGCTGAGGCGCGGGCGTACCATCCCGGGGTGAGCTCGTTCCCCGTCACCCGCCTCCGCCGCTTCCGGCGCACGGCGCCGCTGCGGGGGCTCGTGCGCGAGACGCGCCTGCACCTCGAGGATTTCGTCCTGCCGCTCTTCGTCGCGCCGGAGCCGCTGCCGAACGAGGCGCTGCCGGCGATGGGGCGCTTCGACCTCGACGGCCTCGTGCGGGAGGTCGACCGGCTTGCGGCCGGCGGCATCCGCGCCGTGATGCTCTTCGGCGTCCCGGCCGTGAAGGACGAGGAGGCGAGCGGGGCGTGGGAGGACGACGGGATCGTCCAGCAGGCGCTGCGCGCGCTGCGGCCGCGCTTCCCCGAGCTCGTGCTGCTCACGGACGTCTGCCTCTGCGAGTACACGACGCACGGGCATTGCGGGGTCGTCGTCGACGGCGAGGTGCACAACGACCGCAGCCTCGAGCTGCTCGCACGTGCCGCCGTCAGTCACGCCGAGGCCGGCGCCGACGTCGTGGCCCCGAGCGACATGATGGACGGCCGCGTCGCAGCCATCCGGGAGGCGCTCGACGACCACGGGTTCGAGACGACGCCGATCCTCGCCTACTCGGCGAAGTACGCGTCCGCGTTCTACGGGCCGTTCCGCGAGGCTGCCGGCAGCGCGCCGAGCTTCGGCGACCGGCGCGGCTACCAGATGGATCCGGCGAACGTCCGCGAGGCGATCCGCGAGTGCGAGATGGATTTCGCCGAGGGCGCCGACGCGGTCATGGTCAAGCCCGCGCTGCCCTATCTCGACGTGATCCGCGCCGCCCGCGACGCGTTCGACGCTCCGCTCGCGGCGTACAACGTCTCGGGCGAGTACGCGATGGTCAGGGCCGCGGCGCGGTCGGGCTGGCTCGACGAGCAGGCGGCGGCGCTCGAGTCGCTCACGGCGATCAAGCGCGCGGGCGCCGACCTGATCGTCAGCTACTGGACGCGCGATCTGGCGCAGTGGCTATAGGAGCTCGCTCCGCCCTCTACCGGCGCGCGCTCCAGCTGATCCCCGGCGGCGTGGACTCGCCTGTTCGCGCGATGCGCGCGGTGGGTCTGGACGAGCCGCTGTTCGTCCGCCGCGGCGAGGGCGCGTGGATCGAGACCGCCGACGGCAGGCGCCTGCTCGACTGGGTCATGTCCTGGGGGCCGCTCCTCTTCGGCCACGCCGATGCGGAGACCGTCGCGGCGGTGCGGGAGGCCGCGGAGCGCGGGACGAGCTTCGGCGCGGCGACCGAGGCGGAGGTCGACCTCGCCGCCGAGATCGCCGACGCCGTTCCGTCCGTGGAGAAGGTGCGGCTCGTCTCCTCCGGCACGGAGGCTGCGATGAGCGCGCTCCGGCTCGCGCGCGCGTTCACGAGGCGCGACCGGATCCTCAAGTTCGCCGGCTGCTACCACGGCCACGGCGACGCGCTGCTCGCGAGCGCGGGCTCCGGCCTGGCGACGCTCGGCATCCCGTCCTCGCCGGGCGTCCCGACTGCCGTCGCCGCGGACACGATCGTCGTCCCGTACAACGACGCCGACGCCGCGGCCGCCGCGGTGCTGAAGCACGGCGAGGGGCTCGCGGCGGTCATCGTCGAGCCCGTCGCCGCGAACATGGGCGTCGTCCCGCCCGCGCGTGGCTTTCTCGAGACGCTGCGCCGGCTGTGCGACGCGTCGGGCGCGCTGCTGATCTTCGACGAGGCGATCACCGGCTTCCGCGTCGCGCGCGGCGGAGCGCAGGAGCGGTACGGCGTGCGGCCCGACCTGACGGTGCTCGGCAAGGTCGTCGGCGGCGGCCTGCCGCTGGCGGCGTTCGGCGGCCGCGAAGACGTCATGGACCTGCTCGCGCCGGTCGGGCCCGTCTACCAGGCGGGGACGCTGGCGGGGAATCCGCTCGCGACCGCGGCCGGGCTCTCGGTGCTGAGGCGGCTCCGCCAACCCGCGGTGTACGAGGAGCTCGAGCTGCGGTCGGCGCAGCTCGAGTCGGGGATGACGCCGTACGGCCGCGTCCAGCGGGTGGGACCGCTGCTCACATTGTTCATGAGTGAGTCGCCGGTGCGGAACTTCGAAGACGCGCAGCGCTGCGACGCCGAGCGCTACGGCGCATTCTTCCGCCACCTGCTCGAGCAGGGGATCTACCTTCCGCCGTCGCAGTTCGAGGCGCTCTTCCCGTCGACCGCCCACGACGAGGACGCCGTCGAGCGGACGGTCGCCGCCGGCGCGAGCTTCGATGCCTGACCTCTGGGAGGAGATCGCGGAGCACGCGGCAGGCGAGAGCACGCTGTGGCAGGGCTGCCTCCTGCGCGCGGAGCGGCGCGAGCGGCTCGCCGTCTTCTCCGTGCTCGGAGACGTGCGGCACGCGCTCGGCCTGGAGACGATCTACGAGGGCTATCTCGTCCACTACGGCCGCCCGCGCCTCTTCGCGCCAGCCGACGGCGACACGGCGCTCCTGCTGGGCGACTACCTCTACGCGCAGGGGCTGGTGCGGATCGCCGCGGCGCACGACGCGCCGGCCGTCGCCGACCTCTCGGAGCTGATCTCCCTCTGCAGCCAGCTGCGGGCGGAGGCGGCGGGCGGTGACGGCCCCCTGTGGGCGGCGACTGCCGCGCTCCTCGGCCGCGGCGAGCTCGACGGCCCGCGGTCGGCGCTGCGGCTCCGCTCCGACCCGGCGCCGCTCGACGCGGTCGCTCGCGCCGCCGCGGGCGACGAGGCGGTCGAGAACGCGCTCGCGGCCCACGGCGAGCGGCGTATCACTTGATCCGCGCCCGCGGGTTCGCTTTTCTCTAGGCATGACGACCGCCCTGCGCGAGGAGCGCAAGGTCCTCACGGCCGTGTTCGCGGACGTCGTAGGATCCACCGCGCTCGCCGAGCGGCTCGATTCGGAGGACGTGAAGCTCGTCGTCGGCGAGGCGATCGCCCGTATCGTCGCCGAGGTCGAGGGGCTGGGCGGGCATGTGAAGGATCTCGCGGGCGACGGCGTCCTTGCCTTCTTCGGCGCGCCGACGACCCGCGAGGACGACGCCGAGCGGGCTGTCCGCTGCGCGCTCCGCGTCGTCGCCGAGATGGGCGAGTACGCACGCGAGGTGCGGCGAGGCTGGGGCGCGGAGGGCTTCGGCGTGCGCGTCGGCGCGGCCACGGGCGCGGTCGTCGTCGGCGAGGTGGGGACGGGCTCGCGCGTCGAGTACGCCGCCTTCGGCGACACCGTCAACGTCGCGGCACGGCTGCAGTCGGCCGCCGAGCCGGGGACGGTGCTCGTGGACGATGCGACACGGCGATCGGTCGAGCCGCTCTTCGACTGGGGCGAGCGGCGCGACCTCGACCTGAAGGGGAAGCGGGAGCCGGTCTCCGCCTGGCCGGTCGCGGGCGTGCACGCAGCCGGGCGCGTGCAGCGCGGGCTGCCGGGCGTCGAGACGCGGCTCGTCGGACGCTCCCGCGAGCTCGGCGTCGCCCGCGAGGCCCTCGACGGGCTCCGCGCGGGTCGCGGCAGCGCGCTCGTCGTCGGCGGCGATGCCGGCATCGGCAAGAGCCGGCTCCTGACCGAGCTGCGCTCCCTCGCCGAGGCCGGCGACATCCGCTGGCTCGAGGGGCGCTGCGTCTCGTACGGCGAGTCCCTTCCGTACTGGCCCCTCCGCGACCTTCTTCGCGGCGAGTGGATCGGCGCCAGCGCCGACGAGCCGGAGCTTCGCGTGCGCGTCGGGCTTCGCCGCCGTCTCGACCAGCTCTTCGGGCCGCAGGCCGGCAAGCTCTACCCGTACCTCGGCGCACTGCTCGACGTCGCACTCGAGCCCGAGGCGGCGGCCCGCATCGCGCAGCTCTCGCCCGAGGCGCTGCAATGGCGGACGTTCGAGGTCGTCGGCCAGCTCTTCGCCCGCCTGGCGGAGGACGGACCGCTCGTGTTGGGGATCGAGGACCTGCACTGGGCCGATCCGACATCGGTCCAGCTGCTCGAGCAGATGCTGACGCTTGCGGAAGAGGCGCCCGTGCTGCTCGTCCTCTCGCTGCGGCCGGAGCTCGACCACCCGTCCTGGAGCCTGCGCGAGCACGCCCGCCGCGAGTTCCCCCACCTCGTGCGCGAGATCGACCTGGGACCGCTTGGCGACTCCGACGGCGAGCTGCTCGCGGCGCTCGTCGCGCCCGCGGCGCTCCCGGCCGATCTCGAGCGGCGCGTGCTC
This sequence comes from Gaiellaceae bacterium, assembly GCA_039583515.1. Lineage (GTDB taxonomy): Bacteria > Actinomycetota > Thermoleophilia > Gaiellales > Gaiellaceae > Palsa-739. Next base: position 9,536 of record JAVKST010000007.1, read on the forward strand.
GAGGCCGCCGACGGGAATCCGTTCTTCCTCGAGGAGCTCGTTCGCTCGCTCGCGGACGTCGGGGCCCTCTTGCGGTCGGACGAGGGCTGGCGTTTCGACCACGAGGTCGAGGTCGAGGTGCCGCCGACCGTGGAGAAGGTCATCCTCGCGCGTCTCGACCGGCTCTCGTCCGCCGCGCATGTGGTCGTCACGGCCGCGTCGGCGCTCGGCCGCACGTTCGTCCTCCCGCTGCTCGAAGGCGTGGTCGGTCCGCTGGACCCCGAGGCGTTGCACGAGCTGCAACGGCTGGGGCTGCTGCGCCAGAGCCGCCGCTGGCCGCAGCCGGAGTACCGCTTCCGACACGCGCTGATCCAGGAGACCGCGTACCGCACGCTGCTCGGCGATCAGCGCACACACCTCCATCGCCGCGCCGCGGAGTGGCTCCAGGAGCGGTACGCCGGGCGGGAGAGCGAGGTGCTCGGCCTGCTCGCACACCACTGGCTCGCGGCGGAGAACGAGGACAAGGCGGTCGATTACCTGCTGCGCGCGGGCGACAAGGCGCGCCTCGAGTACTCGCTCGACGAGGCGATCGAGCACTACCGCGCGCTGCTTCCGCTGCTCGAGCGGCGCGGCGAGCGCCAGGCGATCGCGCTCGTTCTCTTCAAGCTCGCGCTGGCTCTCCACACGTCGCTGCGCTTCGCGGAGGCGAACGAGGCCTACCAGCGCGCCTTCGGGCACTGGACGCCGCCGGAGCCGGCGTCCGCGACCGAGCGGCTACGCGTGGCGACGAGCTTCCTCCCGAACGACCTCGACCCGAAGAGCGCGATCGCGTGGCCGAACATCCAGGCGTGCATGCAGCTCTTCGACAGGCTCGTCGAGGCGTGGCCCGAGCGGACGATCGTTCCCTCGCTCGCCGAGAGCTGGGAGATCTCCGACGACGGCCTCCGCTACGTCTTCCACCTGCGTGCAGGGCTGACGTGGTCGGACGGCGCGCCGCTCACCGCCCACGACGTCGAGTTCGGGATCAAGCGTGTCCTCGATCCCGAGAGTCCGGGCTCGTCGGTGGCGATCTACTTCGTCCTCGAGCACGGAGAGGACACGTACCTCGGGCGCAACCTCGACTGGGACGCAGTCGGCGTACGGGCGCTCGACGACCGGACGGTGGAGTTCCGGCTGAGCGCCCCCGCACCGTACTTCATGAGCGTGATGAACCGGCCCGACAGCGGGCCGCAGCCGCGCCACGCGCTCGACGGCATCGCCGATGCGCGCGTCGTCAGCGGCGCCTTCGAGGTGGCCGAGCGCACGGACGAGCGGCTCGTCCTGCGGCGGCGCGCCGAGCGTCCGGGGAACGTCGCGGAGGTCGAGCTCCGCAAGACGGAGCTCGCCGAAACGCTGCCTGCCTACGAGCGGGGAGAGACGGATCTGATCCTCGTCCGTTACACGCCGCGGCTCGCCGACCTGATGCCCGGCTCAGTCCACTCGGACGCGACGATCGGGGCCGCGGCCTGGTCGGGCTACATCCGCTTCGACCACACCGATCGGGTCACCGGGAACCTCGACTTCCGCCGTGCGCTCGCCCACGCGATCGATCGCGACGCGCTCGCAGCTGCGGCTCCGGCAAATCTCGTCGTCGCGACGGGAGGCGTCGTTCCGCCGGCGCTCCAGGGGCACACGCCCGACATCGCGCTGCGCTACGACCCGCAGCTTGCGCGCGAGTGTCTCGCGCGCTCCGGCTACGTAGGCGACCTCGAACTGACCGGGCTCAGCCACTGGGACGAGCTCCTCGGCGCGATCGCGGGCTCGTGGGAAGAGGCGCTCGGGCGCCCGGTCGCGATTCGGCCGCAGGAGGGATCCGTCCACCTGCACCACCGCGCCGCCGGCGCGACCGACGTCGCGGAGGGACCGATTCGCATCACCGGCTGGCTGCCGGGCTACCCGGATCCCGAGTACTACCTCCGCCTGCTCTTCCAGTCGACAAGCCGGACGAACGAGGGCGGCTTCGCCGATCCCGTCTTCGACGAGCTGATCGAGGCGGCGCGGCAGGAACGGTCGGACCGCGGGCGGCTCGAGCGGTTCCACGAGGCCGACCGCTACGCCGTAGCCGAGCGCGTCGCCGTGATCCCGCTCGTCTACGGGCGGAGCACGGCGTTCGTCCAGCCTCGCGTGCGCGGCTGGTGGGAGTTCGGGAAGAGCTCGGCCAACTTCGGCGACCTGGTGGTCGAGGAGTGAGCTAGATTCCCGCCGTGCTCGCGGCCCTGTCCTTCCACCTGCTCGCGGTCGAGACCGCGGCGCAGCAGGGCGAGAAGGTGATCCTGATGATGCTCGCCGTCGGCGGCATCTTCATCTTCGTCATCGCCCTCGGCGAGCTCACCCACCGGGCCGGCAAGCACCGCCGCCGCTAGCCCGTCCCTGAGCGCCCTCGCCTCCGGGCGGGCGGAGCCGGCCTCGTGACCGGGCCCTCGCCGGCGATCGCCGTGTCGCCGTCGTTCGAGGGCTCGCCCAGGCCACGGCACTGCTGCGGTGAGCGTCGTCGCTCGTCCGCCGTGGACGAGCTGGAGCTCCTGATCCGCGTGGCCCTAGCTTCCACGTGGCGACGGTCCGTAGACTCACGGCGTGCGTGAGCTGCCGGGCGGCACCGTCACCTTCTTGTTCACCGATATCGAAGGCTCGACGCGGCTGCTGCACGACCTCGGCCCGGAGCGGTACGCGGGGGCGCTCGCGGAGCATCGGCGCGTCCTTCGGGAGGCGTTCGAGCGACACGGCGGCGTGGAGGTGGACACGCAGGGGGACGCATTCTTCGTCGCCTTCCCGACCGCGCCCGGCGCGCTGGCGGCCGCCCAAGAGGCGCAGGCCGCCCTCGAGCTGGCGGTGCGGATGGGGCTGCACACCGGCACTCCGCTGCTGACGGAGGAAGGTTACGTCGGCGCGGACGTCCATCGCGCCGCGCGCATCGCCGCCGCGGGCCACGGGCGGCAGGTGCTCGTCTCGGCCGCGACCGCGGCGCTCGGCGACGGAGACGCGCTGCGCGACCTCGGCGAGCACCGGCTCAAGGACCTCAGCGCGCCGGAGCGGATCTCCCAGCTGGGCGACGGCGAGTTCCCGCCGCTGAAGACGCTCTACCGGACGAACCTGCCGATCCCCGCGACACCGTTCCTCGGCCGCCAGCACGAGCTGGCCGACGTCTGCGGGCTGCTCGGTCGCGACGACGTCCGCCTCCTCACGCTCACCGGCGCGGGCGGCTCGGGGAAGACGCGACTCGCCCTCCACGCCGCCGGAGAGGCGTCGGACGCATATCCGGACGGCGTGTGGTGGGTGCCGCTTGCGCCGCTCGCCGACCCCGGCGACGTCGGCCCGGCGGCGGCGCGCGCGCTGGGCGGCGGGGGCTCGCTCCCCGAGCTGGTCGGCGGTCGGCGGCTGCTGCTGCTCCTGGACAACTTCGAGCACGTCGTCGAGGCGGCGCCGGAGGTGGCAGCCGTCCTCGCCGAATGCCCGCATGCCGACGTGCTCGTGACGAGCCGCGAGCGGTTGCGCGTGCAGGGCGAGCAGGTCTATCCCGTGCCCGTGCTCGCGCGGGCGGAGGCGCGCCGGCTGTTCGTCGCCCGCGCCCGCGCGGCGCAGCCGGCCTTCGAGCCGGACGAGCACCTCGACGTACTCTGCGAGCGACTCGACGATCTGCCGCTCGCACTTGAGCTGGCCGCTGCTCGCACGTCGCTCCTCTCCACTGAGCAGCTCCTCGAGCGGCTCGGGAACCGCCTCGACCTGCTGCGCGGCGGCCGCGACGCGGAGGTGCGACAGCAGTCGCTCCGCGCCACGATCGAGTGGTCGTACGAGCTGCTCGAGCCGGAGGAGCGGAGACTGCTCGCGGCGCTCTCGGTCTTCCGCGGCGGTTGGACGCTCGAGGCGGCGGAGCGGGTGGCGGAGGGCGACGTCGAGCTCATGCAGTCGCTCATCGACAAGAGCCTCGTCCGGCGTTGGGAGTCGGGCCGCTTCGGGATGCTCGAGACGATCCGCGAGTTCGCGGCCGAGCAGCTCTCGCAGGACGAGCACGACGCGCTGCTGCGGCGGCTGCTCGACTACCTGCTCGAGCTGTTCGAGAGCGCCAATCTCGGGGCTCACAGCCGAGGCGAGCCACAGACGGGGCTCGCGCAGCACGAGCGGCCGAACGTCGACGTCGCCCTTGCGTGGGCGACGAACGCAGGTGAGGCGACGGCCGGCCTCCGGCTGCTCGAGTTGCTCGAGCAGTACTGGGCTACGAACGATCCGGTAGCCGGGCGCGCGCGCCTCGACCCGCTGCTCGTCGTCGCCGGCGAGGGCCTGGACCCCGCACGCCGGGCCCGGGCGCTCCGGTTTCGCGGAGCGACGTTCGACATGACCGGTCGAAACGACCTCGCCGAGCCGGAGTACGAGCGGGCGATCGAGCTCCTCCGCTCCGCCGGAGACGAGGCCGAGGTCGCGCACCTCACGCTCAGGATCGCCAACGCGGCCGTGCGGCAAGGGGACCTCGAGCGTGCCAGCATGCTCGCCGGGGCGGCACTCGAGGCCGACCCGCCGCCCGCGCTGGCCGTGCTCGCCCACGTCGCCTTCGCCCGAGGGGACGCGCGCGAGGGAGCGAGGCTCGCCCACGAAGCGGCGGAGGCAGCCGAAGCCGTGGGATTCGCCTGGTGGCGAGGCGTGACGCTGCTCGGCGCCGCCGAACGGCAACTCGGCCTGGGGGAGCTGGAGGGAGCCCGGCAGGACCTGTTCGACGCCGTCGCGACGTTGAAGGTCGTCCGCGACCTCGTCAACCTCCCGATCGCGCTCACGATCGGCGCCGCGCTGGCAGCTCGGCTCGGGGACCGCCTGCGGGCGGGAACGCTCTGGGGCGCCGCCGAAGCAGAGGCCGAGCGAGCGTTCAAGGCGACGACGGCCGACAACCTGGCCGAGTACGAGCCGCATCTTCAGTCCGTCCGCGGCGACGCCTTCGAGGAGGCGCGCCTGCGCGGGCGGACGCTGTCGCTCGAGGAGGCGGTCGAGTACGCGCTGTCCGGGCAGACGTAGACTCGGCTCGTGCCGGCGAAGGACCTCCGCGACTGGATCGCGCTGCTCGAGCGCGAGGGCGAGCTCGTCCGGGTCTCCGCCGAGGTCGATCCCGACCTCGAGATCACGGAGATCGTCGACCGCACCGTCCGCTCCGGCGGGCCGGCGCTCCTGTTCGAGCACCCGAACGGCGCCGAGCACCCGCTCCTGATCAACCAGTTCGGGACGGAGCGCCGGATGTGCCTCGCCTTCGGCGTCCAGAGGCTCGAGGAGGTCGCACAGCGGGTCGCCGACGTGCTCGAGATGCAGCCGCCCAGCGGCCTGATCGAGAAGGTGCGGGGCCTGCAGAAGCTCAAGTCGGTCGCCGACTCTCGGCCGCACACCATCCGCAAAGGCGTCTGCCAGGAGATCATCCTGCGCGGCGACGACGTCGACCTCGGCCTGCTCCCGATCCAGCGCTGCTGGCCGGGCGACCCGGCGCCGTTCATCACGCTCCCGGCCGTGATCACGCACGACCCGCGTACGGGCACGCGGAACGTCGGCATGTACCGGCTGCAGGTGATCGACCGGAACACGACCTTCATGCACTGGCAGATCCACAAGGACGGCCGCGCCGACTACCTCGCGACCGACGGACGGATCGAGGTCGCCGTCGCGCTGGGCCTCGACCCGATCACGGCCTATTCGGCAAGCGCGCCGCTGCCGAAGCACGTCGACGAGCTCATGCTGGCGGGCTTCCTGCGCGGGGAGCCGGTCGAGCTCGTCAAGGGCGTGAGCGTCGGCGTCGAGGTGCCGGCTCGGGCGGAGATCGTCCTCGAGGGCTACATCGAGAAGGACGAGGTCGGCGATGAAGGGCCGTTCGGCGACCACACCGGCTTCTACACGCCGGCCGAGCCGTTCCCCGTCTTCCACCTCACGGCCATCACGATGCGGCGCGAGGCGATCTACCCGTCGATCGTCGTCGGCAAGCCGCCCCAGGAGGACGCCTGGCTCGGCAAGGCCACGGAGCGGATCTTCCTGCCCGCGATCCGCACCACCGTGCCGGAGATCGTCGACTACGACCTGCCGGTCGCCGGCGTCTTCCACAACCTGGCGATCGTCTCGATCCGCAAGCAGTTTCCGGGCCACGCCGCGAAGGTGATGCACGCGCTCTGGGGGCTCGGGATGCTCAGCCTGACCAAGTGCGTCCTCGTCGTGGACGAGCACGTCGACGTGCACGACTACGCGCAGGTGCTCTTCTACGCCGGTGCGAACGTGGACCCGAAGCGGGACGTCGTCCTCTCCGAGGGGCCGCTCGACCACCTCGACCACGCGCCCGAGCGGCAGTTCTTCGGCGGCAAGCTCGGCATCGACGCGACGGCGAAGTGGCCGGAGGAGGGCGCGCGGCCGTGGCCCCAAGAGATCGAGATGAGCGCCGAGATCCGCGACCTCGTGACGCGCCGCTGGGCGGAATACTTTCCGGGCGAAGAGCTGCGCTCTTCCGGATGGGCTTGGCGCTGCTGAGGATCAGCCGCCAGAACCGCATAACGGCGCGGTGCGCTGAGGCGGAACTTAGCCCCGCGCCGAACGCACCGTTACGCCGCCGCCAGGGCCGAGGTTGGGTTCGAAACGCTTGAACCCGACCCAGGCGAAGGGCCGGAGGGTAAGCCGCTGCGCAAGCAGGGCTTACCCGCAGGCCGAACTGCGCTCGCGCCGGCCTACAGCCGCGCGCGAGCGCACCAGGCAGCCGTCCCGTCCAGAGCATCGAAAGCCAAACCGCACGAAGCGGGCCGGGAACCACGCTTCCCGACCCGCGCAGTTCCTTCACCCAGCGAGCGAGACCGAAGGTCTCGCGAGCTATCCCGATTTCCGATAAGACTTTGCGCTGGTGGAGCCGGAGCAGCGCAGTCCCGACCCCGAGCACCAGTCGCTCCACGAGGAGGCGCACCTCCCGCCGCCGACGCTGTGGCCGATCGGCTTCGCCGTCGGCGTCGTCGTCATCCTCGTCGGCCTCGTCATCAACCCGGAGCTGATCTCGTCGATCGGCGCGGTCATCGCCATCGTCTTCGGCTTCCTCTGGGCGCGCGACGCGACTGCCGAGCTGCGCGGCCAGCCCCTGGTCGTCGAGCCGGAGCGGCGCGACCTCGTCGAGGCGGGGGAAGGCCGAACGGCGCCGCCCGCCGACCAGCAGGGCGTGGCGCTGCCGGCGCCCGAACCCGGCACGACCATTCCACGCAGTCGCTTCCTCGAGGGGGCGACGCTCGGCCTCGGCGGGATCATCGGCGGCCTGGTCACGCTCCCCGTGGCAGGCTTCGCGATCCTGCCCGCCTTCCTCGGCCAGAAGCAGCACAAGGTCGACATGGGGCCGGTCGGGGACTACGAGGTCGACCGTTGGTACGTCGCGACGTTCACGACCGACCCGGCGGAGGGAACCGTCTCGCGGCGCGCCGCCTTCATCCGCAACAACGGCACCGTCGCCGACCCGAAGACGCAGAAGCAGGTGCCGAGCTTCACGATCATCTCCAATCGCTGCACGCACCTCGGGTGCCCGACGCAGGCGAACGGGCCGAGCGGCTCCATCCTCGGGCTGCCGTCGAAGACCGAGCGCGGGGCGAACGGCCCGGTAAAGCTCGACCCGGTCGTACCGGCCGGCTACGGCTGCCCCTGCCACGGGAGCCAGTTCGACGTCGAGGGCAACCGGACGGCGGGCCCGGCCGTGCGCGCGCTCGACCGCTACGAGTTCGAGGTCGACAACGGCCGGCTGATCCTGCTCAGCACCTACTCGGTCTCGCAGGTCGTCGGGACGGGCGCTCAGGCGAAGATCTACAAGTACCGGCAGGCCGGCCCGGGCGAGCACGTCAACGGCCCTGAGCAGTGGTTCTATCCCCTCCAGCCGCCCCACCACTAGTCGGATGGCCTACACCCGCAAGCCGACCCGTGCCGAGATCCGCCGCGAGCGGATGGAGGAGCTCGTCAACTATCCGCTCGACTGGTTCGAGGAGCGGTCGGGGCTGATCGGCGGCGTTCGCTACTTCCTGTTCCGGAACGTCCCGTCGGACATCAACTGGATGCAGACCCTCGGCTCCGCCGCGCTGACGGCGTTCCTCGTGCAGGCGATCACCGGCGTGATCCTCGCCATGTACTACCAGCCGACGCCGCAGGGGGCGTACCCGTCGATCGTGAACATCACCGACCACCTGACGATGGGCTGGCTCGTCCGCGGCATGCACCGGTGGGGCGCGAGCGTCTTCATCATCCTCATGTTCCTGCACATGGGGCGCGTCTTCCTCTTCGGCGCCTACAAGTACCCGCGCGAGCTGAACTGGATCGTCGGCGTCCTCATCCTCGTGATGGGGATGATGGAAGGGTTCACCGGCTACCTGCTGCCGTGGGACCAGACCGCGTACTGGGCGACGGTCGTCGGCATCAACCTGAACGGGACGGCGCCCTTCCTGGGCCCCTTCATAGCCCAGTTCCTACGGAGCGGGCAGGAGATCAGCGCACAGACGCTGACGCGCTTCTACTCGCTGCACATGCTGCTGATCCCGGGCGGGATCATGGCCCTGATCGGCCTGCACCTGTACCTGGTGATCCGGCTCGGCGTCACCTCGCCGCCGTGGTCGAAGGAGGCCGCGGGCATGGAGCCGGCCGGCGAGGAGCCCGTGCCGCTGCGACCGGGGCTGACGCGGCCGGTGCCCCGCGGCATCGCGGCCGCGCAGGCCGAGCCCGGAGGATCCGACTAGTGGCCGTCGTCCCGAAGGAGAAGCCGTCGCGCGTCGAGGAGGCGCGCGCGCAGTTCGCGAAGTACAAGGCGGACGTCAAGGCGCGCGGGAAGCCGTTCTACCCGTACGCGATGTTCCACGACACGGTGATGAGCCTGGTCGTCCTCGCCGTGATCGTCGGGCTGGCGGCGATCTGGAAGTGGACGTCGTACGGGCCGCACCACGACGGCACGAACCCGGGGCTGCTCGGCCCGGAGTACGACGCGCCGGCCGATCCGGGGACGACGAGCTTCGTCCCGCGCCCGGACTGGTACTTCTACTTCCTCTTCTACCTGCTCCGGATCTTCAAGTGGCCGGAGTCGGTCTTCCTCGGCACCGTCGGCATCCCGACCATCTGCATGATCCTGCTGTTCGCGCTGCCGTTCATGGACCTGCGCCGCGAGCGGCGACTGTTCGCGCGGCCGGTCGCCGTCGTCGCGGTGGCCCTCACCGTGATCTCGATGGGCGTCCTCACGTGGAAGGGAGCGACCGCCAACGAGGCGCTCGCCTCCGAGGTGATCGCCGACGTCCCGACGTGGGCCGCGAAGGAGCACCTGCCGCAGGCCGCGCTCCCGGGCGCGAAGCTGTTCGCCACCGCGGGCTGCACCGCGTGCCACACCTATCTCGGCACGGGCTCGTCCAACCTCGGCGCACCGGACCTGACGGCGATCGGCAGCCGCAACCTCGGCATCAGCTTCCAGATCCGCCACCTCAAGTGCCCGTCGTGCGTGAACCCCGGCTCGCCGATGCCGCACTTCGCCTCCCTGGGGCCGGCGCGCCTGCACGAGCTCGCCGTCTTCCTCGAGAGCTCCAAGGGCGCCCAGTAACAGCGACAATCGCGGGGAATGCATGTCTTCCTCGGGATCACCGGCGCCTCCGGCGCGCCCTATGCGGCACGGCTGCTCGAGTCGCTCGCGGCCGCCGGGTGCGAGATCGGCGTCTGCGCCTCCCGAGCCGGGATCGAGGTGCTCGCGACCGAGCTGTACGACGACCCGACGCTGCCGCGGGACGAGACGCTCGCCCGCCTCCTTGAACGCGCCGACGGCCGCGCCGCGGTGCACGACCCGCAGGACTGGGGGGCGCCGTACGCGTCCGGCTCGGCGAAGGTCGACGCCTACGTGATCTGCCCGTGTTCGATGGGGACGCTCGGGACAGTCGCCTCCGGCTCGATGCAGAACCTCATCCACCGCGCCGCGTCCGTCGCGCTGAAGGAGGAGCGCGGGCTGGTGCTGATGCCCAGAGAGACGCCGCTTTCCGCGATCCACCTGCGCAACATGCTCACCCTGCGCGAGGCCGGCGCGACCATCCTCTTCCTCGCGCCCGGCTTCTACCACGGCGCCCGCACGGTCGACGACCTCGTGGACTTCGTCGTCGCGCGCGCGCTCGACCAGCTCGGCCTCGAGCAGGAGCTCGTCCCGCGCTGGGGACAGACGTGAGCATGGAGAGCGGGCGGCTCCCGGCGGACGGCGTCCGCTCGATGTTCGACCGCATCGCGCCGGTCTACGACGCGATGAACCGCGTCATGACCGGCGGCCTCGACCGGCGCTGGCGCGCGATCACGGTGCGCGAGGCGGTGCGGCCGGGCGACCGCGTCCTCGACGCCTGCTGCGGCACCGGCGACCTCGCGCTCGCGGCGCGTGCGGCCGGGGCGGGGAGCGTCGTCGGCGTCGACTTCTCCGAGCGGATGCTCGAACGAGCGCGACGGAAGGCGCCCGAGGTCGAGTGGGCGCGGGCGGACGTGCTCGCGCTGCCGTTCGAGGACGAGAGCTTCGACGCGGCGGTCGTCGGCTTCGGGGTGCGCAACGTCGAGGATCTCGAGGCCGCGTTGCGCGAGCTCCGTCGCGTTCTGCGCCCGGGCGGCCGGCTCGGGATCCTCGAGATCACGAGCCCCAGCGGCGTCCTCGCGCCGTTCTACCGCGTCTGGTTCGACCGCGTCGTGCCGCTGCTCGGCCGCCTCCTGCCGGGCGGCGACGCGTACACGTACCTACCGGCGAGCGTCCGCCGCTTCCCCGGCCCCGACGAGCTCGCCGGCCTCCTGCGCGGCAGTGGCTACGGGAGCGTGCGATTCCGGCTCTTTGCAGGGGGTATCGTGGCCCTGCACGTAGGGGAGGCCGAATGAGCGTGACCATGAGCGACATCCGGTCGGTGCCGGGGCTGGCGGGGTATCTCGATGCGCTCGAGGAGCGTCTCGCGCGGACCGTGGCCAGCCATCCCGGCCTCGTGGCCGCCGTCGGCAACGAGGCGCTCGCGGCGGGGGGGAAGCGGCTGCGGCCGGCGCTCGTCTTCCTCTCGGCCCCCGAGGCCGCCGAGCCGTCCCTCGCGGCGGGCGTGGCAGTGGAGCTCGTCCATATGGCGACGCTCGTCCACGACGACCTGATCGACCGGGCGCACTTCCGCCGCGGCAAGGCCGCCGCCTGGTCCGTCTACGGAGCCGAGGCCGCCCGCGCGACCGGCGACTACCTGTTCGCGCGCGCCTTCGCGGAGCTGAGCGCGACCGGAGACGCGCGAGCGGTCGAGATCCTCGCCGACGCGACGCTCGCCCTCGCGCGCGGCGAGGCGCTGCAGCGCACGCAGACGCGCGATCCGTCGACGACCGTCGAGGCGTACCTCGAGCGCTGCGCGCTCAAGACGGGGGCGCTCTTCGAGGCCGCGTGCCGCCTCGGCGGCGGCTCGGGCGACTACGGGGCCGCTCTCGGCATCGCCTTCCAGATCGCGGACGACGTCCTCGACTGCTCGGGCGCGACGATCGAGACGGGCAAGATCGCGGGCACCGACCTGCGCGACGGGACGCCGACGCTGCCGCTCCTCCTTGCCGCGCAACAGGACGACGTCGTCCGCACCGCGCTCGCGGGCGGGTCGATGGACGGCGCCCTCGTGCGGGTTGCCGCGACAGGCGCGTTGGAGCGGGCCAGGCATGTGGCCCTCGACTACGCTAGGCGCGCCAGGGCGTGCCTCGACGGCGAGCTGCATCGCGACGAGCTCGAGGCGTTGACGCATGCCGTCGTCGATCGAGAGGGGTGACGCGGGTGGCGGTTCTCGACAGGCTCGACACGCTCGCGCCGATCCGGGAGAAGGTGCTCGCCGCCGAGCGGCTCGACTTCGACGACGGCGTCGCGCTGATGGAGGCGGACGACCTGCTCGCGCTCGGGGAGCTCGCCGACCTCGCGCGCCGGCTGCGCGGCGGCGGAGACGAGGTCTACTTCGTCCAGAACATCAACCTGTACCAAACGAACGTCTGCCGCGTGAAGTGCAAGTTCTGCGCGTTCGCGAAGACGCGCAAGCAGGAGGAGGCGTTCCAGCTGACGGCGGACGAATTCGTCGAGGACGCGGTCGCTCAGTACGAGGTCTCCCACTTCACCGAGATCCACTGCGTCAACGGCGAGAACCCGCACGTCGACCTCGAGTACTACGCGGAGTTGCTGCGCAAGCTCAAGCAGGCGCTGCCCAACGTCCACCTCAAGTTCTACACGGCCTCGGAGATCCACCACATCTCGCGCCTCGACGGCTGCTCGCACGAGGAGGTCCTCCGCACCCTGAGCGACGCCGGCCTCGACTCGATGCCCGGCGGCGGCGCCGAGATCTTCGCCGACCGCGTGCGCGCGCTGATCGCCCCCGGGAAGGAGCATCCCGACGAGTGGTTCGACGTCCACGACACGGCGCACCGGCTCGGGATCACGACGCAGTGCACCATGCTCTACGGCCACGTCGAGACCTACGAGGAGCGCGTCGACCACCTGCTCCGCCTGCGCGACCAGCAGGACCGCTCGGGCGGCTTCCTCAGCTTCATCCCGCTCGCATTCCACCCGGAGAACACCGTCTTCGAGCGCCGCGGCTTCCGCTTCACGACGGGCGCCGACGACCTGAAGGTGATCGCCGTCGCGCGGCTGCTGCTCGACAACATCCCGCACGTGAAGGCGTACTGGATCATGATGGGCCTGCCGCTCGCCCAGGTCGCGCTCCACTTCGGCGCGGACGACGTCCAGGGGACGGTCGTGCGCGAGAAGATCTTCCAGGCCGCGGGCGCGAGCGCCGGCACCGAGCAGAAGATCGAGGAGCTCGTGCGCTTCGTTCGCGCCGCCGGGCGGGTGCCGGTGCAGCGCGACAGCCTCTACAACGAGCTCGGGCGATGGTGAGACTGGGTCGCATCAGCTACGTGAACATGGCGCCGGTCTTCTACCGCGTCGACGCCGAGGTGGAGGAGGTGCAGGGCGTCCCGACCGAGCTGAACCGGATGCTGGTCGCGGGCGAGCTCGACACGGCGCCGATCTCCTCGATCGAGTACGCGCGCAACGCCGAGAAGCTGCGGTTGCTGCCGCGCCTCTGCGTCGCGTCGGAAGGCGCGGTCGACTCGATCCAGCTCGTCTCTCGCTCGCCGCTCGAGCAGGTTCGTGTCGTCGCGGTCACGCCGGAGTCGGCGACGTCGGTCGCCCTGACGAAGGTGCTGCTGCCCGAGGCCGCGCAGGCGCCGCTCGAGGCGTACGAGCGGGGCGAGGCGGAGGCGAAGCTGCTGATCGGCGACGCCGCGTTGAAGTCGGCGTTCGAGGATCCGACGCCGCACCACGACCTCGGCCGGCTCTGGCTCGAGCGCACCGGGCTGCCGATGGTGTTCGCCGTGTGGGCGTGCCCGGAGCCGCTCGCGGAGGGGCTCGCGGAGCTCGAGGACGCGCTCGTCTCGTCGGTGCGCCTCGCGCGGGCCGAGCCGGAGCAGCTCGCCTACGAGGCCGCCGACCGCTACGGCTATCCCGCCGGCTTCCTCGCACGCTACTTCGAGAAGCTCCGCTACCGCTTCGGCCCGCGCGAGCGCGCCGGCCTCTACACGTTCCTCGAGCTCGCGCGCGACGCTCGCCTGCTCGAGACCGTCCCCGAGCTCCGCTTCGTCCAGACGGCGGGAGCCGCGGTCGCATGAAAGCCCCAGAGAGTGCTACGCACTTTCCGGGGGCCCCAGGGGTGAGCGTCGCGGAAGGCACCCGCGTCGGCGAGATCCTCGAGCGCGCCGCCTCGGGCGACCGGATCTCGGACGACGACGCCGTCGAGCTCCTCCGCTCGCGCGAACTAGTCGCGGTGGGCCGCGCCGCGAACGAGATCCGCAACCGGCTGCACGACCCGGAGCAGGTCACCTTCATCATCGACCGGAACCTCAACTACACGAACGTGTGCGTGACCGACTGCGACTTCTGCGCCTTCTACCGGAGCCCCGGCGACCGGCGCGAGGGCTACCTGCTGCCGAAGCCGGTCATCTTCAAGAAGATCGAGGAGACGCTGGCGCTCGGCGGAACCGGCCTGCTGATGCAGGGCGGCCACCATCCCGACCTCGGCGTCGACTACTACGAGGACCTGTTCTCCTCGATCAAGGCGCGCTACCCGATCCACCTGCATGCGCTGTCGCCGTCGGAGATCCTCCACGCCGCGCGCCGCTCGAAGCTCGCCGTGCCGGAGACCCTGAGCCGCCTGCGCGACGCCGGCCTGGACTCGATCCCGGGCGGCGGGGCCGAGATCCTCGTCGACCGCGTGCGCGACGTGATCGCTCCGAAGAAGACGAAGACGAAGGAGTGGCTCGGCGTGATGCGCGAGGCGCACCGCCTCGGGATCTCGACGACCGCGACGATGATGTACGGCCACGTCGAGACGCTCGAGGAGCGGGTCGAGCACATGCGCCGCATCCGCGACCTGCAGGACGAGACCGGCGGCTTCCGCGCCTTCTTCTCCTGGACGTTCCAGGACGACGGCAACCGGCTCGTCTCGCTCGTCCCCGTCGAGGCCCGACCGACGTCCTTCGACTACCTCCTCACGCAGGCGGTCTCCCGCATCTACCTCGACAACGTCCCGCACATCGGCTCCTCCTGGGTGACGCAGGGGAAGAAGATCGGCCAGGTCGCGCTCGGCTTCGGCGCCGACGATCTCGGCAGCGTGATGATCGAGGAGAACGTCGTCTCCGCCGCGGGCACGACCCACCGCACGAGCGCCGACGAGCTCGCCCACCTGATTCGCAGCATCGGCAAGGTGCCGGTGCAGCGGGACACGCTCTACCGGCCGCTCAGAGTCTGGAGCTGACGCCCGCCGGGCCGCTCCTCACCCCACGCCGGCTGCCAGCGGCGGCCTCACTCGCACCTCACTCCCGCGCCACTAGACTCGCGCGGTGCTCGTAGCGAGCGTCTCGTCGAGCTTTACGGCGCAGGTCGCCCATCACGGCGTCTATGCGGTCTTCGGCCTGATGGCGATCGACGCGGTCTTCCCCGCCCTGAGCGAGCTCGTGATGCTGTACGCGGGCGCGGTCGCGGCCGGTGTGTTCGCGGCGGCGCACGGCGTCACCCTCCTCGGATGGCATATCGGCTTCGGCGCCGACGCCTTCGTCGCGCTCGCCCTCGCCGGAACGCTCGGCTACCTCGTCGGCGCCCTCGTCGGCTGGGTGATCGGCTTCTACGGCGGCCGGCCGCTGCTCGACCGTCGCGGCCGCTGGCTTCACCTCCCGCCCGAGCGGCTGGACCGCGCCGAGCGGTGGTTCGCGCGCTGGGGGAACCTCGGGGTCCTGCTCGGCCGGGTCACGCCGGTCGTCCGCTCCTTCGTCTCGATCCCCGCTGGCATCTTCAGGATGCGGCTCGGGCCGTACACGGCGCTGACCCTCGTCGGTTCCGCCGTCTGGGCGTTCGCGTTCGCGGGCGCCGGATACGGGCTCGGCAGTGGCTATCGCGGCTTCGACCGCGGCTTCCACTACGCGGAATATGCGGTCGTCGCAGGCGTCGTCCTGTTCGCGGCGTATCTCGTCTACCGCTGGCTGACGCTGGCTAGAGTGGCTCGGAATGCAGAAGATTCCGCTCGTTGACGTCAAGGCCGAATACGGCCCGCTGATCCCGCGGCTCGAGGAGGCCTTCCGCGCGGTTCTCGACGCGGGCGCGTTCGTTCGCGGCCCGGAGTTCTGGGCCTTCCAGGAGGAGGCGGCCGCGTATCTCGGCGTCAAGCGCGCCGTCGGCGTCGCCAACGGCACCGACGCCCTCGTCCTCGCGCTGGACGCGCTCGAGATCGGCCCCGGCGACGAGGTCGTCTGCCCGGCCTTCACCTTCTATGCCACCGCCGAGTCGATCGCACGCCGCGGCGCGACGCCGGTGTTCGCCGACATCGACGCGGCCACGCTCAACCTCGACGCCGAGGACGTCGCCCGCAAGGTCGGAGCCCGAACGCGGGCGATCATGCCCGTCCACCTCTTCGGCCGCCCGCTGGACGTCGAGCCGCTGCTCGAGCACGGCCTGCCCGTGATCGAGGACGCTGCGCAGGCGTTCGGCGCGCCCGGCGCGGCCGAGCGCGGGACGATCGCGACGTACAGCTTCTATCCGACGAAGAACCTGTTCTGCCTCGGCGACGGCGGGCTCGTCGCGACGAACGACGAGGAGCTCGCCGATCGCGTTCAGGTGCTCGCCTTCCACGGCTCGCGCGACAAGACGGACTTCGACTTCGTCGGGTACAACTCGCGTCTCGACGAGATGCAGGCGGCGATGCTGAGGATCTTCCTGCCCGAGCTCGCGGGCTGGAACGAAGGCCGCCGTGCCGCGGCGGCGCGCTACGCGGAGCTCGGCCTCGGGGAGCTCGCCGAGATCCCGCAGGACGAGTCGGGCCACATCTACCACCTCTTCGTCTGCCGCTCGCCCGAGCGCGAGGCCATTCGCGCGGCCCTCACGGACGCGGGGATCGCCTCGGCGACGTATTACACGACGCCGCTGCACCTGCAGCCCGCCCTGCGCTTCCTCGGGTACGAAGCCGGCTCGCTGCCGGTGACCGAGCACGTCGCGACGGAGAACTTCTCGCTTCCGCTGTGGCCGGGGATGCCGGCGGAGGCGCAGGAGCGCGTAGTGGACGTCGTGCGGGCGGCGGTTCCGAGCCGGGTCTGATCGATGCGCAACCTGCTGTCGCCGCACCGGCTGTGGCAGCTCCTGACGGACGCGCTGATCGTCGCGGCGTCGTGGTGGCTCGCCTTCGAGCTTCGCTTCGACCACGGGCTGAACCACGCCTACGCGCATCTGCTCGAGCGGACGATCCTGTTCGTGATCGGGATCAAGCTCGTCGTCTTCGTCGCGTTCGGCTTCTACAACCGCTGGTGGCGCTACGTCTCGGTGCGCGACATGTGGGCCGCCGCGCGCGGCGTCGTCGTCGCGTGCCTGCTCGCAGACGTGACGGTCTACCTGCTGGAGCCGGTGCACAGCCTCCGCCTGCCGCGGTCGATCGCCGCCACCGACCTGCTCCTGACGCTCGCACTCGTCGCGGGGTCGCGGCTGCTGGCGCGGACGGTGATCGAGGGGCCGGGCCTGGGAGTCGTCGCCCGCGGCAAGGAGGTGATCGTCGTCGGCGCCGGCGACGCCGGCCGGCTGATCGTGCAGGAGATGCAGCGCTCGCGGCTGCTCGACTACACGCCGATCGGCTTCGTCGACGACGACCCGCGCAAGCGGCACACGCGGATCATGGGCGTCCGCGTGATGGGCTCGTTGACGGAGCTGACGCGAATCCTGCGCGAGCACCGGCCCGACGAGCTGCTGATCGCGATGCCGACGGTCTCGGGCGAGGTGCGCCGGCAGATCGTCGAGACGGCGCAGGAGTCGCGGATCCCGGTCAAGACGCTGCCGGGCCTGTACGAGCTGCTCTCCGGCGATCTCGATCTCGCCGGGCAGATCCGCGCCGTGCAGGTCGAGGACGTGCTCGGTCGTGAGCAGGTCGAGGTCGACTTCCAGGAGGTCGCGTCGTACCTCGACGGGCAGACGGTGCTCGTGACGGGCGCCGGCGGGTCGATCGGCTCGGAGCTCTGTCGCCAGATCGCGCGCGTGCGGCCGACGCGGCTGATCCTCGTCGACCATGCCGAGGGGCCGCTGTTCGAGATCGAGCGCGAGCTCGTCGCGGAGCGCGACTTCACGCCGGCGGTGCCGAAGCTCGTCGACGTGAAGGACAGGATCGCGCTGCGGCGCGAGGTCTTCGAGAAGTACCGCCCGACCGTCGTGTTCCACGCGGCCGCGTACAAGCACGTGGCGATGCTGGAGACGCACCCGCTCGAGTCGGTGCGGAACAACGTGATCGGGACCCGGGTCGTCGCCGAGCTTGCCGCCGAGTTCAACGTGGAGCGCTTCGTGCTCATCTCGACGGACAAGGCGGTGAACCCGAAGACGGTGATGGGACAGTCCAAGGCCCTCTGCGAATGGGTCGTGGAGTCGCTCGGCCACCGGCGCGACGTCGCGACCCGCTTCGTCGCCGTGCGGTTCGGCAACGTCCTCAACTCGTCGGGGAGCGTGATCCCGATCTTCCGGAAGCAGATCGAGCGCGGCGGTCCCGTGACGGTCACCCATCCGGAGATGACGCGCTACTTCATGACGATTCCGGAAGCGGTGTCGCTCGTCGTGCAGGCCGGCGCGATCGGCGGCCGCGGCCAGGTGTTCGTGCTCGACATGGGCGAGCCGGTGCGGATCGTCGACGTGGCGCAGAACATGATCCGGCTCTCTGGGAAGCGGCCGAAGCTGCCGGACGAGGACGCGACGGGGCCGCAGGACGTCCGGATCCAGTTCGTGGGCTCCCGCCCCGGCGAGAAGATCCACGAGGAGCTCTGGAGCCCGGACGAGTCGGTCGGGTCCACCACGCACCCGAAGATCAAGCGCCTGAGCCGGCCGCCGGTCGACCCGGAGTGGCTCCAGGCGCAGCTGGCAGAGCTCGAGCGTCTCGCGGAGGAGGGCGACACGCTCGAGGTGGTGGCGAAGCTCGGATCGATCGTTCGGAAGCCGCAGCGGCTCACGGCTCCGGCGGCCGCGGCCGAGTCGTCGCCGGCGCGCCCCCGCGCCGGCGCGCCGCTCGAGGCCGACGGGCGCCTGCGGCTCGAGGCCGACAGCTTTCCGAGTGACCCCTGAGGCTCTCGGGATCGGCCCGCTTGCCCTCTCCTGACCGACATGTCAAGCGCGCGTCGCAGCTACTTGTAGTGCTGCGGCTGTCGCGCCGCTCGATCGGGTGGCCAAGACACGAACCCTCGCGCCCGCCGTCACCATTGGCTCGCCCTCGACGACCTGCCAGGTGTGGTGCCACTCGAGGGGCACCAGGCAATAACCGTTGGGAGGGCAGGACGATGCGCCGCCCCACCTCTCGGTGAACGTGACGATCGTCGCCGGCTCGTGTGTCCGGGCGCGATGCACGCTCGTCTGGCACGTCCCTCGGAACGGCTTCGTCGCCGGTGCGCCATCGGGAATCGCGCAACGTCTCTTCCCGGCCGCCGCCGGGAAGATCGAGAAGAGTCGGTTCGAGGAACGGGCGACCTGAATCTCGCGGACGCTGGGCGAGACCGGAGGGACTCCGGCGCTGGTGGTCGGCTGCGAGGTCGTGTGGTGCGCTGTCTCCTTCGGGCCGGAGCCGGCGCAGCCGGATGCCACGAGCACGCCGGCGGCCACCGCGACTGCTGCAGCTGGCGCACGCATCCTGATCTGTTTACGGCACAGGACGCCTTCGTGTCACCAAGTCGCCGCAGCGTCCGGGTACCAGGGCTGCCGCATGGGCCCGTGTTCCGGAATGACCCCGGGGATGTGACACAGCTGGGCTCGGCGGCGTATAAGGGGCCGAGATGACCTCAACCAGTCCTGGCGCTGCGGCAGGGCACCCATGGCGCCTGCCGGTCGTGCTCGCGGCTTTGACCGCTCGGGCAAAGCGAGTCGCGCGGCAGCATCCCGTCCTTATCGCGGCTGTCGCCGTCGTGGTCATAGGTGGAGCCGCTGGAGCAGCAGTGGCCCTGAACTCGTCGAGTGCTGTTCCCGCAGCCGCCTGCCCGGCGCCAGGGCCGCCCTACTACGCCTACGCGGTGCCATCCGACCCGCTGCACCCGCCTGCAGCCGGGAGCGGCCCCACGAGTTGGGGGTGGGTGCCGCGCGTGCACCCGATCAAGATCGGCGACCGGCTGCGCCTCGGCAAGCATTTATGGCAGGTCACCGGGATCACGACCATGCCGGGGGTAGAGGCCACGTGTCGGCCGTTCGGAATTGCTGGGCTGCCCGTCAACTCGCCCTTCAACAAGGGATTGATTATGGCGGGCCGACTCGTCCTTGGCCGCGGGAGATGATGGCAATCCCTTCGTTCCTCAGCCCCGCGAAGTCGAGCAACTCTCTGATCTCTTCGATCTGCCTGAGCGATCTGGCGCCTCGTTGTGGATCACGCAGACCCGTAGGGGCATAGCGTGGAGCCGGCGGCGACGGAGACGGGGGAGTTCGCCAGGTACACCTCGCGAGTGCCTGGGTCGTGGTGATTCACCAAGCCGGTGTAGTACTCACCGGCAACTTCCCTAGCATCCGCTGCCGCCGCGAGGACGTGTGGCTGATTCGTCATCCTCGGGAGTATCGTCCTCGCCTGTGCCGGGTGATGCGGAATGACGCCTGAGCGAGGCGCGGCTCGGCGTTGGAGAAGTTCTTCAGGAGGTCCGAGCGCGCTGGTCTGACCACCACTCCCTGACGTACCCGCCAGCGGCGCGAGCCGCCTCTTCCCGGCCGTTCGCTTCTTCCTTTGCTCGTTCAACGAGAGCGATGGCCTCGTCAAGGAGCTGGAACGTCTGCTCTCGGCCGGCGTCGCCAGAGACACTGATTCGAAGGACGGCTCGATCGGGCTGGGGTTCGACTTGTGCATCGAGACCTTGCGACGGTGCGAGCGCGTTGTAACGCTTCATCCAGTCCGTCCAATCGCCCGGTTCAGCGAGCGGGACAGTGACGGAGACCCGGTTCTCCGAGGTATAGACTTCCAGCTCGCCCTGTAGGTCGAGCGGGTTCACGTAGGGAGTCTCGCATACGCCAGATGCCAGTGAACTCGCCTGCGCCAGTGTTCCGCAATGACGCCTGAGCGGATTAGCGGCGACGCGCTCGTCGAAGCCCGCTGAAGAAGCTTTGCGCTAACCAGTCAACAACGACGAAGCCAGCGACCCGAACGTGGTCGAAGAGGCGGGACCGTGGCACGATCGACCCTCGTCGAGGAGGATGGGTTCGCCAGGCGGACCCTTCGTCGGGTGCGCTGATGGGCCATTGCCATGACCGAAAGCGAAGCTTCGACCTCTCCCCCTGCCTTGCCGCGCTGGTTTGGAGCTAGAGCCAGCCCAGATGATCCGGCCGTCTCGGCCCTGATCGACCGCGTCGCGCGCGGGGCCGGATGGGCAGACATCGGCGGTGGGTTCAACCTCAACCTGCGGATAGACGCTGAGCCGCCGGTTGTCCTCCGGGTTCACAGGCCCTGGGTCCGCCGCGGGCGGGTCGCGGGACTGCGGCGCCTGCGGGAACGGCTCCAGCGGACGCAAGTCCGCGTCGCTCGGCCGATTCCGATTTCCGGCTGCGACCTCCTGAGGGTCGCTGATCGTTGGGCTGAGCTTGACGAGTTCATCGATCACGTGCAGCCACGGGCGGACGAGGACTCCTACGTCCGCTTATTCGAGGAGCTCGGACGCGTTCACACTGCGCTCGAAGCAGTCTGGGAGCCCAGTCCGCCCGAACCCCTCGACGACCACAGAACCTTCGGCCAACTGCGTTACTCGGTCGGCTTCACACGCCGCAGGCTCGGACCCCGCAGCGAGCCGGTCGTGCATCGGATGCGCCAACTGACCGGCGAGCTCTCCAAGCTCCGGAAGGGCCTCGAACTGCCATGCGCTCCGATTCATGGGGACTACAGGCTGGGCAACGCGGGAGAACTGTCAGACGGCTCGTGGGCCACCTTCGACCTGGATTTCGCGAGGGTCAGAGAGCGGTTGTACGACATCGCGGCCAGCCTGCACCACGTCGACCGGAGCGGTGAACTGCTCGAGCCGCGACGACTGCTCGACGCCTACGAAAGCATGGCTCCGGAACCGCTGACCCGCGACGAGCACCGATGGCTCCCCGGGGCTCTAGTCCTTGTACCCCTGCACTGGGCTGCCACCGCAGGGCTCGTGGGCGACGGCATCCGCGAGGCCGAGAGCGCAATGACCGCCGCCGAGGCCTGGTGGTCGCGCCGGGCTGAACTCTCGTCGTAGTCCGGCGAACGCGCTAGGGGGACTGGAGTTCTTGAGGCTAGAGAACTGCACCGTATCGCTCCGAGCTGAACTGCCCCAGATCGCCGGATCAAGGACGCATAACGACGCGCCAGAACAACGGGCAGAACGGACGCGAAGCCGCGAGGTCGGCCGCCCTCTCGCCTTCGTCCTAGCAACGGCGCGCGCGCCCGAACTTCCGTTCTGGATTGTCCTAACGCTGAGGTGGCCGAGTGCTCTCTCACCTGATCGAGACGGGCGTGCAGCCACGCCCGAGGCTGCGTCAGGCGTCGAGCGCGGTGAGCAGCAGGCGGAGCATCTCCGCCGGGTCGCGCTCGACTCGTCCAGGGGAGGTCCCGTTCTCG
The DNA here is from genome assembly GCA_039583515.1 of Gaiellaceae bacterium. Lineage (GTDB taxonomy): Bacteria > Actinomycetota > Thermoleophilia > Gaiellales > Gaiellaceae > Palsa-739. The sequence continues at coordinate 31,621 of JAVKST010000007.1, forward strand.
CGCTTGCGCAGCTCGAGCGCTCGCGGGTCGGTGAGCGGCTTGAGCCGCCCCTCCCGGATCAGCTCCTCGTCGACGCCGCCCAGCCGGCCGCCGTAGGTCGTGTAGACGGGCACGCCGAGCGCCGCCGCCTCACGGTTCATCGTTCCGCCCGCCGAGACGACGACATCCGCGAGCGCGATCAGGCTCTGCGCGTCGACCGCGCCGTCGGGAACGATCACGGACGGTAGCTCCAGGCTGCGGACGAAGGTCCGCTGCTCCTCCGTCCGCGGCAGCACGAACGCATGCACGTCCTCGAGCCGGCCGAGGTGGTCGAGCGTCTGCGGGAAGAGCGGATTCGAGTGCCGGTGGTAGAGCGAGACGTCCGGCGGCGGCCGCAGCACCGCGAGCACGCGCGCCGGGTCGATTGCGAAACGGTCGAGCAGCGAGCGGTCTGGCTCGAAGTCGGCGAGGTAGTACTCCTCCTTCAGCCCCGCGTACTGGACGAGCTTCGGAGGCCGGACGCCGTACGGCTGCAGCCGCTCGGGCGGGATCGCCGCCGGGACGACGACGCGGCTCGCGGCCCGGCAGCCGAGCTGATGCTGAAGCGTCGCGAACTCGTAGTCGAACGTCGTCGAGCTCGGGATGCCGAGCCTCCGCGCCGTGATCGTCAGCTCGTGCGAGCCGTGGGCCAGCGCGACGTCGAAGTCACGGCCCTTCGCCCAGCGGCGCAGCTCGCCCAGCCGATGCGTCATCTGGCGCGCCTTCTGCAGCCGCGAGCGGCCGGCATGCCGCCCCACCACCTCGTCCGCCTCGAGCCCGTGCAGCTCGAGCAGCGACAGCGTCTGCGCATAGTCGCGCGCCGTGACCTCCACGTCGTCGCCGCGCCCGCGCATGATCTCGATCAGCGGACGGAACACCAGGACGTGCGCGGGCGCGGTGATGTCGATCCACGCCTTCATGCCGCGAGCATCTCCATCCGTGCCGACCGCAGCGTCGGCGGCTCCTGCTCGACGTGCCGCTCGTACCAGAGCGTGAACGCGAGCAGCCCCCACAGCTGGCGGCTCCGGTCCTCGCGGCCCGCGACGTGCTCGTCGAGGATCCGCGCGACCGGCTGCGGCCGGAAGAAGCCCTGCCGCTCGAGCGTCGCCGCCGACAGCGTCTCGCGCGCAAACGGCTCGAGCTCGCCGCGCAGCCATGCAGCCGCCGGGATCGAGAAGCCGCGCTTCCTGCCGTGCACGACCTCGCGCGGCAGCAGCGGCTCGACGGCCCTGCGCAGCAGCACCTTCTTCGCCAGCCCGCGCACCTTGAGCCGCGTCGGCAGCGCGAACGCGAGGTTCGTCACGAGGGGGTCGAGGAAGGGTACGCGCGCCTCGAGCGAGTGCGCCATCGAAGCGCGGTCAGTCTTCACGAGCAGGTCGTCGACGAGGTAGACGCCGAAGTCGACGTCCTGCAGCCGCGCCAGCTCCGGCGCGCCTGCCGTCTCCGCATAGCGAGTGCGGTAGACGTCGGCGGGATCGAACGCGGAGCCGCGGCCGGTCAGCTCCGCGCGCAGCTCGGGTGAGAAGATCTCCTTCCAGCCGTGATGCCGCTCCAGCGGCGGCAGGTGCGCCGCGCGGACGAAGCGCTTCGCCTTGTAGTCGAGGCTCGCCTTTCGCGTCGACGCCGGCAGCGCCTCGACGAGCGGGCGGGCGATGCGCGCGAGCGGCGCGACGCGGTCGGCGATCAGGTCGGCGGCGTACGTGTAGTAGCCGCCGAACAGCTCGTCCGCGCCTTCGCCGGAGAGCGCGACCTTCACGTGCTCGGCCGCGAGTTGCGAGACGAGGTAGGTCGGCAGCGCGGACGAGTCCGCGAACGGCTCGTCGAACGTCTCCGCAAGCGCGCGCAGGAGCAGCTCCGGCTCCGGCCGGACGAGCAGCTCGTGGTGCTCCGTCCCGTAGCGCTCCGCAACCCGCCGCGCGTCGTCGCGCTCGTCGAAGCTCCGCTCCGCGAAGCCGATCGTGAAGGTGTGGACCGGCTCGGCGGTCTCCTGCGCCGCGAGCGCCGCGAGCGCCGCCGAGTCGACGCCGCCCGAGAGCAGGACGCCCACGGGCACGTCGGACAGCAGGTGCGCGCGCACCGAGTCGCGCAGCCGGGCCCGCAGCTCCTCGACGAGCTCCGCCTCGTCTCCCTCGCGCAGCTCGCTCGCCGCGGCCGGCCGCGGCCGCGCGTACCGCTCGAGCCGCGCCTCGCCGTCCTCCCACACGAGCAGGTGGGCGGCCGGCAGCTTCCGGATCTCGCGGAAGATCGAGTACGGGGCCGGAATCGAGTTGAACGCGAGGAATGCCTCGAGCGCGTCCGGGTCGATCTCGCCGCGCGGAAGCGCCCGCACCTCCGACGCGAAGCGAAGCTCGCCGCCGGTGTCGCGGTAGTAGAGCGGCTTGATCCCGTACCGGTCGCGGGCGAGCACCAGCCGGTTGCGGCGGGCGTCGTGGATCGCGAGCGCGAACATCCCGCGCAGCCGCTCGGCGAAGCCGAGGCCGTGCTCCTCGTACAGGTGGACGATCGCCTCGGTGTCGCAGTGCGTCCGCACCGCGTGCCCCGCCCGCTCGAGCTCGTGCCGCAGCTCGGGGTAGTTGTAGATCTCGCCGTTCTGGACGACCACGCAATTGCCGTCCTCGTTCGCGATCGGCTGGTCGCCGTGCTCGAGGTCGAGAATCGAGAGGCGGCGCGCGGCGAGCGCGACCGTGCCGTCGACGTGCTCGCCGGCGCTGTCGGGCCCGCGGTGGACGAGCGACTCGCTCATCGCCCGCAGCGCCGCGACGTCGGCCGCGGCGCCCGACGTCGCGATGCCGCAGATCCCGCACACGGCGTTACCTTAGGCGTCGGCGCGTACGAGTCCTCGCAGCGACTGCTTGAGGACGCGCCAGCCGGTGGCGGCGACGGTGCGCAGATAGAGGCGCGCCGACCGGTCCGCGATCCACTCGAGGTCGTGCGCGAGCTTCTCGGCCATCGACGTCTCGTAGCCGCGGCGCACCTGCGCCAGGCCGGTCAGCCCGGGGCGGACGACGAGCCGCTGCCAGTACGCCGGCAGGTCGTGCGCGAGCTGCTCGAAGAAGACCGGCCGGATCGGCCGCGGGCCGACCATGCTCATGTCGCCGCGCAGGACGTTGAAGAACTGCGGGATCTCGTCGAGCTGTGCGGCCTTCAGCCAGCGGCCGAGCGGCGTGAACTCCGCCTGCGTCCGGCGCACGAGCTCCTCGCCCAGGTAGGGGCCGAGCCGGGCCTCGGCGCCGCGGCGCAGCGTCCGGAACTTGTACATCGTGAAGATGCGGCCGCCGCGGCCGACGCGCTCGCCGCGGTAGAGGGTCGGGGGCCCGCTCGTCAGCCCGATCAGCAGCACGATCAGGAGCGCGAGCGGGAGCGACAGGAGGATGAAGGCGGAGGAGAGCACGATGTCGAGCGCGCGCAGCAGCCCGTCCGGTCGCCGCCCCGGCGTCTCGCGCGCGAGCTGCCGGTAGCCGCGGACGAGCGTGTCCTCGATCCGCCCTTCGGGCACCCGTGGATCGTAGAGCTCCGAGCAGACCGCCGGTTCACGGGCATCCTGGATAAGCTCGCCTTATGGACACGAAGCAGCTCGCCGCATTCTGTGCTGTTGTCGAGCGGCGCAGCTTCTCGCAGGCGGCGGAGCAGCTCGGCGTCACCCAGCCGGCCGTGAGCCTCCAGATCCGCTCGCTCGAGCAGCGCCTCGGGCAGCAGCTACTCGACCGCTCCGGCCGCCGCGTCGAGCCGACCGAGGCCGGCCGGCTCCTCTACCGGGGGGCGCAGCGGCTGCTGGCGCTGGAGGAGCAGCTCATGCAGGAGCTGGGCGAGGAAGGAGACGGCGAGCTGAGCGGCCGCCTCGAGATCGGCGCGTCGACCGGTCCCGGAAGCACCGTCGTCCCCGTCGTCCTGGCCGAGTTCCAGAAACTGCACCCGCAGGTCGAGGTGGCGCTGACGGTCTCCGACACGCAGACGGTCGTCGAGCAGGTCGCCCGACGCGAGCTCGAGCTCGGCGTGGTCGGCGCCGCACGCCGCCACCGCGGCGTCACGTTCGAGCCGTTCTTCCGGGACGAGGTGGTGCTCGCGGTCCCGAAAGCCCACCCGCGCGCCGGCAAGACGATGACGCTCGACGAGCTGAAGGGGGAATCTCTCGTGCTCATGCAGGAGGGGGCCGGAGTTCGGCAGGTGATCGAGGACGAGTTGCGCGAGCACGGGATCCGGCTGCGCGACCTCCACGTGCGGCTGGAGCTCGGCCTGCAGGAGTCGGCCCGGGCGGCGGTGCTCGCGGGGTTCGGCGTGACGTTCATCTCGCGCACGGCGATCGAGGCGGAGCTGGCGGCGGGGACGCTCGCGACCGCCCGCGTCCAGGGGCTCGAGCCCTCGCGCGAGATCCAGCTCGTCCACTCGATGGGCCGCGCCGAGACGCGCGTCAGCCGTGCCTTCCTCGCGTACGCCCGCGACCGGCTCGCGTGATCGTCCGCTGGGGCCTGGATGCGCTCGGCGACGCATGCGACGGCGCCGGCGTGGCCCGGCCGCTGCTCGTCGCCAGTCCGCGCTGGGAGGCGGTCTACCTGCCGCTCGAGCCGGCCGGGCGTTGGCGCGAGGTGCCCTCCGAGCGCGTGGACGAGGCGCTCGCCTCCGCCTCCGCCCCGGACGGCGTGGTCGCGGTCGGCGGTGGCAGTGCGATCGACCTCGGCAAGGCCGTCTCGGCCGCGGGGGCGCTGCCGCTCGTATCGGTTCCCACGACGTACGCGGGCGCGGAATGGACGACGTACTACGGCGTCCGTGACGCCGAGCGGCGGCTGCGGGGCGGCGGCGGTGGCGCGCATCCGGCGGCGATCGTCTACGAGCCGCAGCTCACGCTCGAGCTGCCACCCGAGACGACGGTCGGCACCGCGATGAACGCCCTCGCCCACTGCGCCGAGGCGCTCTACGCACGTGGCCACAACGCGGCCGCTGACGACGACGCGCTCACGGGAGCTGCCCTCATCGCCGACTGGCTGCCGCAAGTCGTCGAGCGGCCGCGCGACTTCGAGGCGCGCAGGGAGCTGCTCCTCGGCGCCTGCCACGCCGGCGCCGCGCTCGCCGGCTCGATGCTCGCGCTCGCCCACGCGATGGCGCAGGCGGTCGGCGGCCGCTACGGAGTGCCGCACGGCACGCTCAACGGCATCTGCTTGCCTCCCGTCCTCCGGTTCAACGCCCTGCTCGTGCCCGACGCCGTCGGGCGCTTCGGCGAGGCGATCGGCGCGCCGGCCGATCCCGCGGCGCGCGTCGAGGAGCTCGCCTCCCTCGCCGGCCCCACGCGGCTGCGCGAGCTGGGTGTGCCGGAGCGCGACCTGCCCGGGCTCGCCGCCTCGGCGGCCGAGCGCGGCGGCAACCGCGCCAACCCGAGGCCGGCGAGCCCGGACGAGATCGAGTCCCTGCTCCGGTCGATCTACTAGAACAGCCTCGTCAGGCTGTGCCCGCCACCGACGTGCGCGAGGAGGAACCCGAGCGCCGTCAGGCCGAGCAGCACGATGGCTGCGACGAGGATCGTTCTCCTCAACCGCTCCCCACTTCCTTCGTGCCGCCGGTGTCGGTCCGTACGACGTCCTCGTAGTGGGAGGTGTGGATCGTGACCCACGGGAGTACCGTGGGACACGAGAACCCGCCCGACGAGCGGATCGTGAACCAGGGGTAGCCGGTGCCGCCGCCGACGAGCTGGCTCGCCGTCCACCCGGTGGCGCAGAGCGTGCCGGACCCGGTCGCGCTCGACGAGCGGTACGTGATGCGCTGGCTGTACACCGCGCACCAGTAGGTCGTATCCGTGATCCGCTGCTGGTACGGCCAGGTGCCCCACTGGTGCCAGGCTTCATTCGCCCAGCAATAGGTCGGCGCGAGCGCGCTCGCCACGGTGCCGTGAGCCACTGCGGCTCCGACCGCCTGCTGGAGCGAGAGCGACGGGTCGGCCCAGGTCGTCGCGCCAGGCGCGCCGCCCGCCGCGATCGCCTCGCTGGGGGACGCGACCCGCGTCGACGAGCCGCTCGCGACGGAAGCCGGCGCG
>JAVKST010000008.1:0-10223 GCA_039583515.1 Gaiellaceae bacterium
CCGAGTCGATCGCGAAAGCACTCGCCGACCCCGTCGACGAGCCCGAGGAGGTGATGGCGATCGCACAGCCGCCGCGTAACGCTCAAGCGAGGATGGCGCCGTCAGCGTCGTCGTACACCACTTGACGGGACGTGGCCGAGGGTTTGTGCGTCTTGTCTGTGTCGCCAGCACGGCTCCCGAAGTACGGTTTGCGGCGGTGCAGAGGACGGCATCAATGGCGATGATCGGGGCGCTGGCGCTGCTGCTCGCGCCGTTGGGCGGCCATCGCTCTGCAGCGGCCGCCGCGGTGAGAAACCGTGCCCGTCCGAGCTCTGCGGCGGGCCCAGCCGTTCTCACGCAAGCCGCGGTTCACAGCCGGACCCGGCCAGTCATCCGTCACGGCATCCTCTATCGACGTGTCGATGGCGAGCGCCTGCTGCTCGACGAATACCTGCCGTCCGTCCACGGCCGTCGACCGGCCGTCGTGTTCGTCCACGGCGGCGGTTTCCGCTCCGGCAGCCGCGATGAGATCGCGCCGGGAGAACAACCGGTCGCGCCGCTCGCGCTGAGGCTGATGCGACGGGGCTTCGCCGTCTTCGCGATCGACTATCGGCTCGCGCCGCGGTTCCGATTTCCCGCTGCCGCCGACGACGTGCTCGCCGCCGTTCGCTTCGTTCGCGCTCACGCACCGCGACTCCGCGTCGACCCGCGCCGGATCGCGCTCTTCGGCGCCTCCGCCGGCGGCAACCTCGCCGTTCTCGCCGCATTGCGGAGCCGCGGCTCCCTCGACCGCGGCTCCCGCGTCCGTGCGGCCGTCTCCTGGTCAGGGCCGATGGACCTGACCCGCTTCTACCCGGCACACCCATTCGTCTCCGAATACGTTGGCTGCGTCCCCGCCGCCTGTGCCGCGCGGTACCGAGCGGCATCACCTGTCACACACGTGGACCGTGGCGACCCTCCCGTACTGCTCGTCAACGGCAGCACCGAGATCGTGCCGCTTGCACAGGCGAAGGAGATGGCGCGTCGGCTCGCGAGCGGCGACGTCCCGCACCGGCTTCTCGTCGTCGCCGGCAGCCGTCACGCCGGCGAATACGCCGACACCGTCCTCGACCGAACGCTCGGCTTCCTCGCGCGGCACCTGCAGGGTAGGACCGAACGCTGACGTCGTGCTCGGCCCGGCCCGCAATCAGTCGCCGGCCCGCACCTCGCGCAGGAGCGCTGCCCGGACCCATCGCTCGTCCGGCTGACCGGCAACGCCGGCGTCCGTTCGAAACACGCGACACGAGAGGGCGTAGTCGCTTCGCTCCTCGGCGTGCGGGTCGACATCGACGCCTGCGATGCGAACCGTGGGCGAGCCGAGGAAACGCAGCCGCCGCGCCGCCTCCTGGTCGGGCACGTCAACGACCTGGATCCTCGCCTCGATTCCGAGCTCGCGGCACACGCGCTCAACGAGCGCGAGCGCCGGCCGGTGGTTTGGACAGCCGTCGAAGGTCAGGACCTCGACGAGCGGCCGCCGCCCGCCAGCGTCCGTCTCCTCGCCTTCGGCGGCATCGGTCTCGCGCGGGTCGCTCATCGTTCGTCGATCCGGCAGCAAGCGGCGACGTGCTGCTCGTTGTCGGCGACTAGAGCGTGCGCGAGGTCGAGCATCTTTACCACCCGTTCGTCGGCAATTCGGTTGTAGACGGTCCTGTGCTCGCGGCGCGCGTCGACGAAGCCGCACCAGCGCAGGCAGGCGAGGTGATTCGAGACCTTCGGCTGTGCTGTGCCGAGCCGCTCGACGAGCTCGCCGACCGAGAGCTCGCCCTCGTCGCGCAGCAGCTCCAGGATGCGGACGCGCGTCAGGTCGCCGAGGCCGCGAAAGTACTTCGCGACAAGGTCGTTCCTAGCCGGCGCGTCGGGAAGACGAAACGGGATTGCAGGCTCAGATGTTCGGAGGCGCCGTTCGCACGATGCAGACGCCATCACGCGGGCGATTCGCCGCGGCGGGCGAGCGCACGCTCGGCGGCCTCGACCCGCAGGAGTCCGAGCAGGCGACCCTCCGGGTCGGTCACGAGTACGGCGTCGGTCTCCGCCGCGCGCATTCGCTCGAGCAACGGCTCGAGCTGCTCGTTCGCGCGGATTGTGGTCGGCCCCGGTTGCATAGCGCCCTCGGCGGTTGCGTCGGCGGCGGCCTCGGCCGCGTCATCGCGCGAGAGCAGTCCCAGTACGGTTCGGTCTCCGTCGATGACCCCGCAGAGGTCATGGCCGTCATCGCGCAGCCGCGCCCGCACCTCGTCCACTGACTCGTCGCGTGTGCAGGTTGGCATGTCGGCGTCGGCGACGTCGCCGGCGAGCAGAACCTTCGCTGCCTCGCCCTCGCGCGGCAGGCCGGCAGCGAGCCAGTCGTTCTTGCCGGCGACGTAGTCGTAGACGTCGGTGAAGCCAAGCTGTTCGAGCCGCACCGCGGCTCGTGGGCTCATGTCTCAGAGGTAGTCGTAGTTGTTCTCCGCCTTCGTAACAGTGAGGCAGGGCGGGTGGCGCGGTCGGCCGCGCCCGTCAGCCGGACCGAGTGCGGAGCTGCTGCTCGAGCAGTTCCAGCCGTGCGGTCCCGGCGGCCAGCCACCGCACGGGCTCGGGCGTGCGCGCCTCGACGGCGCGCGGCTGGAGCGTCTGCTGCTGCCGGTCGCAGATCGGATCATCGCGGTACAGGCTACGGATCGCCTCGTGCATCTGCTGGTCGGCGATCCTGAGGTAGTGGCGTTCGTACATCTGCCTCGGCGCCCAGCCCATGATCCGCTCGATCACCCGCGCCCGCACGCCCTGCTCGTACATCACGGTCGCAACCGTGCGCCGGAAGGCGTGCGAGGGCTGCTCGACCTCGACGCCTGCCCGGTCGACGAGCGCCCGCACCGAGCGGCCGAGCGTGTTCGCGCTCAACGCTTGGCCGTTGATCGTGCCGAGTATCCGCTCCCGCCCGCTGCGTGCTTGCTGCTCGCGCAGCAGCTCGGTTATCAGCGGATGCAAGGGGACCAGCCGGAGCTTGCCGCCCTTGCCCGCAAGCCGGATCTGCCAGCGCTTGAACTCGACCTGCTGCCACTCCAACCCTGCGAGCTCGCCCAGGCGCAACCCGGCGAACGCGAACAGGAAGAAGACCAGCTCTTCCCGCTCGCTGCGGATCGCGGCATGGACCTGTCGCAGCTGCTCGTTGCTGTAAGTCGCGGGATCGTGGTCGGGCAGCCGCGGCAACCGCACATCAGCGGTCGGGTCACGCGCCACCAGCTCATGCCGCAGCGCGTAACGGTAGGCGGCACGGACGTAGGCGAGATGCCGGCGCACCGTCGAGACCGCCTGCCGCGCGAGCAGCTCGTCGAAGTACTCCTCGCAGGTCAGCAACCCCAGCTCGGAAGCGGCGAGCTCGTGGGCGTCGAGCCAGCGCTGCGTCTGCTGCAGCGCATGCGTGATCGCTTTGATCGTCAGTGGCGACGGACGACGGCGCCGCTGCGCCGCAAGGTACGCCTCGAAGATCGCATCCACCTAACCCTCCTCAGACTCAGGCCGAGCGTTTGAGTGCCCAGCCGACACCGTGCACCGACACCAAGAACCGATCGCCTGGCGCGCCGGTGGCGACAAGCGCCCGCCGCACACGGCTGACGCTCACCTTGACCGCGTTCGCGCGGCCGGGCTGTCGCCACACCTCGGCCGCCAGCTCATCACGGCCAAACACACGGGTCGGCTCGCGGGCCATGACGACGAGCAAGCGGTGGTGGAGCGGCGTCAGCTCGAACTCCGCCTCGCCGTACCACTGCCGACCGCTCGCGGGGTCGACGCGCAGCTCGCCCACGCACAGCACTCCCGGCGTGGCAGCCGGCACCGGCAACGGCGGCACCGCCCCGACCGCCGCCACCAACGCCCGCCGGGCCAGACGAGCAGCCTCCTCGACCCGCGGCCAGGCCTCCTCATCCACCTCTGGTTGCCGGAGCATGGCGCCGATCTGATCGAGCACGCCGTCCAGCCGGCTCCGCAGCAGATGCAGCTCGCCCAGCACCACCCGCTCGCGCGGAAGCGTCTCCGGCACCCGCACCCGCCTCACCATCGCGCCCACCTTCGTCACCTCCCGCGTCTCGTGCGGCCAGCCCGGCTCCGGCCATCTCTCGAGAGAGCCGGGCCTGCCACACGCGCTTTCAGTTGTCAAAGACCGGCCCCGCGGCATCGACAGACACCCCGCCCGAGGACGGAGCCCGCTCACGGCCGCCAAGGCAGTAGCCGCAGCGTAGGACCGATCACCGCATTCAGCAAACGCATCGACCACACCGCCATCGAACAGCAGCTACCGGGACGGCGGAACGGCGCATCCGACCAGCTGCGGACGCTTTGGGGACGGCTGTCACCCGTCCCGAAACGTCCTGCTCGACCGCACTCAGCTCACCCCAGGCAACCCAAGGCCGGTCCGTTCAGATCACACGAAGCAGCCGAAGCCCAGCCGAGCTACAGGAGCGGAGTGGTTCCAACTTTCTCTACAGGTTCAAGGAAACACGCCAGCGCGGGCGTGCGTCAATGCAAGACCTGACCCCGGCGCGCGCGGTTATCTCGGACCGCTTCGCTGACGTTGCGGTTCTCCCGTGAGCAACCGGCGAACAAATAGGTCTGCGGCGAGGACGATCCCGCACGCGAGAACGAGGTAGAGCCTTGCGTGCTCGTATACCGAAGCGACGCTCGCAAGCACGCCCGCGCTAGCCAGCATTCCCACGTGTACAGATGCGACGGGCACTCCTTCACGCCCGCGGTATCTCACCGTGAGGGCAGCAAGGAAGAGCGCCCGCAGCAGGAGCCCAACCGCGAGGATCACCAGCAGCACGGTCATTTGCTGAAGCACCCGGGCGCGCCAATGATGACTCCGGCTGCCCCGCCCCAGCCGTTGAGACGAACAATCTTGCTCCCTCTAAGTGCCTGCCTAAGAGCCTTTCCTTCGCGCAGCCCCTGCCACGCCTCATAGGACTCCCCGGCACCAGCGACCATGGACAGGACCACACCGATCGCGAGCGCGCTACATCCAATCGCATGCTTGTTCTTGAGGAAGAAGTGGTAGTCATACGCGGCACCACCCGCCAGCCACTTGGCCCCCCTCCCTATGCCGTGCCCAACCTTCTTCGCGTCCGACACGAGGCCGAGCGGGTTCGAGCAGATGATGCACTTGCCGTCGAGGTCGTATCCGTTGATGGGGTCTTGGCCGGCGTAGTCGTTGCAGTAGACGACTACGGGCCGGTCGCGCGTGAGCCGGGCGGGCGCCTGCTCGTCGAGCTTCGGCAGCCAGATGTGCTGCGCGCCGGGCAGATGCGCCCAGTCGTACTGGCTGCGGCCGAGCACCTCGACCACCTGCGCGCCCTCGGCCGACAGCCGTCTCACCTCGTCGCGCTCGATCCGCTTCGGCATCGCTTCACCTCCTCCGCAGCTCCTCGTTCCCCGTTGTCGGCGGATCATGCGACATGCTGGGTCTCCTGCTCGTGCTGCTGCGCCTCGACCGCGGCACGCGTCTCGGCCAGGATCGCGCGGCGATGTTCCGGCAGCCGCTCGAACGCGGCGTCGCGGCCGGCGACGAACTGCTCCTTCGTCGTGCCGGTGAGGCGATCGGCCGCGGCCATCGTCAGCGCGAGCTGCTCGACGCGCGCGCGCTCGGGCAGCGAGGCGATCGTCTCCAGCCGGCCGGCGATGCGGTTCGTGCGCTGCTCGTGGTCGGGGATTTCGGCGACGAGGCCGGTCATGATCCGGATCGTGCCGCGGAACTCCTCGCGCAGGGTGATCGTGCGCAGGGGAACGACCATCAGGAAGCCGAGCGCGGAGACCCAGAAGCCCCACCAGAAGTTGAAGTAGTCGAAGCCGTGGATCGGGCGCAAGCGCCCGTCGAAGAGGACGACGAAGCCGTAGACGAGGAGCAGGAAGCCGATCCACATCAGCAGCTGCTTGCCCAGCTCCTGCCTCAGCGTTGGCGGTTCCGGCAGCCGCGTCTTCAGCCAGCCGCGCACCGGCACGAGCACGAGGAAGGCGGCGGCGAGCCAGGCGAGACCCCACCAGCCCGGGCCGTGCCGCTCGCCGGGCGCCCAGGTGAAGGGGATGCGGCCCAGGTACATGTTCGCGAAGGCGTAGACGACGAAGAAGAGGCCGAGGTAGAGGAACACTTCGCGCAGCCAGACGCCGGCGCGCGGGCCCGCGCCCATCCAGGTGTCGAGGCCGAGCAGGCGGGCGCGGCGCATCCGCAGCTTCAGGATTCCGCGGAAGGCGATCACGATCAGCATCGCCGTGATCTCGGCGACGACCGCCCACCAGTTCCAGACCGGGTGGGCGAGCGGCTTCGTGGTCAGGAACTCGATCCCGAGCGCGACGAAGATCTCGCCGCGGACGAGGTAGGCGCCGCCGCCGAAGATCAGGTCGGGGCGGAGGCCGGCGCCGCTGCGGTACTCGCCGGTCAAGCCCGGCAGCGAGTTGATCGCGGTCAGCAAGAAGAAGACGACGAGAAAGCCGGAGAACCACCAGTCGCTCGTGCGCGGGTCGGCCGGGAGCTGGAGCGTCAGCCCGCCGACGACGATCCACAGCTCGGCGACGAAGGCGGCGACGACGACCGGCGTACGGTAGGAGAAGTAGCCGCGCCTTCCTGCCGACGGCCAGAGCAGCGTCACGATCAGCGTGATCAGCAACACCGTCGGGACGGCCAGCGTCCAGAGCGGCTCGCGGATCCCGATCAGCAGGAGCGGCGGGACGAGCGCTGCCGCCTCGAGCGCGAGCAGGGCGAGCGGCTTGCGCGCGAGCTGCATTCGCTATGTCAACCCGGTCGCGCCAGCGCCTGCTCGAGCTCCTGCTCGGTGATCAACCCGTCGAGGCGGGCGACCTCCTCGCCGTCGCGGAAGAGGATCAGCGTCGGGATGCTCATGATTCCGAACCGCTTCGGCGTTTCCTCGTTTTCGTCGATGTCGATCTGGAGCACCTCGAGCTCGCCGCGGTGGCGGCGCGCGAACGCCTCCAGGCGCGGCTCGAGCGCGTGACAGGGCGGGCAGCTCTCCTGGAAGAAGTCGAGCAGCACGGCCCCGTCGCCGACCGCCGCGTCGACGTCCTGCGGGGCGAGCTTGCGCCAGCGCGGCATCAGACGCGGTGGCCGGTCCAGACAGCCCAGATGACGCCGGCGGCGAACGAGGCGGCGAGCAGGGCGAGCCCGAGCGGGACGCGTCGGTCGGCGAGCGCGCGTAGCGCTCGCGGCCGGGCGAGGGCGCGAAGCCAGCGGGCGAAGCGCCCGAGCAGCGCGGGCAGGAGGCGGAGGCTGCTGGGCCGTAGCCGGGCGCCGAACGAGTTCAGGAGCACGGTCGAGACGGAGCTGATCATCGCGACCATCGCCCAGACCGGGTGCACGTAGCCGGTGATCGCGGCGGGGACGCCGACGCCGTTGAAGAGGAAGGCGATCGCGAGGTTCTGCTTCGTCTTGCGGAAGCTGCCGGCGCCGATCTCGCGCGCCTCGGCGACCGCCGTCAGCCGTTCCCCGACGAGGACGACGTCGGAGGACTCGATCGCGATGTCGGTGCCGGCGCCGATCGCGAGCCCGACGTCGGCCTGCATCAGCGCCGGCGCGTCGTTGATCCCGTCGCCGACGAACGCGACCCGCTGCCCCTGCTCCTGCAGGGCGCGGACGGCGGCCGCCTTCTCCTGCGGCAAAAGCTGCGCCCGGAATTCGTCGATCCCGGCCTCGGCGGCGACGGCGCGGGCGGTGCGCTCGTTGTCGCCGGTGATCATCACGCTCTCGATCCCCGCCCGGCGCAGCCGCTCGACCGCCTCGCGCGCGTCCGGCTTCACCTCGTCGGCGATCCCTACAAGGCCGAGCAGCCGCCCGGCGCGGGCGACGGCGACGACCGTCTGCGCCCGCTCCTCCATAGCCTCGCGCCGCTCGCCGAGCGGGCCGAGCTCGACCCCCTGCCCGGCCAGCCAGGCGGGCTTGCCGACCAGCACCTGCTCGCCCTCGAGCCGGGCTCGCACACCCTGTGCGGTTTCCGACTCGAACTCCTCCGTCTCGGCGAGCTCGAGCTCGCGCGCGTCGCCCGCCTTCACGATCGCGCGCGCGAGCGGATGCTCGGAGGGATCCTCGGCGGCCGCCGCGACGCGCAGAAGCTCGTCCTCGGCGACACCGGCGGCGGGGCTCAGCTCGACCACCGTCGGCTTGCCCACGGTCAGGGTGCCGGTCTTGTCGAAGATCACGCGGCGGATCTCGCCGAACACCTGGAACGCCTCGCCGGAGCGCATCAGGATCCCCTGCCGGGCGGCGATGCCGCCGCCGCGGATCATCGCCAACGGGGTCGCCATCCCGAGCGCGCACGGATAGCCCATCACCAGCGCCGCCAGGGCGGCGAAGATCGCCCGCGTCACGTCCAGCGAGCCGGTCACCGCCCAGTCGCCGAGCGTCCAGACGGCGATCGCGAGCAGCGCCGCGGCGAGCACCGCCGGCACGTAGACGACCAGGATCCGGTCGACCAGCTGGATGATCCCCGGCTTCAAGGCGCGCGCCTCCTCGACCAGACGCACCACCTGGGCGAGGAAGCTCTCCTCGCCGACCCGCGTCACCTCATAGAGCAGCGTCCCGGTCTGATTGACCGAGCCGCCGATCACCTCCGCCCCCTCGAGCTTCTCCGCCGGGATCGGCTCGCCGGTCACCATGCTCTCGTCGACGCTCGAGCAGCCCGAGAGTACACGGCCGTCGAGCGGCAGCCGCTCGCCCGGCCGCACGCGCACGCGGTCGCCGACCTCGACCTCTGCCAGCGGCAGCTCGACCTCCTCGCCGTCGCGCACCACCCGCGCCGTCTCCGGCTGCAGCTCCAGCAGCTTCCTGACCGCCTGGCTCGCACGCGTCCGCACGACCGACGAGGCGTAGCCGGAGAGCAGGTGGTAGGTGGTGATGAAGACGGCCACCGCGAGGAAGTCGCCGGGCGGGAAGCTCGACGCCGAGTAGAAGAGCCCGAGCAGCCCGCCGACGAGGCCGCCCCAGGCGCCCGCCTCCAGGAGCACGTGTTGGTTGGTGATCCCGCGCCGCGCCGACTGCACCGCCATGGTCAGGATCGGCCGGCCGACCACGAAGATCATCGTCAGCGCCAGCCCGAGGATGATCCAGGGGCCGAAGAAGAACGAACGGCCGCTCCAGACGACGTTCAGCAGACCGCGATTGCCCGTCCAGACGATGCTCATCAGCGCCAGCGCGGAGAGCGTGGCGGCAGCGCCGACGAGGAAGCGATCGCGCTCGCCGCGCAACTCGGCCTCCTCCTCCTCGAAGCTGCGCACCTTGCGCGGGTCGCGCACGGTGTAGCCGACCGCGCGCAGCGTCTCCACGATCTCGAGCGGCGAGATCGCCTCCGGCCGGAACTCGACCAGTCCCTCCTCGTGCGCGAGCGAGACCGAAACGCGCTCGACGCCGTCCTGGCGGGTCAGCGCCTTCTCGATCGTCGAGACACAGAAGGAGCAGTGCAGCCCGCCGAGCTTGACCTGGAAGCGAGCGAGGCCGTCCTCGCCCGTCCGCACAACGGCCTGCTCGAGCCAGCCCGCCTCCTTGTGCGGAACGGCGTCGCTCTCGCGTTCACGCACCGCCACCTACGCCACCTCGTAGCCAGCCTCGATGACCCGCGCCCGCAGCGCCTGCTCGTCTGCACGCGTCGGGTCGTGCTCGACGACAACCCGCTCGGCCTTGTGGTCGGCCTTTGCGTCGCTGACGCCTTCCAGCCGCGTCAGCGCCTGCCCCACCCGCTGTTCGCAGCCGCTGCAGGTCATGCCCTTGACGGTGAGTTCCGTCTTCATTGTGTCTGCCTCCTGTCGGCGTTCGCTGGGTCTCTCCAAACCCATGCTAGACCTTCCAGTTAGATGGAGAGTCAAGCGAAAAGTCGCGGCCGTACGTCAGCGTGTTTCTGCGAATGCCTACGCCGGCTCGTAGCCGACGAGCTCGATGTGCTCGCGCAGCCGCCGCTCGTCGACCTCGGCTGGGTCGTAGTGCACCGTCACCCGCTCGGCCTCGCGGTCCGCCGTCGCGTCCAGGACGCCGTCCAGGCGCCTCAGCGCGAGCGCGAGCGTCCGCTCGCAACCGTCGCAGTGCATGCCCTTGACCGGAATCTCGAGCTTCGCCACTCCAGCACGCAACTACCTCCGCGCGAGCCAGTGGAAACCTCCTCTCTACTGGAAGGTCTAGGCCGTCGCGTTGGTATCGTCTCCAGCGTGAACGGGCTGTTGAAGATCGGTCAGCTCGCCGCCCG
>JAVKST010000008.1:10323-11663 GCA_039583515.1 Gaiellaceae bacterium
CTGGAAGGTCTAGGCCGTCGCGTTGGTATCGTCTCCAGCGTGAACGGGCTGTTGAAGATCGGTCAGCTCGCCGCCCGCCTCGACCTGAACCCGCGCACGATCCGCTTCTACGAGCAGGCCGGGATCCTGCCCGAGCCGCCGCGCAGCGAGGGCGGCTTCCGGCTCTACAGCGACGAGGACGCCGAGCGGCTCCGCTTCGTCAAGAGCGCGCAGCGGGTCGGGCTGACGCTCGGCGAGATCAAGGAGGTGCTCGCCTTCCGCGACCGCGGCCAGCCACCCTGCCGCTACGTCGCCGGTGTCATCGAGCAGCGGCTCGCCGAGATCGACGAGCGCATGCGCGAACTGCGTACGCTCAAGCACGAACTGCGCGAGCTACGCGAGCGGATGCGCGCCGAAGGCGTCGCCGAGCGCGACGCCGCCTACTGCCACTACATCGAAGCCGCGGGACGCGAATGAGCCGCATCTCGCTACGCCGGGTCGCCCGCCGTACCGCCAGCGTCGCCGGAATCGCAGGCATCGCCGCCGGCTGCGCCGGGATGGCGGCGATGCTGCCAGGAGCAGCCGCCGGGGCGCTGGGAGCGATCGGCATCACCGGCTCCGGCATGCTGGCGCACCCTCTCGCCGCTGTCGCAGCCGCTCTTCGTCGCCTCCGCGGCGCTCGTCGTCGTCGCCGCCCTCGGCTGCAGCCGTCTCGTCGCGGCCGCCGCCATCGCCGGCGGCACGCTCCTCTACCTCTCGATGTTCCAGCTCGCATCCGGTGGGCGCGGCGGCTCGATGTCGATGATGTCCATGCAGCAGCCCCACCGATCGGCGGCCGTCCACGCCGAGTCGGCAACGTTCTACCTCGGCCTCGCGCTCCTGCTCGCGACGTTCGCGCTCGGCGCCTGGCGCCGCCGTCGCCGCGCCTGCCGCCCGCTCCTACGCCTGCCGCAGCTCTCGCTCGCGCGGCGGTAGGAGAGCGACGATTCGACCGCAGCCCGTGCCGTGGTCGCACCGGTACTCGAGCAGATCGCCCAGGAGCGAGGTTCGGCCCTGAGGGTTGCAAAGGTCGACGTCGATGCCGAGCCCGCGCTCGCAGCGCGCTACAAGATCACGAGCATCCCGGCGATCGTGCTGTTCCAGGCGGGTGAACAGTGGCCTCCGTCGTCGGAGCGCAGAGCAAGGGGCGCCTCGAAAAGCAGCTGGGGCTGTCGGACACCGAGGCCGGCACGCCTGGGCCGCTCGAGCGGCTGCGCCGCCTGTTCGGACAACGGTGAGACCGGCTCGATCGTCCACACCTACTCGAACCGAGGATTTCGTCGATGCCGACAGTCACTCTCGACGTCAGCGGCCGGCTTCTG
>JAVKST010000008.1:11763-37252 GCA_039583515.1 Gaiellaceae bacterium
TCTGCTGGCCGAGCTTGCCGCCGCCCGCGAAGACCCCGGTCTTGCACCGCTGATCGATGCCCTCGCCGCGATCCTCGAGCTGCCGGGCAACAGCTGAAGGATTCGTGTGAGACGCTGCCGCGTGACCGCGCCACGTTTGATTCCCGGCGTCTGCGAAATCTGGTTTCGTCATCGTGCAGAGCAATCGGCAGCCGACGCCGCTCGCCGCTCTCGGCCGCGGGATACTCGCGGGAATCGCGGGCACAGCCGTCATGACGGCGTACCAGGAGCTGGTCGCGCGCCTCCAGGGGAGTTCCGAGGGCTCGGGAGCGGACGAGCAGCAGGATCCCTGGGAGAACGCGTCCGCGCCGGCGCAGGTGGGGAGGCGGCTGATCGAGGGCGTCTTCCAGACGAAGCTCGGCCCCAACTGGATTCCGGTGCTGACGAACGCGATGCACTGGAGCTACGGGACGTTCTGGGGCGGCGTCTACGGACTCGTGCAGGAGAGCCGGGAAGACGCGAAGCCGCTTGCCGGGCCCGCGTTCGGTCTCGTCGTCTGGGGGATGTCCTACGTCCAGCTCGTGCCGATCGGCCTCTACGAGCCTCCCTGGCGGTACCCGCCGAAGACGCTGGCGATCGACGCCTCCTACCACCTCGTCTACGGCGCCGGCGTCGGCGCCGCGCACGCGGCGCTCGCTCGCACCTGACCTGGCCGGCGGCCGCGCGAATCGATCCCGTCGCGCGGCGTATCGAACGGGCTGACAGCGAGCGGAGGTATCGAGCGGCGTGAAGACGGAGTTCGACGTGATCGTGATCGGCGCCGGCCCGGCGGGCGAGGTCTGCGCCGGTCGGCTCGGGCAGGCGGGGCTGGAGGTGGCGATCGTCGAGGGGCACCTGATCGGCGGCGAGTGCTCGTACTACGGCTGCATGCCTTCGAAGGCGCTGCTGCGGCCGGCGGAGGCGCTGGCCGAGGCCCTCCGGATCCCGGGCGCGCGCGAGGCCCTGACGGCGCCGCTCGACGCGGACGCTGTTCTGCGCCGCCGCGACGAGGTGATCCACGATCTCGACGACTCCGTCCAGCTTCCCTGGCTCGAGCAGCGCAGTGTCGTGGTCGCACGCGGCTGGGGCCGGATCGCGGGCGAGCGCGCGGTCGAGGTCGACGGCGTCCGCCTCACCGCCCGACGCGCGGTGGTGATCGCCACCGGCAGCGAGGCCGCCGTCCCGCCGATCCCCGGCCTCGCCGAGGCCCGCGCCTGGACGAACCGCGAGGCGACGACGGCGAAGACGGTGCCGTCCAGGCTGCTCGTCCTCGGCGGCGGCGCGGTCGGGGTTGAGCTCGCCCAGGCTTGGTCGTCGCTCGGGTCGACGGTAACGCTGGTCGAGGCGCTGCCGCGCCTCCTCCCCCGCGAGGAGCCGTTCGCGGCCGCGCAGGTGCAGGAGGCGCTCGCCGCGCGCGGAATCGACGTCCGCGTCGGCACCCGTGCGACCGGCGTCCGCCGCGACAGCGAGGCCGAGGTCGAGATCGAGCTCGACTCGGGCGACCGGCTCGTCGGCGACGAGCTGCTGGTCGCGGTCGGGCGCCGGCCCGCCACTCGGAACCTCGGCCTGGAGACGGTCGGCCTCGACGCCGGGCCTGCGCTCGAGGTCGACGAGCGGCTGCGGGTGCCCGGATTGGAGTGGCTGTATGCGGTCGGCGACGTGAACGGGCGCTCTCTGCTGACCCACATGGGCAAATACCAGGCGCGGATCGCCGCCGACGTGATCCTCGGCCGCGACGCGCGGCTCGAGCGCCACGCGCACGGCGCGCTCGCGCCGCGGATCGTCTTCACCGACCCGCAGGTCGCGGCGGTCGGGCACACGCTGGAGTCCGCCGAGGCGGCCGGGCTCGACATCCGCGCCGTCGACCAGCCCACCTCGGGCAACGCCGGCGGAAGCTTCTACGGCCGCGGCGCGCCCGGCACCTCACGGCTCGTCGTCGACGAGGCGCGACGCGTTCTCGTCGGAGCCACCTTCACGGGCGCCGACGTCGCCGACTTCGTCCACGCCGCCACGATCGCGATCGTCGGGCAGCTCACCCTCGACCGCCTCTGGCATGCCGTCCCCTCGTTCCCGACCCGCAGCGAGGTCTGGCTGCGCCTGCTGGAGACGTACGGCCTCTGAGCGGCGAACCTACCGCGCTCGACCAGGCATCCAACAGGCCGAGCTGACAACGCGAAGAAGGAGGATCCGTCGTGCCGCAAGCGATCTGGAACGGCGCCGTCATCGCCGACAGCGACGACACCGTCGTCGTCGAAGGCAACCACTACTTCCCGCCCGAGTCGGTCGATCGCCGCTACCTCGTCGAGAGCGAGACCCACAGCGTCTGCCCCTGGAAGGGCACCGCGAGCTACTACACGGTCGACGTCGACGGCGAGCGCAACGAGGACGCCGCCTGGTACTACCCGCGACCGAGCCGCGCGGCGAAGAAGATCGACGGCCGGATCGCGTTCTGGCACGGCGTCGAGGTCGTCGGCACCGGCGACGGGACCGCACAGCAGAAGAGCCGGCGCGGACTGCTCGCGCGCCTCGCCGGGAGAACCTGACCTGCATCGCCCGGCCCGCGACGGGAAGTCGCGCGGCGGGCCGCGTTTCCGGAGTCTGACGGCGGGCAGGCACCGGCCATGCGCGAGCAACGGCTCGACGTTGCTGGGATCGCAATGCGCTGGCTCGAGCAGGGCGAGGGCGCACCGGTCGTGCTCCTGCACGGCATCCCCACCTCGCCGCGGCTCTGGCGCCACGTCGTCCCGCACCTCGACGGCGTGCGCGCGCTCGCCTGGGAGATGGTCGGCTACGGCGACTCCTGGCAGGCCGGCGCCTCACGCGACATCTCCGTGCGGGCGCAGGCCGCCTACCTGCTCGACTGGCTCGACGCGCTCGCGATCGAGCGCGCGCTGCTCGTCGGGCACGACCTCGGCGGCGGCGTCGCGCAGATCGCCGCCGTCCGCCGGCCCGACCGCTGCGCGGGTCTCGTTCTGACCAACTCGATCGGCTACGACTCGTGGCCGATCCCGATGGTGAAGGCGCTCGCCGCGCTCTCCGGGATCGTCGCTCGGCTCCCCCGGCCTGCGCTACGCGCGCTGCTCGCAGGCTTCATCAAGCCCGGACACGACTCGAGCGAGCGGGCGCGGAGTCGATCCGTACGCACCTGCCGTGCTACGACCACCCGCAGGGAGCAGCCGCGTTCGCGCGCCAGACGCGCTCGCTCCACACGCAGGACACGCTCGAGATAGCGCCCCGCCTGACCGAGCTCGGGATTCCGGCTGCCGTCGTCTGGGGCGCCGCCGACCGCTTCCAGACGATCGACTACGGCCGCAGGCTCGCCGACGACCTCGCCGCCGACCTCGACGTCGTCGAGGAGGGCAAGCACTTCATGCCCGAGGACCATCCCGACCGGATCGCCGCCGCCATCCGGGCGGTCATCGCCGAGACGAACCTGCATCGCCCGGCCGCGCATCCCTCCGCCGAGCCGCCGGCTCGATAGGAGGCATCGGACGGCACCGCGTTCGCCGATGGCCGGCGGCGCAACCGCGGACCCGCACCCCGACGCGCTCCCGCATCGAAAGCGCACGCCGGAGCATCCGACCTCGGCATGAGGACGCCTCTCTCAGTCAGGCACCGCGCAGCCGGAGGCTCGGGATCATCCCGAGGAAGCGAGTTGAAGGGCGGCGCCGTCACCGTCTACACGCTCTCCGGCTGCGTCCACTGTCAGCGGGCGCGGACGCTGTTGCGCCGGCGCGGGATCCCATATACGGAGGTGTGCGGCGATGGGCAGCCGGGCTTCCGGCGTCGGCTGCTCGACTCGACGGGCGGCGCGACGGTGCCCCAGATCACGATCGACGGGCTTCCCGTCGGCGGGGCCTCCGCGCTCGCGCGGCTCGACCGCCGGGGGCTTCTCGTGCCGCTCGCCTGCGGCGAGCGATTCCCGCGAGCGGTGGTCCGCCGACGCCTCAACCCGATAGGGCTACTTGCAGCGCCATTTGGCGGCTCGTGCGGCCTCTGGCGCCACACCGTGGAGGTCATCGAGCGTGACGGCCGCGTGCTCGAGCGGCTGGCCACGAGATCGGCCGACGATGCCGCTCGGATCGCCGACGTCCTGAACGAGCGAGAGACTGCCGCGTAGCGATGAAAGGCAGGCGTTTCGACGTCACCCTGATCGGCGCAGGCATGGGCGGCTGGGCCGGCGCCCGAGCGGCGCGCTCACGCGGACGCTGAGCGAGGCGGTCAAGACCGCCGCCCGGGACGGCTGATCCTGTCGGGACGGCCGGCCAGCAGGCCGAGGTTCGAGACGACGAACGGCACGACGAAGTTGAGCGGCACCTTCCAGGCGAGTGCGAGCCCGAGGTGACCGGACGCGAACGTGTCGCCCTCGTTGATTCCCGTCAGCACGACGCCGACGGTGAGCGCGATCCTGATCGTCGCGCGCAGCCTCGAGGGACGACTGCAGTAGTGGCAGCAGTCGGCGAGCCGCGCGAGCCGACCTCGCTCACCGGCAGTCATTCGTTCGCCGCGTGTCGGTCGATGTCGGCGGCGGCCGTGATCAACCCCACGTGGCTGAACGCCTGCGGGAAGTTTCCGAGCAGTTCGCCGCTCGCTGGATCGATCTCCTCGGCGAGCAGGCCGAGATCGTTCGCGTAGCCCACGACCCGCTCGTAGAGCTCCTCCGCCTTCTCCCGCTCGCCGGCGCGGGCGAGCGCGCTCGCGAGCCAGAAGGAGCAGATCACGAACGTTCCCTCTCCGCCCTCGAGCCCGTCGTCGGAGCGGTAGCGCAGCAACAGCCCGTCTTGCATCAGCTCGCGCTCGAGCGCGTCGATCGTCGAGCGGACGCGCTCGTCGCTCGCCGGCAGAAAGCCGCTCAGCGGGATCAAGAGCGCGGCGGCGTCCAGCTCGTCGCTGCCGAACGCCTGCGTGAACGCCCGCTTCCGATTGCTGAAGCCGCGGCTGAGGATCGCCTCGCGCACCCGGTCGCGCTCGGCGGCCCAGCGGCGTGTGCGGTCGCCGGCGCCGATCCGCGCTGCGAGCCGCACGGCGCGGTCGAGCGCGACCCAGCAGTAGACCTTCCCGGAGAGGTAGTGCTGAGGACCCGCCCGCGCCTCCCAGATCCCCGAGCCGCGCTGCTGCCAGCGCGCCGCGGCGGCGTCGGCGATGTCGATCAGGAAGTGCGAGACGAGCTCGTCCGGCTCGCCCAGGTGCTCGAGATAGCGGCAGTAGGCGTCGAGGAACTCGCCGTAGACGTCGAGCTGGGTCTGATCCGAGGCGCCGTTGCCGACCCGGACGGGCGCGCTGCCGCGGTGGCCGCGCAGGTGCGGCAGCTCGCGCTCGGCGAGGTCGCGCTCGCCGGCGATGCCGTACACGATCTGCAGCGGCCGGTCGTCGTCGACGTGCCCGCCCGCGGCGCCCGCCATCCATTCGACGAACGCCTCGATCTCGTCCGAGCAGGTCCCGATCCAGAGCGCGTCGAGGGTCAGGCTCGCGTCGCGGATCCAGCTGAAGCGGTAGTCCCAGTTGCGACCGCCGCCGAGCTCCTCGGGCAGCGAGGTGGTTGGCGCCGCCACGATCGCGCCGGTCGGCCGGTAGGTCAGCCCCTTGAGCACTCGCGAGGAGAGGCGGATCTGCTCGCGGTGCGGCCCCTCGTAGATGTCATGGTGGTCTTCCCAGGAGCGCCACGCCGCGACCGTGTCCTCGATCCGCGCCGGCACGTTCCCGGCGCGGATCGCTTCCGTGTCCTGTCGCTCGGCCGGCACCCAGCGGAACGCGAAGCCACGGCGCTCCCCCGCCTCGACCGCGAAGCGGGCGCTCAGCGTCGAGTCGCCGCTCTCCAGCGGGACTCCGGCTGACAGTGCGAAGCGGTCGGGGCCGCCGACCGACACGACGCCGCCCTCACCGAGCCGGAAGAGCGGCCTGCCGAGCCCGTACTCGGGCCTGGGCGCCAGCTCGAGCTCGAGTTCGACCCGCCCTTCCACGCCCTCGACCAGCCGGGCGAGCTCGTGCGGCGCGTCCAGGCCGAGCGCGTGCCCGCGCTGGCCACCGGCGAACAGCAGCGCGTCGGTCAGCCGAGCCGTCCCACCGGCGGTCGCGAACGTCGTCTCGACGACGAGCGTCCCGGGCAGGTACCGACGAGACGACTCGTATCGTCCGGCGGGCCGGATCGACCAGTGACCCGCGTCCGGGTCGAGGATCCGTGCGAACACGGAGCGGCTGTCGTAGCGCGGCAGGCAGAGCCAGTCGATCGACCCGTCCGTGCCGCCGAGCGCGGCGGAGTTGCAGTCGGCCAGCAGCCCGTAGGCGGAGATCGGCAGCGTCACGGCCGGTCCGATGCTGTCACGGTCCGCTCGGATTCGCGAAGCGCCGGCACGGTAGATCGCATCGAACCTGCTGTCCACGTCGAGCAGAGGAGAGCGCATGGCCGTCACGCCCAGTCGCAAGATCGACCGGGACGAGGTCTTCCTCGAGTACACCAAGTCGATCTGCCCGGTCTGCAAGACGGTGATCGACGCCGAGGTGAACGTGCGCGACAACCGCGTGATCATGCGCAAGCGCTGCGCCGAGCAAGGCCTCTTCGAGGCGCTCGTCTACTCGGACGCGGAGCTCTACATGGCGCAGCAGCGGTTCAACAAGCCGGGCACGCTGCCGCTCGAGTTCCAGACCGAGGTGAAGGACGGCTGTCCGCTCGACTGCGGCCTGTGCCCCGAGCACAAGCAGCACGCCTGCCTCGCGATCATCGAGGTGAACACCCCCTGCAACCTCGACTGCCCGATCTGCTTCGCCGACTCCGGCCACCACGCCCACGGCGACGGCTACTCGCTGACGCTCGAGCAGGTCGACTTCATGCTCGGCCGCTTCGTCGCCGCCGAGGGCGAGCCGGAGGTGGTGCAGTTCTCGGGCGGCGAGCCGACGATCCATCCGCAGATCCTCGAGATGGTCGCGCTCGCCCAGGCGAAGGGAATCCGCTCGGTGATGCTGAACACGAACGGGATCCGGCTCGCGCGCGACCGCCGCTTCGGCGAGCAGCTCGCCGAGCTGCGCCCGCATCTGTACTTGCAGTTCGACGGCTTCGAGCGCGAGACGCACCTCGCGATCCGCGGCAAGGACCTCCGCGCCGACAAGGAGCGGGCGCTCGACCGCGCCGCCGAGCTGGGGCTGACGGTGACGCTCGTCGCCGCGATCGAGCAGGGCGTCAACGAGCACGAGGTCGGCGCGATCGTCCGGCACGGGATCGCCCACCCGGCGGTGCGCTCGATCGCCTTCCAGCCGGTCACGCACTCGGGCCGCCACCTCGAGTTCGACCCGTTGCAGCGGCTGACGAACGCCGACGTGATGAAGCTCGTGGCCGCCCAGGTGCCCGAGTGGTTCCCGGCTCGACGACTTCGTGCCGGTGCCGTGCTGCTTCCCGACCTGCCGCTCGATGAGCTACGCCTTCGTCGACGGCGACACCGTGATCCCGTTCACGCGCCTGCTCGAGATCGACGACTACCTCGACTACCTCTCCAACCGCATCATCCCCGACTACGACATCCGGCACGCGCTCGAGCAGATGTTCTCCTCCTCGGCCACCCCCGGCGCCGAGCAGGCGCTGCTTGCCTGCGAGAGCTGCGGCATCGACCTGCCCGCCGAGCTCGCCAGCCTGCAGGACAAGGTGTTCATGCTGATCGTGCAGGACTTCCAGGACCCGTACACGCTCAACGTGCAGCAGCTGATGAAGTGCTGCGTCGAGGAGATCACCCCCGACGGCCGGCTGATCCCGTTCTGCGCCTACAACTCCGTCGGCTACCGCGAGCAGGTGCGCGCGCAGATGTCGGGCGCCGCCGTCGCGCCGGTCGTACCGAACGCCGCGCCGCTGCAACCGCTGCTGCAACCGACTCGCTTCGGCTCCAAGAGCGTGGGCGCGAACGGCAACGGCTCCCGCGACGCGACGAACGTGGGCAGACGGCTGTGACGCTCGCCCCGGAGGAGCTCAAGTCGTGCTGCGCCGCGGCCTACTCGAGCGCGGCGGCGCGGTTCCTGCTCGGCGACTCCTTTCATCCCGGCGGCGCGGCGCTCACCTCCGAGCTCGCACAGGCACTCCGGGTCGGGCCGGGGCAGACGGTCGTCGACGTCGCCAGCGGGCCCGCGTCGCCGGGCTCAACGCCGCCGGCAAGCGTGCGCGGACGGACGAACGGGTCGCGCCGTGAGTGACGTTCACCGACCCCGAGGTCGCGCACGTCGGGCTGACGGAGGCGGAGGCGCGGGAGCGCCACGGCGAGGTCCGTGCCGCGATGTACCCGATGGAGCAGGTCGACCGGCCGCGGATCGCGGAGCGTCCGCTCGGCTTCGTCAAGCTGGTGACGGCAAAGCGGCCGGTGCTCGCCTGGACGGGCGGCGGCGAGCTCGTCGGCGCCCAGATCGTCGGACCGCACGCGGGCGAGCTGATCCAGGAGTGCGCGCTCGCGATGCAGACGCGCGCGTTCGCCGGTCGGCTGACGCAGACGATCCACGCCTACCCGACGACGAGCACTGCCGTGCAGCAGGCCGCGGCGCAGCTCTTCCCGCTCGGGCGTGCGCTGACGGACACGGGCGGTGAGGCAGGATGAGCCCGCCACAGGTGGGGGCGCCGCCGCCTCCGCCGAGCGGCTGAGCCAGTGCATCTCGAGGTAGACGCCGGCGTCGCGCAGGAGGTGAAGACGGGGCGGCGGCGCTCGGTCTCCTCGACGACCTCGCGCAGCCGCCCCTCGGTCTCGCCGGTCTCGGTCCGCGCCTGCACGCGCACGGTCTGGAAGTGCGGCCGCACGCGCTCGTTGCCGAGCCGGCCGCGGATGTCGATCGTGAACTCGGCCTCGAACTCGATGCTGCGGTAGACGAAGCCGAGCTCGGCCGCCGTCCGGTTGAAGGTCACCGACTCGCAGCCGTAGAGCGCGCCGACGACCGTCTGCAGCGGCGTCGGCCCTTCGCCGCTGCCGCCGTGCGCCTCCGGCTCGTCGACGGCCCCGCCCGACGAGGGCGCCAGTGAGCCGCGTGCGTCGACCCAGCCTCGTCGCGAGCGCGACGGTCAGCGTCGCGGCGACTCGCAACCGCGCCGAGCTCGGTCGGCGAGCCCGCGAGCGCGTCGGGGGCGAGTCCCTTCCCGGCGAAGGAGGCGACAAGACGGGTCGCGAGGACGAGCGCGAGCAGCAGCGCGAGCGCGAGCACGAGCCAGCTCACGACGCGGTCCCTGTCGCGGCCGGCAGCGAGCGGGCGATGCTTGCGACGAAGGTGGCGAGCCCGCCGATCGCGCCGGCGGCGGCCAGCGCGCTGCCGCCGGGCAGGCCGAGCAGCGCGAGCGAGAGGCCCGCGAAGACGGCGAGTCCGGGGTAGCGGCCGGAGACGAAACGCTCCGCCGGCGGCGGCTCCGCGCGCAGGAAGTAGGCCGCGGCCAGGACGAGCCAGGGCAGGCTGTACCGGGCGAGCACGACCGCGGTCGCCCAGCCGGGGAGCACGGCGAGCGCGGCGGCGCCGAGGACGAGGCCGTCGACGGAACCGTCGAGCCAGAGTCCGAGCCGCGTCGTCTCGCCGCGGCGGCGGGCGAGCCGGCCGTCGAGGACGTCGCTCGCGCCGGCCACGGCGAAGAGCGCGATCCCGGCCGGCGCCGACGCGAGCGCGAAGATCGCCGGTACAGTGCCGGCGCGCAGCAGCGACAGCACGTTCGCGGGGCCGAGGCGGTCGCGACCGTCGAGCAGGCCGAGGTGCCAGTCGAGCATCAGGCAGGCAGCGAGCCACCATGCCGCGCCGGCGGCGCCGAGGGTCTCCCTGCCGGAGAGCGCGACGCCGAGCCAGACGGCGAGCCCGCCTGCGGCGAGCGCGATCGTCTCGCGATGCGCCCGCTTGTGCGCTGGCCGCTGCTCGCGCGCGCGTGCGAACGAGCGGCCGAGGAACCGCACCCACGCCCGCGGGGCGAACGCCGCGGCGCGCAGCTCCTCGAGCACCTCGCGCGTCCAGTCTTTCACCGTCGTCGCGCGACGACGACGCCGTAGCCGAGGACGCCACGGGCGAGCGTGTCGGCGGCGGCGGCGACGAGAGCCCGCCCCTGCGCAACCGCGTCGGGTCCCGGACCCGGGTCGAGCGCCCCTCGTGCGCGGCGACGTGCGTGAACTGCAGCCCGCCGGTGACGTCGCCGGCCGCGAACACACCCTCGACCGAGGTGCGGCAGCGGCGGTCGGCGACGACGTAGCCCTTCTCGAGCTCGACGCCGAGCCGCTCGAGCCCGAACCCGCCGGTGCGCCCGCGCCGGCCGGCCGCGACCAGCAGCGCGTCGCCGCGCACCTCCTCGCCGCCGGCGCGCAGCACGATCTCGTCGAGCAGCCGGTCGAGCAGCTCCACGACGGCGACGCGGCTGCCGATCCGCGCGAACGTCTGCGCGAGCTCGAGCCCGACGGCGCCGCCGCCGAGCACGAGCAGCCGCGCCGGAAGCGCCTCGAGCTCGAAGACCGTCCTGTTCGTCAGATATGGGACGCCTTCGATCCCGTCGACCGGCGGTACTGCCGGATCGCTGCCGGTCGCCACGACGAGCCGTCCGAACTGCAGCGTCTCGCCATCGACGCGCACCGCGCCGGCACCGACGATCTCCGCCTCGCCGTGGACGACGGCGATGCCCACTCGCTCGAACCGCTCGTCGCGCTCGTCGCACGCGATCTCCTCGACGATCCGCGTCCGCCGCGCGGCCACCGCGCGAAAGTCGAGCGGCGGCGCCTCCGCGATCAACCCCTCCTCGGCCGCCCGCCGCAGCGCGAACGCGAGGTTCGCGACCTCGATCAGCGCCTTCGAGGGGACGCAGCCGTAGAAGCTGCAGTCGCCGCCGAGCCGCGGCTCCTGCTCGACCAGCGCCACCGACGCGCCCGCGTGCCGCGCCGCGAGCGCCGCCGTCAGCCGGGCGGTGCCGCCGCCGAGCACCACGACGTCGAACCTGCGACCCGCGTCTCCGGCGACCGCCATCAGAACGTCAGCACCGCGTAGCCGTCGGCGACGTAGCGACGCAGGCTCGGGTGCCGCTGGTACTCGTCGAGCAGGGGGATGCCCGCCCGCTCGACCTCCTCCTTCACGCCGAACGCGGCTGCGCAGTAACTGCAAGCGCCGGCGACGTGCGGCTTCAAGGATTCGAGCTTGGCGTGGTAGCGATGCTCCGGGTCTGCCAGCTCGCGCACCCATTTCGTGCCGGCGCCGTCGAAAACGATCGCGATCTCGTCGCCCGCCTCCGCGAACTCCTCCGCCGTCGTCAACGCGTTCACAACCCGCCCCAGGTCACCGTGGCTCTCGGTATCCGCAAGCACGACAACTGCAGCCTTCGCCATCTCCGATCCTCCTTCGGTCGATGGAGCGTCGAGGAGTTCGATGCAGCTCGGCAGGCAGCGGTTCCACCCAATCGGTTTGGGCCTCCGCCCGCGGCGGTAGCTCTGTCGCATCGAGTACCGGTTTCCCCGCTTCCGCCGCCAACTGCTCTACCACGACCTCGCCTGGGAAGGCGGGGTGCCGCCGGGCGAGCCGTTTCCGGAGTTCGAGCTGCCGACGTCCCACGGCGACAGCGTCCACAGCGCTCAACTCGGCGGCCGTCCCTTCCTCGTCTACTTCAGCTCGATCACCTGACCGATGACCGCGAGCGCCGGTCCGACGCTCAAGCGGTTGCACGCCGAGTTCGGCGACCGGATCCCCTTCCTGACCCTCTACGTGCGCGAGGCGCATCCCGACGAGCGCTACCCGCAGCCGCAGGACCTGGAGACGAAGCGGCGGCACGCGCAGGACTACCGGCAGCGCGACGCGCTCCCGTGGCCGGTGCTCGTCGACTCGCTCGACGGCGACCTGCACCGTCGCCTCGACCCGAAGCCGGACGCGCTCTACCTCGTCGACGGCGAGGGCACCGTCGCCTTCCGGACGCTCTCGCGGGAAAGGTCGCGAACCGCGACGTTCTGAAGCAGGCGCCGCCGATGTGGCTGAGCGCGCGGGTCGCCGCGATCTTCCGGCCGCTGCCGCCCGCGGGGCGGACGCTCGCAGCGATGGCGGTCCTCAGCCTGCCCGCCGCGCTGATCGCCGCTCGGAAGCTGCGCGGCTAGCGACCCAGCAGCGCGCCGACCGCGCGCCGCGCGTGGCAGGTGGCGAAACGGTCGACGCGCTCGGCGACGATCGTCGCGCCGCCGGCGGGCGCGACGGCCGTCCCCACCAGTTTGGCCCGCTCCGGGCTGGCCGTCGCCGGCGCGACGCGCAGCTGGCGTGCGAGCGCCCGCAACAGCGCCTTCAGCTCCAGCAGCGCGAGCTGCGCGCCGAGACAGCGGCGCTCGCCGCCGCCGAACGGGATGTGGGCGTTCGGCGGCGGCTTGCCGTCCAGGAACCGCTCGGGACGGAAGCTGTCCGGTTCAGGGTAGAGATCGGGCCGCCGGTGCACGAGCAGCGGCGCCGCCATCACCACGGTTCCCGCGGCGATGCGGCAGCCGTCCGCCAGCTCGAGCGCGTCCGTCGCGAGCCGTACGGCGTCGAGCACCGGTGGCCGCGTGCGCAGAACCTCGCTCGCGACCGCGTCAACGTAGGCGTCGTCCAGGTCGCGGAGGCGCTCGAGCACGGCCGGCCGGATGCCGGGCCAGCCGCTCGACCGTCCAGGCGAGCGCGCAGGCGGTCGATTCGTGCGCGACGAGCAGCAGTGACCGGAGCTCGTCGAGAACGGCGTCCGGCTCCACCCCGGCCTCGAGCAGCGCAGCCAGCGCGTGCTCCCCCGGCGGCGGCCGGCGGACATACTCGAGCAGCAGCCGGTCGAGCGCCGGCAGCCAGGCGCCGAGCGCCGCCCGTCCGGCGACGTACTCGTGCAGCCGCCGCTCGACCCCCGCGGGCACGGGGCTCTCACCGAGAACAATCTGCGCCGCGATTCCGAGCGAGAGGGCGCGCAGCCGGGGAAGCACCGGAAACGCTCGCCGAGTCGGCCACGCCGCCACCTCCGACTCGACGGCCGCCTCGATCCGCTCGGCATGCGCCGCGAGCCGCTGCCTGCCGAAGACCGGCGCGAGCGTCCGCCGCGTTCCGCATGCTCGGCCCCGTCCAGGCACGGCAGCGACCGGTCGCCCAGGATCGGCAGCACCCGGCGAGTCGCCAAGCCGGTCCGCAGCGTCTCGCCGTCAGCGGCGAACAACTGCGCGACCAGATCAGGCGACGACACGACGACAACCCGCCCGATCGGCCAGAGGCGCAACGTGAAGTCGGCCCCGAAACGGGAGCCGCAGCGCTCGAGGAACCCGGCCGGGTCGCGCCAGAGCCCCACCGTCTGCAGCGGCGGCGGCAGCCGCGGCCCGCGCGGAGACTCCATCGCCGTCAGACGAGCGCCGCGAAGATGATCGCCCAGACGCCGCCGTAGGCCAGATGCGCGAGGTAGACCCCCATCGGCGTCCCACGGCCGAAGCCGGTGCCGCCGAGCCCGAAGCGCGGCAGCGTCACCTCGTCGCGCGGACCGCCGGCGAGGGCGGGCTGCGGCGCCGCTTGCACGCGCGGGTGCATCGCGCTCATCATCGGCATCATCATCGCGAACACGGTCGCATGGACCGCGCCGAAGATCAGGCCCACCCACCAGGCGCTGCCGATCGTGAAGTGGCCGATCCCGAGCGCCCACCAGATCACCGCGTAGATCACCCCGAACGCGAGCCCGTTCACGAGGTGCGCCATCATCCCCAGCGGTTGCGCGCCGGCGCGGTCGCGGCGCACCATCGAGCCGAGGACGGTCGGCAGGTCCATCGTCGTCATCCCCACCGCCATGCCCATCCGCATCAGCATCGACATCGCGACCACGCCGCCCGCTCCGGCCACGATCCCCTGCCACCAATGAAAGACACTGCTCATCCGCGTAAACCTCCCGTATTCGCTCTACGGTTCGATGCGCCGGAGCCGTGAGCGATTCGAGACGGTGATCACGAGTCTGTCCTCCTACTCGGTTTCCCAGCGCTCGAGCCTCTCGCGCACCTGCATCCGGGCGCGGTGGATCCTGCTCTTCGCCGCAGGCACCGACAACCCGAGGATCGCCGCCACCTCCTCGTTCGAGAAGCCCTCGACGTCGCGCAGCACGAGCGCGTCGCGATAGTCGGGCGGCAGCGCCCTCAGCGCCTCGACGAGGAAGCCGCGCAGCTCGCTGGTCTCGGAGCCAGAGTTGAGGTCCGGCGCGTCCGCCTCCTGCAGCTCGACGGTCGGCAGCCGTTTCCGTCGGCGCCGTTGCAGGGCCTCGTTGACGGCGATCCGGTAGAGCCAGGTGAACGGCGCTGCGTCGCCGCGGAAGCGGTCGAGGCTCTTCCATGCCTGGAGGAAGGTGTCCTGGAGGGCCTCGTCGACGTCGCGGTCGTCGTCGAGCAGCCGGTGCAGAACCGTGCGGATGCGGCGCTCGAACTGGCGGACGAAGTCGGCGAATGCGTCGAGCTCGCCGGCGCGGGCGCGCGCGAGCAGCTGCTGTTCCTCGACCGACATCGGACGATCGTATTCGCGCACGCGGGCGAGGCGATTCGCCCGGTGCCGGAATCGATCGGCCGTGTGACAGCATCCGACTACTCGTGTCGCTCAAGGAACGCATGATGATGGGCCCGATCTTCGCCTCCTGCGAGGAGACGCAGGCCCGTCTATCCGACCAGCTCGAGGGCGAACTCGGTGGCCTGCGCGGCTGGCGTGTCGCCCGGCACCTCGCCCACTGCATCCGTTGCAGCGAAATGTTGCGTTCTCTCAAGCGGACGGTCGAGCAGCTGCACGTGCTCGGCCGCACCGACATGGCGCCGCCGCCCGCCCGGACGGTGGCGGACGAGGTCGTCGAACGGATCAAACGCGGCGAGCGCTGAGAGGAGCAGGCGATGAGCCAGAAGAAGGCGAAGCGAGCCCGGCAGACGACGCGGCCCGCGCCGCAGCCCGCCTGGCGCGGCCCCGCCTCGCGGCGGCGGTGGATCGGCGGCGGCATCCTCGCAGCCCTCCTCGCAGCCGCGCTTATCACAGGCGTCGTGGTCGCCCGCGGGAACGGTCCCGCGCGCGCGTCGGCTGCGCATAACGGCGGCGACGCGCTCTCGCTCTCCGGTGTCAGCCCGATCACCGGCAAGCGGGTCAGCCTCGCCGAGTTCGCCGGCAAACCGATCGTCCTCAACGTCTGGGGCTCGTGGTGCACCGGCTGCATCGCCGAGGCGCGCGACCTCGCACGCTTCGAGCGCGCACACCCGGAAGCGCAGGTGGTCGGGATCGACCTCGAAGACACAGACGGCGGCGCCCGCGCCTTCTACCGTCGCTACGGGTTCACCCATCCG
The DNA here is from genome assembly GCA_039583515.1 of Gaiellaceae bacterium. GTDB lineage: Bacteria > Actinomycetota > Thermoleophilia > Gaiellales > Gaiellaceae > Palsa-739. The sequence continues at coordinate 27,030 of JAVKST010000008.1, forward strand.
AGCATCGCCGACCCGCACGGCGAGATCGCCTCCAGGCTCAGCGTTCAGGGGACGCCGACGACGTTCTTCCTCGACCGCCGGCACCGGATCGTCGCCAGCGTCGTCGGCGCCACCGACGCGGCCGGTTTCGAGCAGGGGCTGCGGGCCGCCGAGCACGCCTGAGCGATGAGCTTCGGCGCCGGCGCGCTCGTGGCCGCCTTCGCGGCGGGCTTCGTCTCCTTCGCATCGCCGTGCGTGCTGCCGCTGATCCCGGGCTACCTCTCCTTCGTCTCCGGCGTCGGCTTCGATGAGCTCGGTGCCCGCCCTCAGCGGGTGACCGGCGCGACCGCGGCCTTCGTCGCCGGCTTCGGCGCGATGTTCGTCGCGCTCGGCGCCGGCGTCGCCTGGTTCGGCGGCGCGCTGCTCCAGCAGCGGCGCCCGCTCGAGATCGGCTCCGGCATCTTCATCGTGCTCGCGGGGCTCGTCTACGCCGGCCTGCCGCTGCCGCGGACGCTGCTCGCCGAGCGGCGGCTCCATCTGCCCGGCCGCGGCGGCGGTCCGCTGACGGCGGCGCTCGCCGGCGTCGCCTTCGCGATCGGCTGGACGCCGTGCGTCGGCCCCACGCTCGCGGCGATCCTGACCCTTGCCGCGGGGGGTGGGCACCCGGGCCAGGGCGCGATCCTGCTCGGCGTCTACTCGCTCGGCCTCGGGATCCCGTTCCTGTTCTTCGGGCTTGCGTTCACGCGCGCGCTCGGCGTCGTCGCCGCGCTGCGGCGGCACTGGCGGATGGTCAGCGCGCTCTCCGGAGGGCTGCTGGTCGCCTTTGGCACCCTGCTCGCGACCGGCGAGCTCGTCCGGTTGACGACGCAGCTCGCACGGTTCACCGGCTTTTCCCTCTGACGAACGAAGGAGACGAGATGTCCTGGGTCCAGCAGAGCGACGACAGCGGCGAGCTCGCGAACGTCCTCGCCTCGCACTCGCTGAACGAGGCGGCGCTCGCCGCGCACCTCCAGCTCTACCGCACGCTCATGTTCGGCCCCTCGCCGCTCTCGCGCGCCGAGCGCGAGGCGGTCGCCGTCGCGGTCTCGGCGGCAAACGGCTGCCACTACTGAGTCGTCCACCACGGCGCGGCGCTGACCCGCGAGACGGGCGACGCCGCGCTCGCGGAGGCGGTCGCCTCCGGAGAGCTCGCACACCTCGCTCCGCGCACGCGGGCGCTCGTCCGCTACGCGCTGAAGCTGACGCAGGCACCGGCCGCCGTTCGCCGCGACGACGTGGACGCGCTGCGCGCGGCCGATCTCGACGACCGCGCGATCGTCGATGCCAACCAGGTTGTCGCCTACTTCAACTACGTCAACCGGATCGCCGACGGCCTCGGCGTCGAGCTGGAGGCGACCTGGCCCGAGCAGGTTCGTCGCGAAGAACGTCGATATCCGCGCAGCTCCGTGCTTCCGGCCGTCGCGGCCGAGGCGGTGCCGTGGCTCTCGGTCGCCGAGATGCGCGAGGTCGACCGCTTGATGGTCGAGGAGTTCGCGATCGGGCTGCTACAGATGATGGAGAACGCCGGCCGCAGCCTGGCGCTGCTCACCCGCCTGCTCCTCGGCGGTTCCGTCCGCGGCACGAGGATCGCCATCCTCGCCGGCCCCGGCGGCAACGGCGGCGGCGGCATAGCCGCGGCGCGGCACCTCGCCGCCGGCGGCTCCGAGGTCAGCGTCCACCTGAGCACGCAGCCCGAGCAACTCGCAGCCGCGACGGCGCAGCAGCATCGCGCGCTGCTCGCGGCCGGCATCCCGGCAAGCGGAGAGCCGCCGCTCGACGCGGTCGATCTCGTCCTCGACGCCGTGCTCGGCTACGGGCAACGCGGCGCGCCCGCCGGCGAGGCCGCCGAGCTGATCCGCTGGAGCCGCGGCCGGCGCGTTCTCGCCCTCGACGTCCCCTCCGGGCTCGAGCTCGAGACAGGCACGCTCCACGAGCCGCATGTCAGCGCCGAGGCGACGATGACGCTCGCCCTCCCCAAACGGAGCCTCGACCACAAGCAGCCCGCGACAGGGCAGCTGTACCTGGCGGATATCGGCGTCCCGGCGCGCCTCTACGAGCATCTCGGCCTCCAGGTCGCGTCCCCGTTTCTCGAGGGCCCGCTCGTGAAGTTGCTGTCGCGGTGACCCAACACCTTCGTCTGCGTCATGCCTCTGCATCCGAACCGACTCGGACGGCTGTATCTCCACGTGAGGCCGCAGCGGTCTCCCGGGCGCCAGCGTGCGCCGTCGGAAGCGTCGTCGAGGAGGGTCGAAGAGCATGCGTTGGAACAAGAGGAGGATCGTCGGCGCGGCGATCGCGGTCACGGGATCTGTCTACGGCGCGGCGGCGGCGCTCGGCGCGCCGCCGATGATGGCGCACACGGGCGCCCACATCGCCGTGCTCGCGCCGAAGCCCGGCAGCGTCATCACCGGCAACGTCATCCACGCGCGGATCCGGGTCACCGGCATGAAAGTGAGCTGCGCCTACGCCGGCACCGCGAACCGCAAGGGGATCGGCCACTACCACATCCACCTCGACGGCAGCCTGATCAACATGTTCTGCGGCTCGAAAGCGAGCGTCAGCCTCGCGAACGTGAAACCGGGCCGGCACACGCTCGAGTTCGTCGCCGCCGAGGACGACCACATGGAGGACATGAAGACGGCGAAGAAGGTCAGCTTCGTCTACAAGCCGACCCACCCGCTCACGATCAAGCCGCACACGTTCGCCGGCAAGCCCTCGATCTCGATCGTCTCGCCGAAGAACGGCGCCACGGTCAGCGGCGGCTTCACGCTCGCCGTCCGCGTCAAGAACTTCATCCCCTCCTGCGCCCTCTACGGCAAGCCCGACGTCGCCGGATACGGCCACTGGCACGCCTTCGTCGACACCACCAACGGCGCCCCGATGGGGATGGGAACGATGCTCGCGATGAGCTGCGCGAAAAGCGTCCACGTCTCGCTGGCCGGCATCAAGCCGGGCGTGCACAAGTTCTTCGCGATGATCGAAGACGACGCGCACGCGCCCACGATCAAGGGCCACACCGTCGCCGAGCTGACGCTGCACGTCAAGTGAGGCCCCCGATCCAGTGGGGGGCGGCGGTGCGCATACGGCGCCGCCGCCCCCACCGAGCGATGTAGCAAAGGAGAAGGAGGAGAACCGATGCGAAGGACACTTGTGCCCGCCCTGGCGGCGGCCGCAGCCGTCGCGCTGCCTCTCACAGCGGGAGCCGCGACGGCGGGCCATATGCAGGCCGCTGAGAAACACTCGGTGGCGATCTCGACGCGGAAGCTGCCGAAGCTCGGAACGGTACTCGTCGACAGCCGAGGCCGCACGCTCTACATGTTCGTCCCGGACAAGCGCAAGCGGGTCACCTGCGTCGGCACCTGCGCCGCCATGTGGCCGCCCGTCAAGCTCCCAAAGCGCACCCGCAAGGCGCTCGCGAGAGGGAAGGCGAGAGCACGCTTGCTGCGCAGCGACCGCGATCCGGCAGGAGGCCGCGTCGTCACCTACGCCGGCTGGCCGCTCTACACCTACGTCGGCGACGGCGCCCCCGGCAGCGCAAACGGCCAAGCGTTGAACGTGAACGGCGGCCTCTGGTACGTCCTCAGCCCCTCCGGCAAGGTGATCCGAAAGAAGCTCTGACGAGGATCGGCTCCGATCGTGGGCCTCGCCGCATCCAACCGACCGGTGGAGCCTGTATCTCCTGACATGAGCCTCCAGCAGCAGTCGCAGATGCCCTCGACCGGCGGGGGCGACGTAGTCGCCAGCGACGCCGAGCTGCTGCTGGCGGTCGGCGGCGGCAGCGAGACGGCCTTCGCCGAGTTCGCCCGCCGCTATCGCTCGCTCGTCGAGCGCACCTGCCGCGCCGTTGTCGGGAGCGACAGCGACGACTGCGCTCAGGAGGTCTTCGTGCGCATCTGGCGGAAGGCGCGGCTGTACGACCCGGACCGCGGCAGCGCCCCCGGCTGGGTGCTGACGCTAACCCGCAGCGTCGCCTACAGCCTCACCCGAAAGACGCGGCTCACAACCCTCCCGATCGACGCGGAGCCGCTCGTCGAGGACGCTTCCCCGCTCGACCGCTTCTGGATCGAAGGCGCACTCGCGCAACTGCCGCCGCACGAGCGAACGGCGCTCGAGCTCGCCTACTTCCACGACCGCTCGCAGAGCCAGATCGCAGCCGAGCTGTCGGTGCCGCTCGGAACCGTCAAGAGTTGGAGTCGGCGGGGCCTCAACCGGCTCGCGCTGCTGCTCGAGGATGCAGAACGATGACGCACGAGCACGTGCGGGAGCGGCTGTCCGACCTGCTCGCCGACCGCGACCAGCCCGAGCTGCTCGCCCACGTCGCCGCCTGCCACGACTGCCAGCAGCAACTCTTCCGGCTCTACCGCGTCGACCGGATGCTACGCACCGCCCGGCCGTGCGGCCGCCGCGGCCAACGGCTGGTCTCACTGCTCGGGATCACCGCCGCAGCGGCAGCCGCCGTCGCGGCAGTTGTCCTCTTCGGGCTTGTGCGCAGCCCGACCGGGCAGACGACTGCCTTCGTCCTCCACACCGCCGACGGCCGCGCGCTCGCCAGGGCGGTCATCCGCCGCGCCGACGACGCCAACGATCGGATCGTCTTCGTCGCCCGCGGTATGCCGGTGCACGCCGGCGACCGCTACCTCCTCTGGACGAAGACCGACAAAGGGCGCTCTCGCGTCCCGGTCGGCACCTTCATGGTCAGCAGAACCGGTGCCTGCCGCGCCAGCTTCAGGCTGCCCGCGAGCGGCCACTGGGCGGGCTTCTGGGTCACGCCCGCCTCGGATTCGTCTCTTGTCGTCGCCAGCACCTGAGCCGGCCGCCTACGACCGCGGGCCTTCCTCGGGCTCGTCAGGGCGGTCTTGGCGGCAGCTCCGGAGCCGGCGTCGTGCGCACCGCCACGCGGCCGGGCGAACTGCCGGCGCCGTACTGCGTTTCGACCGCAACCTCGACCGAATACCGGCCGGAACCGTGGCCCGGCCGCGCGTGACGATGGACTAGTGATGTAACCGGCAACGTTTGCCGGGTTCGCTGGAGGGTCCTCTACGCCCGCGTCGAAGTGGGACTCCCGATCGATCTTCGACCGGGAGGGACAATGGCGGCGCGCGTGGAGCTTCGGGCGATCAGCAATGAGGAGGGCAACCGGCTGCTGCGGATCATCCGCCGCGGCAGCGGCTCGGTCGTTACGTGGCGGCGGGCGCAGATCGTGCTGCTGGCGGCCCAGCAGATGCCGCCGCCGCGATTCGCGGAGGTCGTGTTCAGTGACGCGGACACGGTGCGCGAGGTGATCGGCAACTTCAACCGGGACGGCTTCGACGCGTTGTATCCGCGCTACCGGGGCGGCCGGCCGCGCACCTTCACGCTGCCGCAGCGCCAGCAGATCAAGCGGATCGCGCTCGCTGTTCCGACCGACCTGGGCCAGCCGTTTGCGACCTGGAGCCTGGCCAAGCTGGCCGACTACCTGGTCGCCGAGGGGGTGGTCGACGACATCTCCCACGAAGGGCTCCCGCCAGCTGCTCCGCGAGGAAGGCGTCAGCTTTCAAGCAGTGAGAAGCTGGAAGTGCTCCAACGACCCTGCCTTCGAGCAGAAGAAGAACCGGTTCCTGGAGCTGTACGCGATCGCCGACGGCCTCGCCGAACCCGGCCCGGAAGACCCGACGGTGGTCATCTGCCTCGACGAGTTCGGGCCGCTCAACCTGCAGCCGCAGCCGGGCGGCAAAACCTGGGCGCCGCGGAAGAAGCCGCGCCGGATCCGCGCCACCTACACACGACCGCACGGCGTCCGCCACCTGCCCTGCTCGCTCGACGTCGGCGACGACCTGCTCAGCGGCCAGCGCACCGAGCGCAAGACGCGCGTCGAGTTTCTCGCCTTCTGCCGACAGATCCGCGCCCGCTACCCGGCCACCACGCGACTCGCGTTCGTGCTCGACAACTTCTCCGTTCACAAGGGCGACCAGGTCCGCGCCTGGGCGAGCGGCAACAACGTCGAGCTCGCCTACACGCCCCACTACGCCTCCTGGCTGAACTGGATCGAGCCGCAGTTCAAGGGGCTCCGCTACTTCTGCCTCGACGGCACCGATCATCCCGACCACGACACCCAGGCCCGGCTCATCACCGATTACATCGACTGGCGCAACGCTCACCGCGACAACCCGAAGCTCCGCCACCTGACCCGACGCATCGTCGCCCGCAAAACCGCCCGCGTGCTGAGACCGGCAAACGTTGCCTGATGATCCACTAGCCGTCGGCGAACGAGCTCTTCGGCGGCTTCGCAGACAAGATCATCCTCGACATCCCGAAGGCGCTCGCACGTCTGATCGTCGGCGACGACCGCCCCACCTGTCCGCAGTAGAATGGCCGCCGACAACGCCTCAACCTGGGACCGGTGGTTCTCGCCGAGCCGGGGCGGCGACCGGTTGCGGACGACATTGCGTCCACGTCGTCTCCACGAAATGCGGCCAGAGCCGAGACACGACCTTTAGACCGCGTCCTGGCCACTTGCGGGCCTACTCTCGCACCGGCCTCTGCATCCTCCACGGCCGCTGACGGTTCGAGCCGAGTGACAAGCTCCCGTGAGAGCCGCCCGTCGGGTTCTCGTTTTCTGTGGCGCCCGGTCCGCGCGGTCGGGGTGGTTTCCTTCGCTCACTGTGGCCGGCGGCCGGTTCTGCGCAAGCCCCTGCGGTGCCACCCCTCAAGTCCTCCGCTTTGCTACGGACCGGCGCTTCGCGCCGCCCTCCGGGTTCAGGGGGAACCCCGTCACCTCCGGGGCGACCGTGTCCATCGGCCAGGTTGTGCTCCACCGTCCTGGAGCCGGCCTTCTGCTCGAGCCTCCGTATCCGGTCGCTGCGCTAGACCAAGTAGCCCTCGGCGAACGCCTCGGCGGCGGCCTGCACCCGTTCATACTCGCCGCGCGCGAGCACGTCCAGCGGCCGCTCGCCCTTCAACGACCGGTTCCGCGCACGCAGCCATTGACGGACGCCTGCCTCGGTCAGGCTGTCGGCGAGCACCTCGACGATCGCGCGCAGATCGTCGATCTGGCGCTCGTGGCGCACCGGCCGGCTCGGCCGCTCCGCCGTCCACCGGCGAACGCTGCGGGTGTCGGCGCCGGTCGCCGCGGCGATGTCCGCCTCCGTCAATCCAACTTCCTGACGCATAATCTCGACAGCCTCGCCCGGGTCGTGGGCGGACGCAATCCGCCGTGCAAGCGCTGTGGGCATCGATCCGGCCTCCTTCTCTACGTCCTAGTATGAGCCAGCGGTAGCCACGACCACGTCCGTAGGCCATCGCGGTGATCGTTTGGCGCGAGCGGGTTCGATGGTTCGGACCAGGATACGCTCGGCCCCGGTGGTTCTCCGCTGCACGAAGAAGCTGCTGGCCTTGCTCGGTGAACGCAGCCTCACCCTCGTCGAGACGCCGCCAAGCGAGGATGACTGGTACGCGAACCTGCTTTGGTACGACCGGTGCAAGTGCCTGCTCATCGTCCACGCTGGCACGCTCTTCCCGCTGTTGGTTGCCAACGTGCGCATTCCGGACTTACGTCCAATCGAGCGCCGCTTCGTCGGCCTGCTCGAAGGCGCGCTGCTCGAGGAAGGCTTGCCCGTCGACGCGCTCGGTCGCCTCTATGCCGACGACGTGCGGCTCGCGAAGACAGCGAGCCGACAGGTGCTCGGCGTGATGAACGAGATGGCATCCGAGTGCCGCTGGCACGTCGACCAAGCCGGTGGCCTCGCGAACATCAAGGTCGACGAGCTCAACCACCGGATGCGCCGCAGCCTGCACACAAAGGGTGGCCAGTACCGGCAACCGCTCGAGCTTGTCCTCGAGCGGCTCACGTGAGAGGCGGGTCCCGGCCGGCTTCGCACTCGTAAGGCGCGCGCACCCAGCGCTACCTCGCATCGATCAGCAAGTGCGCCGTCGCCGCCCGGGGCGCACCCTCGCCGAAAAGTGCCCGAGTTCATCCCTCGTGACGAGGCACGGCATCGTTCACAGGTCTATCTGAGAGAGAGCGGAGGTCGCGAATGGATACGAGCAACCGATATGTCCGACGGCGCGTTGAGCGAGGGATCTATGTGCAACCGAACGGCAAGTACGCCGTCTGCGTCATGGTGGCCGGCCGGGCGCGCTTTCGCACCGTTGACGCAGCGAGCCTCAGCGAGGCACGCCAACAGCGAGCGCTCCTGCAGACGTTCGGAGGGCTCGGAGAGCTGCCGCTCTCGCCTCGGCTCACCTTCGGCGAGGTTGCGGCCCGCTGGCTCGCCGACTTCGAGGTGAAGGTCGCGGCCGGCACGCGGCGCGAGCGGACGCTCGATCTGTACCGCTCGCAGCTGCGCCTGCACCTGCTCCCTTGCCTGGGACGCCGACGGATCGCCGCGATCACGCCGGACGAAGTCGTCTCGCTCACGCACCGGTTGTCCGCGGAAGGCCTGTCACCGTGGACCGTGAAGCGAATCCTCCCAGCGTTCAGCTGCGTCCTCAGCTACGCGCTCCGGCGCGGCTTCATCTCTCGTCACCCATTCGCGTGCCTCGAGCAGGACGAGCGGCCGCGTCCGCTCGCTTCGGACCAGCGTGTGCTCACCGGGTCGGAGCTCGCTCGCCTGTTCGGCGCCTGCCCGCGCCGGCACCGACCGTTCCTCGTCACCGGCGCATATACCGGCATGCGCCTCTCCGAGGTTCTGGCCCTGAGCTGGCAGGACATCGACTTCGCCGCCGGTTTGATCCGCGTGCGTCACCAGCTCGCGCGCGGCCGCCGCAGCGTGCCGCCGCACCGTGTCCCGCCAAAGACGCGCGCGTCAGTCCGGGAGATCCCGCTTCTCCCCCAGCTCGCTGCTGTTCTGCGCGAGCACAAGCGCCGGTCGACCTTCACCGCTCCATCCGACTACGTCTTCGCGACCGGCCGCGGCACGCCGCTCCTTCACCACAACGTCTCCAACGGGCTCTACGCCGGGCAGCGGTCGACGCCGACCTCGACGGCGACCTGCGACGGGTGCGCTTCCACGATCTCCGTCACACCTTCGCCAGCCACCTGATCATCGACGTCCGGCTCGACGTCGTCCAGGTCAGCCGCATCCTCGGCCATGCCCGCACGAGCATGACCCTCGACACCTACACGCACCTGTTCGAGCACGCCCGCCACACCTCCGACGTCCGCGCCGAACTCGCCAAGAGCGACTTCGCGATGCTGCTCGCCCGCCCCGCCGAGCCGACGGCACGTACGCGGACACCGGGCCGCCCAATCGCCGGCGCGGCTACGCGGAGACGAGCTCCCGTACCGGCTTCTCGGCCGGCCCATGCTCGAAGCCGATCACAAAGCGCATCTCCAACGCGGCCGCGAGCCGCTGCAGCGTCCGCACCGAGGTGCCGTGCTGGCCGCTCTCGATCCGCGAGATCGCTGAGTGGCTCGTGCCCATCCGCTCGGCCAGCTGCTCCTGGGTCAGGTTGAGCTCCACCCGGCGGCGGATCACGATCCGCGCCAGCTGCTCGTACGGGGCGAGCCGCTCGCGGGCCTCGCCATAGCCGGAACTCCGGCGCGCCCGCCGACCGGCAGCCTCGGCGACCGTCGAGCCAACGGGGCTGACAATCTTCATTGCCTGAGCCACGTGCATCACGTCCTTCACCTCGACAGCCAACACACCTTACCAGAATTGATAAGTTGCGAACGCTGTGTCACGGGGCGTCGTGGCCGGCCGCCCGCGGCGGCCGGCGACGCTCCGCGTCCATTCGCGCCCTGAAATCGTTCCAACGCTCCCGGGCGATCCGCAGCTCCGCCTCCGGCGCCTTGCCCGTGTCCTTCCGGAACATGTGCAGCAGCACGAACAGATTGCGCGAGCGGCGGTAGATCACTCGGTAAAGCTCTGGCCCGTAGTGGCAGCGCAGCTCGCGGAGCTCGCCCTCGAGCTGCGAGCTCCAGGGAAACGGGAGCGACGGGTCGTTCGAGCGCAGCATGTTCAGGCGCTCGATCTGGTTGTCGAGCGCCGCCTGCTTGTCCGGATCGCGGAGGGCCTCGATGAACTCGTCGACGGGCTCCGACCCGTCCTTGGCCCGGTAGTAGACCGCCTGCATCTGTGGCACGTGGCCACTCTACGGAGCCCGTCCGACGGGCCCGGCCGGCCTCCGCCGCTAGTTGACCAAACTTGACTAACGGATTCCATCGCCAGTCCCGGCAACGGATCGTCGCGCTTGCAGGGAAAAGTATGGGCGGTACTGGGCTCGAA
>JAVKST010000009.1:0-37246 GCA_039583515.1 Gaiellaceae bacterium
GACGTCCGGTATTGATGCCCAAGATCGGCACGCCGAAGTCGACGGCAAGACGAGCCGCGCGCAGCAGCGTGCCGTCGCCGTCGCCGAAGCCCTCCGGCATGATCTCGCCCTTGTTGATCCAGACCTTGACGCCGATCCTGCCGGCCGTCGTGCGGGCCTCGACGAAGCCGTAGTCGATGTCGGCGCGGATCGTGTGCAGCGGGACGCGGCCCTCGCTGTAGCTCTCGCGCCGGCTCATCTCGCCGCCGCCGAGCCGGCCGGAGCACTGGATCTTCACGCCGGCGGCGCCCGAGCGGATCGCCGACGCGAGTGCGCGCTTCATCGCGCGCCGGAACGCGACGCGATTCGAGAGCTGCTCCGCGATCGACTGCGCCACGAGCTTGGCGTCGAGCTCCGGGCGCTTGATCTCGTTGATGTTGATGTGGACGTTCTTCTGGGTCAGGGCGTGCAGCTCCTTACGGAGCGCGTCGACCTCGACGCCGGACTTTCCGATCACGATGCCGGGCCGCGCGGTGTAGATGTCGACCGTGATCCGCTGCTTGTCCTTGCGGATCAGGATGTCCGACAGCCCCGCGTGCGAGAGCTTGTTGTAGATGTGCTCGCGGATCTTGACGTCCTCGAGGATGTAGCCCGCGAACTCCTTCTTGCCGGTGTACCAGTTGGACTTCCAGTCGTGGATCACGCCCACGCGGAGCCCGCCCGGATGGATCTTCTGGCCCATTAGCTCTCGTCAGTCCCTTCGGGTTCGGCTTCGGGTTCGGCTTCGTTCGTCGGCTCGGGCTCCTCGACCGGTGCGGACGCGGCGGCGCGTGCGCGAGCCGGAGCGGGAGGGGGGGCGGGCGCGTTCGGCGCCTGCGCGAGCTCGATCGTGATGTGGCACGTGCGCTTGCGGATGCGCGCGACGCGACCGCGGGCGCGGGCACGCCACCGCTTCAGCGTCGGCCCCTCGTCGGCGACGGCTGTGACGACCACCAGGTCGTCGCCGTGCCAGAGCAGGTCGGGGCGGGACTCCGCGTTGGCGACCGCCGAGCGCAGCACCTTCTCGACGTCCTCGGCGACGGCGCGCTTCGAGAAGGCGAGGATCGTCCGCGCCTCGGGCACGCTGCGCCCTCGGATCAGGTCGGTGACGAGGCGCGCCTTCCGCGCGCTCGAGTGCACCCAGCGCGCCTGCGCGCGCACGGTCTGCCGTTCGGTCTCGAGCGTCGCCATCACCGCTTCACCTTCGCGGTGCGGTCGCCGGCGTGGCCGCGGAACGTCCGCGTCGGCGCGAACTCGCCGAGCTTGTGCCCGACCATCTGCTCGGAGACGAAGACGGGGACGTGCTTGCGACCGTCGTGGACGGCGATCGTGTGCCCGACCATCTCCGGAAAGATGGTCGACGCGCGCGACCAGGTGCGGACCATGTTCTTCTGGCCCGACGCGTTCATCGCCTCGATCCGGCTCATCAGCCGCTCCTCCACGAACGGCCCCTTCTTGCTCGACCTCGACATCTAGCGGCGACCCTCCTTGCCGCGGCGCCGGCCGCGGACGATCAGCTTGTCCGATTCCTTGTGCTTGCGGCGCGTTCGCTTGCCGAGCGTCGGGACGCCCCACGGCGTGACCGGGTGGCGGCCGCCCTTCGACTTGCCCTCGCCGCCGCCGTGCGGGTGGTCGACGGGATTCATCGCCGAGCCGCGGACCGACGGACGCTTCCCTCGCCAGCGGCTGCGGCCGGCCTTCCCGCCGGTGATGTTCTGGTGGTCGACGTTGCCGACCTGGCCGACGGTCGCGCGGCAAGCGAGCGGAACGCGGCGCATCTCGCCGGACGGTAGGCGCAGCACGGCGTGGCCGGCGTCCTTGGCGACGAGCTGGATGCCCGAGCCGGCGGAGCGCGCCATCTTCGCGCCCTGGCCCGGCTTCAGCTCGACGTTGTGGACGAGCGTGCCGGTCGGGATGTTCTCGAGCGGGAGCGCGTTGCCGACCCGGATGTCGGCCCCGGGCCCGGACTCGACGCTCGCACCGATGCGCAGGGTGGCGGGCGCCAGGATGTAGCTCTTCGCGCCGTCGGCGTAATGGAGCAGCGCGATGCGCGCCGACCGGTTCGGGTCGTACTCGATCGCGGCCACCTTGGCGGGAACGCCGTCCTTCTGGCGCTTGAAGTCGATGACGCGGAAGCGGCGCTTGTGGCCGCCGCCCTGGTGGCGCGTCGTGATCCGTCCGTTCGCGTTGCGCCCGCCCTTCTTCGAGAGCGGCGCCAGCAGGCTCTTCTCCGGCTCCGACTTCGTGACCTCCTCGAACGTCGAGACGGACATGAAGCGGCGCCCGGCGCTCGTCGGCTTGTACCTCCGGATTGGCATTACAGCTGGGCTCCCTCGAAGATCTCGATCTTGTCGCCGGCCTTGAGCTCGACGATCGCCTTCTTCCAGCCGGGGCGCGTGCCGCGGAACGTGCCGCGCCGCTTCGGCTTGGGCTGCACCTTGACGATGTTCACGCCGACGACCTTGACGTCGAACAGCTGCTCGACCGCCTGGCGGATCTGCGTCTTGTGCGCGTCCTGGTGCACCTTGAACGTGTAGCGGTTCTGCACGATCTGGCCGTAGCTCTTCTCGCTCACGACCGGCGCGAGCAGTACCTCTCCCGGATGGAGGCTCATGCGCATCTCCCCTGCACCAGCGGGAGCGCCGCCTCGCTCACGACGAGGGAGCGCGCCCAGACGACCTGCGCGACCTCGAGCTCGGCCGGCACGGTGACGAGCACGCGGTCGAGGTTGCGGAACGACTTGATCAGCGCCTCCTCGTCCTCCGTCGCCACGACGACCGTGGGGACCTGCGCGCCCCAGCCGCCCAGCACTTCCGCCGCCCGCCTCGTCGACGGCGCGCCGAAGGCGTCGCCGGCGAGCACGCCGAGGGTCCCGGCCGTCGCGTGGTCGCTGAGGGCTGCGCGGAGCGCGGCCCGCATCGCCTTGCGGTTGACCTTGACCGAGAAGTCGCGCGGGGTGGGCGGAAACGCGACGCCGCCGCCTGCGAACTGCGGCGCGCGAATCGTCCCCTGGCGGGCGCGGCCGGTGCCCTTCTGGCGCCACGGCTTCGAGCGGCCGCCGGCGACGAGCCCGCGGCTCTTCGCGGCGCGCGTGCCCTGCCGCGCGGCGTTCAGCTCCGCGCGCACCGCCTCGTGCACGAGGTGGGGCTTGATCTCGGCGCCGAAGACCGCCTCGTCGAGCGAGACGTCCTGCTTCTTCGCCCCGCCGAGGAAGGGTGCCTTCGGAACGGCCATCACGACATCTCCCGGATCTCGACGATCCCGTTCTTCGGGCCCGGGACGGCGCCCTTGACGAGCAGGAGGTTCCGCTCGGGATCGACGGCGTGGACGGTGAGCCCGACCTGCGTGACGCGCTTGCCGCCCATCCGTCCCGCCATGCGCACCCCCTTGAAGACGCGCGACGGCGTCGCCGAGGCGCCGATCGAGCCCGGCTTGCGGATGTTGTGCGAGCCGTGCGTGACCGGGCCGCGACTGAAGTTGTGCCGCTTGACGGTCCCCTGGAAGCCCTTGCCGATCCCGATGCCGCTCACCTTCACCTTGTCTCCGGGCTGGAAGAGCTCCACGGTGACGCTCTCGCCCTGGACGGCGTCGGCGAAGTGGCCGCGGAACTCGACGAGGTGGCGGTACGAACCCTCGATGCCGGCCTTGGCGAGATGCCCGCGCTCGGGCTTCGAGACCTTGCGGTCGGCGACCGGCTCCCACGCGAGCTGGACGGCCTCGTAGCCGTCGGCGTCCGGCGTGCGGACGGCGACGACCGGGCACGGGCCTGCCTCGATCACCGTCACCGGCGTGACGCCGCCCGACTCCGGATCGAACAGCTGGGTCATCCCGAGCTTCTTGCCGATGATCCCTCTCACAGCTTGATCTCGATGTCGACGCCGGCCGGCAGGTCGAGCCGCATCAGCGAGTCGACCGTCTTCGGGGTCGGGGAGTGGATGTCGATCAGGCGCTTGTGCGTGCGCACCTCGAAGTGCTCGCGCGAGTCCTTGTCCTTGAACGGCGAGCGGATCACGCAGTAGACGTTCTTCTCGGTGGGCAGGGGCACGGGGCCGGTGATGGTGGCGCCGGTGCGCTGGGCCGTGTCCACGATGTCGCGCGCGGACTTGTCCACCTGCTGGTGGTCGTAGCCCTTCAGCCTGATCCTGATCTTCTGTTGCGGCATCAGTCAGCTCCCGAGCAGGTCGACCCCTCCGGCCGCGAAAAGCGAGCCAGGGCAGGACGCAGGGAGCGTTCGTAGCCGCCGGCTACGGACGCGACCGAGGACGAACCCTGGCGACGCTTTGCAGCGTCCCGGAGGGGGTGAGATGCGAGTGAGCTGACTGACATAAACCGGCGCCTCCCGTCCCTTCCTACTTGATGATCTCGGTGACGACGCCTGCGCCCACCGTCCGCCCACCCTCGCGGATGGCGAAGCGGAGGCCCTGATCCATGGCGATCGGCTGGATCATCTCGATCTCCATGTTCGTGTTGTCGCCCGGCATGACCATCTCCTGACCCTCCGGCAGCTTGATCGAGCCGGTCACGTCGGTCGTCCGGAAGTAGAACTGCGGCCGGTAGCCGTTGAAGAACGGCGTGTGGCGGCCGCCCTCGTCCTTCGAGAGGACGTAGACCTCGGCGTTGAAGTGCGTGTGCGGCGTGATCGAGCCCGGCTTCGCGAGCACCTGGCCGCGCTCGACCTCCTCGCGCTTGACGCCGCGGAGCAGCGCGCCCGCGTTGTCGCCGGCCTGCGCGAAGTCGAGGGTCTTCTGGAACATCTCGAGCCCGGTCACGACCGTCTTCTCGGTCTCTGGGTGGATGCCGACGATCTCGATCTCGTCGCCGACCTTGCACTGGCCCTGCTCGATGCGGCCGGTGACGACGGTGCCGCGGCCGGTGATCGTGAACACGTCCTCGATCGGCATCAGGAACGGCTTGTCGACGTCGCGCGTCGGCTCCGGGATGTACGTGTCCACGGCCTCCATCAGCTCGACGATCTTGGCCGTCCACTCCGCGTCGCCCTCGAGCGCCTTGAGCGCCGAGACCTGGACGATCGGGATGTCGTCGCCCGGGAAGTCGTACTTCGAGAGCAGCTCGCGCACCTCCATCTCGACGAGCTCGATCAGCTCCGGGTCGTCGACCATGTCGGCCTTGTTCAGGGCGACGACGATCGCCGGCACCTCGACCTGGCGGGCGAGCAGGATGTGCTCGCGCGTCTGCGGCATCGGCCCGTCGGCCGCCGAGACGACGAGGATCGCGCCGTCCATCTGGGCGGCGCCCGTGATCATGTTCTTGATGTAGTCGGCGTGCCCCGGGCAGTCGACGTGCGCGTAGTGGCGGTTCTCCGTCTCGTACTCGATGTGCGCGGTGTTGATCGTGATGCCGCGCTGCCGCTCCTCCGGAGCGTTGTCGATCGACTCGAAGCTGCGCACCTCGCCGCCGGACTTCTCGGCGAGGACCTTCGAGATCGCGGCGGTCAGCGTCGTCTTGCCGTGGTCGATGTGACCGATGGTGCCGACGTTGACGTGCGGCTTCGTCCGCTCGAACTTCTGCTTGGCCATGGCTGGCTCCCTGTCTCCTTCTCTTCTCGCTTAGCCCTGAGCGTCGATGATCTCGCTCGCGATCGACTGAGGCACTTCCTCGTAGCGATCGAACTGCATGGTGAACTCGGCGCGCCCCTGCGTCATCGAGCGCAGGTCGGTGGCGTACCCGAACATCTCCGACAGCGGCACGGCCGACTTGACGACCTGGGCGTTGCCCAGGGGGTTCATCGACTCGATCCGGCCGCGGCGGCTGTTGAGGTTGCCCATCACGTCGCCGAGATACTCCTCCGGCGTGATGACCTCGACGGCCATGACCGGCTCGAGCAACTTCGGCTTGGCCCGCTTCATCGCCTCCTTGAAGGCCATGGAGCCGGCGATCTTGAACGCGCGCTCGCTCGAGTCGACGTCGTGGTACGACCCCTCGACCAGCTCGACCTTGACGTCCACGACCGGATAGCCGGCGAGGATGCCCGAGCCCATCGCCTCCTGGATCCCCGCGTCGACCGCCGGGATGTACTCCTTCGGGATCTTGCCGCCGACGATCTTGTCCTCGAACTCGTAGCCGGCGCCCGGCTGCTGCGGGTAGAGGTTGATCACCGCGTCGCCGTACTGGCCCGAGCCGCCCGTCTGCCGGACGAACCTGCCCTGAACCTTCTCGGCGGGCTTCGAGACGGTCTCGCGGTACGCCACCTGCGGGCGGCCGACGTTCGCGTCCACGTTGAACTCCCGCTTGAGGCGGTCGACGATGATCTCGAGGTGCAGCTCGCCCATCCCGGAGATGAGCGTCTGCCCCGTCTCCTCGTCGGTCTCGACGCGGAAGGTCGGATCCTCCTCCGCGAGCCGCGCGAGCCCTGCCGAGAGCTTGTCCTGGTCGGCCTTCGACTTCGGCTCGACGGCGACCGAGATCACTGGGTCGGGGAAGGTCATCGACTCGAGCACGATCGGCGCGCTGTCGGCGGCGAGCGTGTCGCCGGTCGTCGTCGACTTGAGCCCGACGCCGGCCGCGATCTCGCCGGCCATGATCTCCTCGCGCTCCTCGCGGTGGTTCGCGTGCATCTGGAGGATGCGCCCGACGCGCTCGGTCTTGCCGGTCGTCGTGTTCAGCACGCGGTCGCCCGCCTCGAGCGTCCCCGAGTAGACGCGGAAGTACGTCAGCTTCCCGACGTACGGGTCGGACATGACCTTGAACGCGAGCGCCGAGAACGGCTCCTTCGGATCCGCCTTGCGCTCCTTGTCGCTGCCGTCCTTCGGGTCGACGCCGTGCACCGGCGGCACGTCGAGCGGGCTCGGCAGGTAGTCGACGACCGCGTCGAGCAGGAGCTGGACGCCCTTGTTCTTGAAGGCCGACCCGAGCAGCACCGGGGTGATCTCGTCGGCGAGCGTGCCCGCGCGGACGGCGCGCCGGATCATCTCCGGCGTGACCGAGGACTCGTCCTCGATGTACGCCTCGAGCACCTCGTCGTCGAAGTGCGAGATCGCGTCGATCAGCTGGTGGTGGTACTCGTGCGCCTGCTCCGCGAGCTCGGCGGGGATCTCGACGATGTCGAACTCCTGGCCGAGGTCGTCCTTGTAGACGACGGCGTACATCTCGACCAGGTCGACGACGCCCGCGAAGTTGTCCTCTGCGCCGATCGGGATCTGCAGCGGCACCGGGTTCGCGCCGAGCCGGTCGCGCATCGACTGCACGGCTGCGAAGAAGTTCGCGCCGGTGCGGTCCATCTTGTTGATGAACGCGATCCGCGGCACCTTGTACTTGTCGGCCTGCCGCCAGACCGTCTCGGACTGCGGCTGGACGCCGGCGACGGAGTCGAACACGGCGACGGCGCCGTCGAGGACGCGCAGGCTGCGCTCGACCTCCACCGTAAAGTCCACGTGGCCGGGCGTATCGATGATGTTGATCCGATGGTCGCGCCAGAACGCGCTCGTCGCAGCCGACGTGATCGTGATGCCGCGCTCCTGCTCCTGCGCCATCCAGTCCATCGTCGCGGCCCCCTCGTGCACCTCGCCCATCTTGTGGGTGCGGCCGGTGTAGTAGAGGATCCGCTCGGTCGTCGTCGTCTTGCCCGCGTCGATGTGGGCCATGATCCCGATGTTCCGGACGCGGTCGAGCGCGACCGCCTGCTCTGTGATCTTCGTGCTCAAGTTCTCCCTCTCTGCCGTCTACCAGCGGTAGTGCGCGAACGCCTTGTTCGCCTGCGCCATCCGGTAGACGTCGTCCTTCCGCTTGAACGCGCCGCCCTGCTGGTTGAGCGCGTCCAGGATCTCGTTGGCCAGCTTGTCGTCCATGCCCTTCTCACGCCGCTCCCGCGCGTACTGGACGAGCCAGCGCACGGCGAGCGTGCGCGCGCGCCGCTGCGGCACCTCGACCGGGACCTGGTAGTTGGCGCCGCCGACGCGGCGGCCGCGCACCTCGAGCACCGGCGTCACCGTCTTCACGGCCTGCTCGAGCACCTCGACCGGTGGGCGGCCGGTCTTCGTCCCGACCGTCTCGAGCGCGCCGTACACGATCTTCTCGGCGATCGACTTCTTGCCGTCGAGCATCACCTTGTTGATCACCTGCGTGACGAGTGGCGAGCCGTAGACGGAGTCGGGCTCCACGGGGCGCGCCTGGATCTCTGCGCGGCGCGGCATCACGAGCCTCGCTTGGCGCCGTAGCGGGAGCGCGCCTGCTTGCGCTCCGAGACGCCGGCGGTGTCGAGGGCGGCGCGGATGATCTTGTACCGGAAGCCCGGCAGGTCGGCCGTCCGGCCGCCGCGGATCAGCACCACGCTGTGCTCCTGCAGGTTGTGCCCCTCGCCGGGGATGTACGCCCCGACCTCCATGCCGTTCGTGAGCCGGACGCGCGCCACCTTGCGCAGGGCGGAGTTCGGCTTGCGCGGCGTGGTCGTGTACACGCGCGTGCAGACGCCGCGCTTCTGCGGCGAGCCGGCGAGCGCGGGGGCCTTGGTCTTCGCCTTCGAGGCCTTGCGGCCCTTCCGGACGAGCTGATTCACGGTGGGCATGAGTCGTGGATCTTCCTCTTGGAGCAGTCGAAAAGAAACGGCCGGCCGGGGTCGAGCCCCTGCCAACCGCCCGCGGCATGGTAGCGGAGCCCCGGGAGCACCGTCAAACCGCGTTGCGGAGCGGAAACTTGCCCATTCGCCCCGTAGCCCGAACGGCCCGACGCGACTACAGTCCGAGCGCGGCCCTGCGGCAACGGCGGGTCCGCTGCTGCCATGAATCACCTGGAAATAACACTGTCCGCCGCCCTGGGCGCGGCCGTGGCCGCGACCGTCCTCCTGCTCGTTCTCGGCTCGCGCCGCTCGAAGCGGCGGGCGGAGGCGCGCATCGCGGAGGTCGTCCAGACGCTCGAGGCGCGGATGAACGAGCTCGCGGACGAGCTCAACGCCGCAGTGGGGCGGGCCGAGGCGGAGGCGCGCCGCAGCCGCTTCCTCGGCGAGATCGCGGGCTCGATCGAGCTCGACGACGTGCTCGCGCGGACGCTCGAGGGGGCGCTCGCCCTGCCGCAGGTGGACGCGGTGCTCGTGCGCATCGACGCCGGCGAGGGGCAGCCGGTGACCGCGTCGCTCGGATTCGACGGCGACGACCCCGATCCGCAGGCGCTCGGCGGGCCGCCCGACCGCCGGCCGATCGGCGCCGTCGAGCTGATGTACCACCACGCCGCCGAGGAGTACGCCGCCCACGCCGTCCGGGCCGGCCTCGTCCTGCCGCTCGTCGACCGCGGCACCCCGATCGGCTGGCTCGGCGCCTACACCCGAGCGGCCGGCGCGCGCTTCGGCGCCGACGACCTCCACCGTCTCTCGGAGCTCGCGGAGCGGGCGGCCCCCGCGCTCGAGAACGCCCGCCGCTTCCGCGAGGCGCGGCAGCTGGCCGACCTCGACGCGCTCACGGGCCTCCACAACCGGCGCTACTTCCACGAGACGCTGCAGCGCGAGATCGATCGGGCCCAGCGGTACGGCCGGCGGCTCGCGCTCCTCGTCGCGGACGTGGACGGCTTCAAGGCGATCAACGACCGGATCGGCCACCTCGCGGGCGACAGCGTGCTCGCCGAGGCGGCCGACCGCGTCCGGCAGGTCGTCCGCGCCTCCGACGTCCCGTGCCGCATCGGCGGCGACGAGTTCGCGGTGATCGCGCCGGAGTCGGGAAGCGACGAGGCGCAGCGGCTCGTGCTGAGGATCCGGCAGGCGTTCTCCGCCAGGCCGTTGCCGCATGCCGGCCGCGTCGCCATCTCGGCCGGAATCGCCGAGTTGCAGCCGCAGGACGACGCGACGAGCCTCTTCGAGCGCGCCGACGAGGCGCTCTACGCGGCGAAGGAAAGGCGGCCGGAGCCCGCGGACGCATCGCGTCCGCTCGCCGGGTGACGGACGTCCGGGCGAGCTACCCGACGTCGTCGGCGGAGTACTCACGCACGACGCGGGCCGGGACGCCGGCGACCATCGTGTACGGCGGGACGTCCTCGACGACGACCGCGCCCGCGCCGACGACGGCATAGTCGCCGACCGTCACGCCGGCGAGGATCGTGCTCCGCAGCCCGAGGTACGCGCCGCGGGAGATCCTGGTTCGCAGCCCCTCGCGCGCCGCCTCGTCGCCCAGCAGCCCGTGGAAGTGGCGCGGGTAGTACGTGTGGCCGAGGATCGTCGTCTGCGCGATCACCGTCACGTCGTCCTCGAGCGTCACCGAGGACGGCACCGCGTCGTCGATGAACACCTCGGTGCCGATGAACACGCGCCGCCCGATCTGCACGCCGCGCCGGCGGTGCAGCGCGACGCGGGCGGCCGGCGGCAACGGCGCGTAGCGGGCGACGACGTGCAGCCAGCGCTTCCCGACCGCGCCGGCCAGCCGGGCGCCGCGCGTCTCGGGACTGACGGGGATCGTGCCCCACAGGCGCTCGAGCATGGGCACAAGGCTATGCGACGACGCGGGCCGGGAACGTGCCGGCCCGCGTCGAGTGGCGTCCTCGCGGCTAGGCCTCGTCGAGCGGCGTGTCGACCTCGGGCACCTCTTCCGCCTCGAGGTCCGACCGCGGCTCCGCCTCGTCCGAGGCGTCGTCCGTCAGCTGGGGCTCGCCGCCGAAGTCGAGCCCGAGCCCCGCGAGCGCGTCGGATCCGTCGGAGCCGATCTCCTCGAGCGCCGCGAGCAGCTGCTCCTCCGTCTGCGGGCGAGCGAGCGCGCTCGCCGGCACCTTGTCGGAGGGACCGATCTCGATCGTCCGGTACCGCTTCAGCCCGGTCGCCGCCGGGATCAGCTTCCCGATGATGACGTTCTCCTTCAGCCCGAGCAGCCGGTCGACCTTGCCCTCGATCGCCGCGTCCGTCAGCACCTTGGTCGTCTCCTGGAACGACGCCGCGGAGAGGAAGGACTCCGTCGCGAGCGACGCCTTCGTGATGCCGAGGATCAGCGGCTCGGAGGTCGCCTGCTCCTTCTTCACCTTCTTCACGCGCGCGTTCTCGCGGTCGAGGACGATCTTGTCCACGAGCTGGCCCGGCAGGAGGTCGGTGCCGCCGGCGTTCTCGACCCGTACCTTCTTGAGCATCTGCCGCACGATCAGCTCGATGTGCTTGTCGTGGATCTCGACGCCCTGCGACTTGTAGACCTTCTGCACCTCGCCGACGAGGTACAGCTCCGTCGCCGTGTAGCCCTTGAGGCGCAGCAGGTCGGCCGGGTTGAGCGAGCCCTCGTGCAGCGGGTCGCCCGCCTCGACACGCTGGCCGTGCACGACGCTCAGCCGCGTCCGGCGCGGGACGAGGACCGAGTAGTCGTCCTCCTCGTTCCCGCTGTCGGCAACGACCGTGATCCGGAGCTGGCGCTCCGTCTCCTCGATCGCGACGGTGCCCGCGATCTCCGCGAGCGCCGCGGCGCCCTTCGGGTTCCGCGCCTCGAAGATCTCGACGACGCGCGGCAGGCCGTGCGTGATGTCGGCGCCGGCGATACCGCCCGTGTGGAACGTCCGCATCGTCAGCTGCGTCCCGGGCTCCCCGATCGACTGGGCGGCGATGATGCCGACCGCGTCGCCGATCTCGGAGAGCTCGCCCGTGGCGAGGAACGTGCCGTAGCACGCCCGGCACACGCCGGTCTCGGCCCTGCACTTGAGCACCGACCGCACGGGGATCTGGAAGCCCTCGGCGTCCTCGCCGAGCTCCTCGACGATCTCGCGCAGCCGCGGGCCCGTGATCTCCTCGCCCCTCTGGGCGACGATCGTCTTGCCCGGCCTGCCGCTCGAGAGCGGCTTGTGGACGTCGTTGGCCGCGATCCGCCCGGCGACGGACTTGTTCAGACCGTCCGGCAGGAAGAGCGGCAGCTCGACGTGCTCCTCGGCTCCGCAGTCCTCCTCGCGGATGATGACGTCCTGCGAGACGTCGACGAGACGCCGCGTCAGGTAGCCGGAGTCGGCGGTGCGGAGCGCCGTGTCGGCGAGGCCCTTGCGCGCGCCGTGGGTCGAGATGAAGTACTCGAGCACCGACAGGCCCTCCATGAAGTTCGCCTTGATCGGACGCTCGATGATCTCGCCCTTCGGATTCGCCATCAGCCCGCGCATGCCGGCCAGCTGGCGGAGCTGCGCGAACGAGCCGCGGGCGCCGGAGTTGGCCATCATGTAGATCGGGTTCAGCTCGTCGAGGTTGTCGACCATCGCCTGTGCGACCTCGTCGGTCGCCTCCGTCCAGATCGACGTGATCTGCTCGTGGCGCTCCGCCTCGGTGATCAGGCCCTGGTCGTACGCGTCCTCGACGCGGCCGACCCGCTCCTCGTAGCCCGCGAGGATCTCCTCCTTCGTCGGCGGCACGACGATGTCGTTCTTCGAGATCGTGACGCCTGCCTCGGTGCCGTAGCGGAAGCCGAGGTCCTTGATCGTGTCGAGGACGACCGCGACCGCATGGGCGCCGTGCTCGTCGACGAGCGTCGAGATGAAGTCGCCGAGCTCCTTCCGCGACAGCGTCCGGTTGATGTACTCGTGGTACGTGGCGCCGTGGCCGTTCTGGCCGCCGACCGCCTCGTGGAGCGCCCGGTCCACCTCCGCGTTGAAGATCACCCGGCCGGCCGTCGTGACGACGAGCTCGCCGTTCCAGAGGTACTCGATCGGCTGCTGGAGGGAGATCTGCCTCGCGTCGAGCGCGAACTCGACCTCCTCCTCCGTGCGGAAGCGGGGCGGGCGCGGGTCGAGATCCTCGGCCGCGACGCCGCCGAACTCCTTGTCCGAGTACGTCAGATAGTACGAGCCGAGCACCATGTCCTGCGTCGGCGTCGCGAGCGCACGGCCCGAGGCCGGCGAGAGGATGTTGTTCGCCGACAGCATCAGGATCCGCGCCTCGGCCTGCGCCTCCGCCGACAGCGGCACGTGGACGGCCATCTGGTCGCCGTCGAAGTCGGCGTTGAAGGCGTGGCAGACGAGCGGGTGCACCTGGATCGCCTTGCCCTCGACGAGCGTCGGCTCGAACGCCTGGATGCCGAGCCGGTGCAGCGTCGGGGCGCGGTTCAGCAGCACCGGGTGCTCCTGGATGACCTCCTCGAGGATGTCCCACACCTCGGCGTGCATCTGGTCGACGTGCCGCTTCGCAGCCTTGATGTTCTGGACGATCTTCCGCTCGACGAGCCGGCTCATGATGAACGGCTTGAAGAGCTCGAGCGCCATCAGCTTCGGCAGGCCGCACTGGTGCAGGCGCAGGTGCGGGCCGGCGACGATGACCGAGCGGCCGGAGTAGTCGACGCGCTTCCCGAGCAGGTTCTGCCGGAAGCGGCCCTGCTTGCCCTTCAGCATGTCGGAGAGCGACTTCAGCGGCCGGTTGCCGGGGCCGGTGACGGCGCGGCCGCGGCGGCCGTTGTCGAACAGCGCGTCGACCGCCTCCTGCAGCATCCGCTTCTCGTTGTTGACGATGATCTCCGGCGCGCCGAGGTCGAGCAGCCGCTTGAGCCGGTTGTTCCGGTTGATCACGCGCCGGTAGAGGTCGTTGAGGTCCGAGGTCGCGAAGCGGCCGCCGTCGAGCTGCACCATCGGCCGCAGCTCCGGCGGGATCACCGGGACGGCCTCGAGGATCATCCACTCGGGCCGGTTCTCGCTCGTGATGAACGCGTTCACGACCTTGAGGCGCTTGATCGCGCGCTGCTGCTTCTGCCCCTTCGAGGTCCGGATCGTCTCGCGCAGCATCGCGGCCTCGGCGGCGAGGTCGAGGTCCTTGAGCAGGTCTCGGATCGCCTCCGCTCCCATGCCGCCGCGGAAGTAGACGCCGAACCCGTACGGCGACCCGAAGCGGTCCTTGAGCTCGCGGAAGATCTGCTCGTCGTTGACGATCAGCTTCGGCTCGAGCTCGCGGAACAGCTGCCACGTCTGCTCGAGGCGCCGCACCGCGTCCACCGCCGCCTCGCGGGCGTCCTCGCGGCGCGACTCGATGTCGAGGTACATCTCGCGCACCTTCAGCGCCCACTGGACGATCGCGTCGAGATCCTCCTTCTGGATCCGGCCGTCCGTGCGCAGGCAGAGGTCGTTCGCCAGCTCGCGCAGGTCGGACTCCGGCTGCGCCGCGTCGAGCGTGTCGCGGAGCAGGCCGTTGCCGAGCTCGCGGGCCTTCTCGAGGCTCTTGAGGTCGACGGCCTCGACGAGCGCCTGATCCTCCTCGTTCAGCTCGGCGCCCGTGAGCAGGCCCTCGACGACGCGGTGGATGTGCTTGGTGACCGCACCCTTCTTCGAGCCGGTCGCCTTCCCGGCCTCCTGCTCGAGCGGCGCGATCGCCGCCTTGATCTGCTCGGCAGCGCCGCCGACGAGCTCGACCTCGCGCGCCGACAGGCGGCGGTCGTCCCGGATCGCCGAGTTGCGGACGAGCTCGCGGATCTTCTTCGAGTCCTCCGTCGTGATCTTCGGGACGAGCTCCACGAAGAGCCCGCTGACGAGCGCCCGCGCCTCCCCGAGCGGCGGCAGCACCTGCTCCTCCGCCCAGTTGGACAGGCCACGGACCCAGAAGTCGTCGTCCTCGTCGAAGTTCCGCTCCCTGCCCTTGGCGAAGTAGTCCCGCCGCCGGGCGAGCCGGTCCTCGAGCGCGGCCAGCGCCTCGTCGCGGTCGACGTCGATCCGCTCCGCCTCGGCGCGCACCTGGTCCTCGAGCTCGTTGAGGTCGGCCGCGCGCTTCTCCGTGTCGACCGCGGTGACGATCGAGGCGGCGAAGTACAGCACCTTCTCCAGCTCGCGCGGCGCGATGTCGAGGAGGTAGCCGATGCGGCTCGGGACGCCCTTGAAGAACCAGATGTGGGAGACCGGAGCGGCGAGGTCGATATGCCCCATCCGCTCGCGGCGCACCTTCTGCCGCGTCACCTCGACGCCGCAGCGCTCGCAGATGATGCCCTTGTAGCGGACGCGCTTGTACTTGCCGCAGTAGCACTCCCAGTCCCGCGTCGGACCGAAGATGCGCTCGCAGAACAGGCCGTCGCGCTCCGGCTTGAGCGTGCGGTAGTTGATCGTCTCCGGCTTGGTGACCTCGCCCGAAGACCAGTCGCGGATCTGCTTGCTCGACGCGAGCCCGATCCGGATCGCGTCGAAATCATTGATATCGATCAAAGTCTCTCCTCAGCCCTCGAAACGGGTTTCCGACTGCTCAGTCTTCGAGTTCCAGGTCGACGACCGGCTCGCCGAGCGGTCCGACCTCCGCCTCCGCGTCCTCTTCGGCCTCCTGCTCCTCGGAGACCTCGACGTCCTCCAGGTCGCCGAGCGCCTCGTCGGCCGGCAGGCTCAGCTCGCCGTCCTGGTCGACGCGCTCCTGTCCTTCCTCCTGCTCCTCGGCGGTCGGCTCGCGGCCGACGGCGCGAAGCGAGCCGGGCGAGAGGTCGATGCCGAGCTCCTCCGCCGCGCGGAGCAGTTCGTCCTCCTCCTCCCGCACCTCGACCTCGCGGCCCTCGTCCGAGAGGACGTGGACGTCGAGTGCGAGCGACTGCATCTCCTTCAGGAGCACCTTGAAGGACTCGGGGATCGACGGCTCGGCGATGTTCTCGCCCTTCACGATCGCCTCGTAGGCCTTGACGCGCCCGACGGTGTCGTCGGACTTGATCGTGAGCATCTCCTGCAGCGTGTAGGCGGCGCCGTACGCCTCGAGCGCCCACACCTCCATCTCGCCGAAGCGCTGGCCGCCGAACTGCGCCTTGCCGCCCAGCGGCTGCTGGGTGACGAGCGAGTACGGGCCGGTGCTGCGCGCGTGGATCTTGTCGTCCACGAGGTGGAGCAGCTTCAGGATGTACATGTAGCCGATGGTCACCTTCTGCTCGAAGGGCGCGCCGCTGCGGCCGTTGTAGAGCACTGTCTTGCCCGAGCACTGGCGCCCGGCAGGCCGCTTCGGGTCGACGACGAACCGGATCGGCGAGTCGGGGTTCTGCCTCGTCCACTCGATCAGCGCCTCGTCGACGTCGGCCGGGCTCGCGCCGTCGAAGACTGGCGTCGCCACCGCGGTCGGGTTGCCGCCGTTGATCACCTGGCGCCGGTGGCGCCAGTCGACGTCGCCGTTCTTCGAGCCGTTGCCGTCGCCGTTCTCGCCGAACACGCCGTGCGCGGCCGCCCAGCCGAGGTGCGTCTCCAGCACCTGGCCGATGTTCATCCGGCTCGGCACGCCGAGCGGGTTGAGGACGATGTCCACGGGCCGCCCGTCGGGGAGGAAGGGCATGTCCTCCTCGGGGACGATCTTCGAGATCACGCCCTTGTTGCCGTGGCGGCCGGCGAGCTTGTCGCCCTCGGCGATCTTGCGCTTCGTCGCCACGTAGACGCGGACGAGCTCGTTGACGCCCGGCGACAGGTCGTCGCCCGCGTCCCGCGAGAACGTCTTGACGTCGATCACCACGCCGCCCTCGCCGTGCGGCACCTTGAGGCTCGTGTCGCGGACCTCGCGCGCCTTCTCCTTGAAGATCGCGCGGATCAGCTTCTCCTCCGCGGTCAGCTCGGTCTCGCCCTTCGGCGTCACCTTGCCGACGAGCAGGTCGCCGGCGCCGACCTCGGCTCCGATCCGCACGACGCCGCGCTCGTCGAGCTGCGCGAGCGACTCCTCGGAGCGGTTCGGGATGTCGCGCGTGATCTCCTCGTCGCCGAGCTTCGTCGAGCGGGCGTCGATCTCGTACTCGTGGATGTGGATCGACGTGAGGATGTCGTCCTTCACGAGCCGCTCCGAGATGACGATCGCGTCCTCGAAGTTGAAGCCCTCGAACGGCATGAACGCGACGAGCAGGTTCGCGCCGAGCGCGAGCTCGCCCTGGTCGGTCGAGCTGCCGTCGGCGAGGACGTCGCCCGCCTGCACCTTGTCCCCGAGACGCACGATCGGCTTGTGGTGGATCAGCGTGCCCTGGTTCGAGCGCATGAACTTCGTCATCGAGTACTCGTCGCGCGCGTCCTTCGTCTCGACGACGACCTTCTCCGCGTCGACGTCGGCGACGGTCCCGGCGCGCTCGGCGACGACGACGTCGCCCGAGTCGACCGCGGCCCGGTACTCGAGCCCGGTGCCGACGAGCGGCGCCTGGCGCACGAGCAGCGGCACCGCCTGGCGCTGCATGTTCGCCCCCATCAGCGCGCGGTTCGCGTCGTTGTGCTCGAGGAACGGGATCAGCGCCGTGGAGACGGAGACGATCTGCGCCGGCGAGACGTCCATCAGGTCGACGTCCTTCGGCGACGCCGTCACGGCCTCGCCCTCGGACGAGCGGCAGAGGACGGTCTCGCCGACGAACTTGCCGTTCTTGTCCAGTTGTGCGCTCGCCTGCGCGATCACGTAGCGCGTCTCCTCGACGGCGTCGAGGTAGACGATCTCGTCGGTCACCTTGCCGTTCTGCACCTTCCGGTACGGCGTCTGGATGAAGCCGAACTCGGAGACGGTCGCGTACGAGGCGAGGTAGCCGATCAGGCCGATGTTCGGGCCCTCCGGCGTCTCGATCGGGCACATGCGACCGTAGTGCGTCGGGTGGACGTCGCGCACCTCGATCGGCGCGCGCTCGCGCGTGAGGCCGCCGGCGCCGAGCGCCGAGAGGCGCCGCCGGTGCGTCAGGCCGGCGAGCGAGTTCGTCTGGTCCATGAACTGCGACAGCTGCGAGGAGCCGAAGAACTCCTTCAGCGCTGCGACCACCGGCCGGATGTTGATGATCGTCTGCGGCGTGATCGTGTCGACGTCCTCCGTCGTCATCCGCTCGCGGACGACGCGCTCCATGCGGTAGAGGCCGACGCGGAACGCCTCCTGGATCAGCTCGCCGACCGTGCGCAGGCGGCGGTTGCCGAAGTGCTCGTACTCGTCGAGGTCGTTGGCGATCGGCGCCCGCGGAAGGGTCATCGCCTCGGCCGCGAAGTCCTTGGAGTCCTCGGGCAGGCCGAGCTTGACCGGCAGCTCGAGCAGCTTGCGGACGAGCGCGACGATGTCCTCCGTCGTGAGCACCCGGGTGTCCTCGGGAACGGCGACGCCGAGCCGCTGGTTGAGCTTGTAGCGGCCGACCTTCGTCAGGTCGTAGCGCTTGGGGTCGAAGAAGAGCGCGCGCAGGAGGTTCCGCGCGTTGTCGAGCGTCGGCGGCTCGCCCGGGCGCTGCTTCTTGAACACCTCGATCAGGGCCTCCTCCTCGCGCGTCGAGGGGTCCTTGTCGAGCGTGTTGACGATGTACGGGGAGTTGTCGAAGAGGGCGAGGATCGCCTCGTTCGTCGACGTGTCGAGCGCGAAGCCGGTCGACGGGTCCTCGGCGGGAAGGGCGCGGAGGAGCGTCGTGATCGGCAGCTTGCGCTTGCGGTCGATGCGCGCGTAGACGACGCCCTTCTTGTCGATCTCGAGCTCGAGCCACGAGCCACGGCTCGGCATCAGATTCGCCGTGAAGACCTGCTTCGTCGGGTCCTTCGGCTCCATCAGGTAGGCGCCCGGCGAACGGACGAGCTGCGTGACGATCACGCGCTCGGTGCCGTTGATGATGAACGTGCCGTGCTCGGTCATCATCGGGAAGTCGCCCATGAAGACGGTCTGCTCCCGGATCTCGCCCGTGTCCTTGTTCACGAAGCGAACGGTCATCGAGAGCGGAGCCTGGTAGCTCAGGTCCTTCTCGCGGCACTCCTTGATCGAGAACTGCGGGTCACCGAACTTGTAGGCGCCGAACTCGACGGCGAGCGAGCCGGTGTAGTCCTCGATCGGCGAGATGTCGTCGATCGTCTCCCGTAGTCCCTCGTCGAGGAACCACTGGAACGAGGCCTTCTGGATGTCGATGAGGTTGGGAAGGTCGAGAACGTGCTCGAGCCGACTGAACGACGTGCGAGCGCGGGGCGAAGCGACCGTCGTGGTCAAGAGAAACAGCCTCCCTTGGGACGTGCGAGAACGGGCAAGAAAGCGATCGGAACTGCAAGCGGGCGGAACGTCGGCGCAACCAGCCAGGGTACCCGAACGACCCCCCTCGCCGCAAGGCAAAGCCGCGGCGGACGCCGGTTATCGGGGCGAACTGTAGCTCCGACCCGGCCGGACGGCAAGAGCGGCGCCGCGCGACGCCCCTCTTGTCGTGCAGCAGGTGACGGGCTACTTGAGCTCGACGGTGGCGCCGGCCTCCTCGAGCTGGGACTTGATCGAGTCGGCCTCCTCCTGGGCGACGCCCTCCTTGACCGCCTTCGGCGCCGAGTCGACGAGGTCCTTGGCCTCCTTGAGGCCGAGGCCGGTGACGGCGCGCACGACCTTGATCACCTGGATCTTCTGGCCGCCAACCTCCGTGAGGACGACGTCGAACGACGTCTTCTCCTCCGCCGCGGCGGCACCGTCGCCGCCCGCCGCCGCGCCGCCGGGCGCCGCGACCGCGACCGGAGCGGCGGCCGTGACGCCCCACTCCTCCTCGATCTTGTTCTTCAGCTCGACCAGCTCGAGGACCGTCATGCTCCCGAGCGATTCGAAGATCTCCTCCACTGCTGCCATCTCTCAGTCCTCCTCGGTGTCAGTGTCGTCGGAGGCGGACGCTGTCGCGTCCGCCGGTGTCGGCTCCTCCTCGGCGGCTGGCTCCTCCGCCTCGGCCGCCTGTGCGGCCTCGGCACCTCCGGCCTCCGGCGGGGCGCCTTCGGCCTCCGGGCCTCCCAGCTGCTCGATCCGCGCGTCGATCAGCCCGACGAGGTTCTGGAGCGGCGCGTCGAGCAGCGCGGCGAAGGTCGTTAGCGGCGCGACGATCGCGCCGAGCACCTGCCCGCGCAGCACCTCCGCCGGCGGGAGCGTCGCGAGGCTCTCCACCTCGGCGGCCGACATGACGCGACCCTGCATCAGCCCGCCGCGGATCTCGAGGACGCGGGTCTCGCGCGCGGCGTCGGCGAGCGCCTTCGCGGCCGCGAGCATGTCGCCCTCGGCCTCGAGGAACGCGATGGCGCTCGGTCCTTCGAGCAGCGTCAGCAGCGCGTCGGCGCCTGCGGCCTCGGCGGCGCGCCGCGTCAGCGTGTTCTTGACGACGGTGAAGCGGGCGCCGCTCTCGAGCAGCCGCGTGCGCAGCTCGTCGATCTGCGGCATCGTCAGGCCGCGGTAATCGGCCACGAGGAGCGTCTCGGCCGCCTTCAGGCGCTCCGTCAGCTGCTCGACGACCTGCTGTTTCCGATCTCTCTTCATCTCACCTCGACTGGTCTTCGGCCCTCGCAGGGAGGGCTGCCAGTGGTCTTCGGCGGGTCCGGTGCTAGGCCGGAACTGTAGCGGCCTCCTGCGCAGCCTCGTCCAACTCCTCGACGATGCCGCGCGTGCGGGCCGGGTCGACGTGGATGCCGGGGCCCATCGTGCTCGTCAGCGTGATCTGCCGGATGTAGCGGCCCTTCGCCGCCGACGGCTTGGCGCGGACGATCTCGTCCACGACTGCGGCGTAGTTCTCGACGAGCGCGCGCTGCTCGAAGCTCTTCTTGCCGATCGACACGTGGACGTTCGCGCCGCGGTCGGTGCGGTACTCGAGCTTGCCGGCCCTGGCGTCGGAGACGGCCTTGCCGACGTCGAAGGTGACGGTGCCCGTCTTCGGGTTCGGCATCAGGCCGCGCGGCCCGAGGATGCGGCCGAGCCTGCCGACGTTGCCCATCTGGTCGGGCGTCGCGATCGCGACGTCGAACTCCGTGAAGCCCTCCTCGATCCGCTTGGCGAGGTCGGCCGAGCCGACGACGTCGGCACCCGCCTCCTCCGCCTCGCGGGCCTTGTCGCCCTCGGCGAAGACCGCGACGCGCACCTCCTTGCCGGTGCCGTGCGGAAGCATCAGCGTGCCGCGCAGCTGCTCGTCCGCGTGGCGGACGTTCAATCCCAGCCGGAAGTGCACCTCGACCGTCTCGTCGAACTTCGTCCCCTCCATCTGCTTCAGCAGACGGACGGCCTCGACCGGCGAGTAGACCCGCTCGCGCTCGAAGAGCGCGCGGCCGGCGGTGTAGCGCTTGCCTCTTGCTGCCATTACAGGTCCACCTCGACTCCCATGGAGCGCGCCGTGCCGGCGATGATCAGCGCCGCCTGGTCGACGTCGCGCGCGTTCAGGTCCTGCAGCTTCGTCTCGGCGATCTGGCGCACCTGCTCCCGCGAGAGGCGCCCGACCTTGTTCCGGTTCGGCTCGCCGGACCCCTTCTCGAGCCGCAGCGCCTCCTTGATCAGGACGGCCGCCGGCGGCGTCTTCGTGATGAAGGTGAACGAGCGGTCCTCGAAGACCGTGATCTCGACGGGGGTGATGCGGCCGTTCTGGTCGGCCGTCTGCGCGTTGAACGCCTTGCAGAACTCCATGATGTTGACGCCGTGCTGGCCGAGCGCAGGACCGACCGGCGGCGCCGGGTTGGCCTGCCCGCCGGGGATCTGGAGCTTGATCAGCGTGAGAACCTTCTTCGCCACGAGCCCTTCTCTCTAGTCGAGCTTCTTCACGTTGTCGAATCCGACCTCGACCGGCACCTGCCGCTCGAAGATGTTGACCATCACCTGGAGCTTCTGCGCGTCGGAGTTGACGTCCGTGATCTCCCCGTCGAAGTCGGCGAGCGGCCCCGAGGTGATCTTCACCGACTCCCCGAGCTGGAACTCCACCAGCGCGGGCCTCGGCCCCGCCGTCGCTGCACCCGTGTGGAGGATGCGGTCGACCTCCGGTTGGGAGAGCGGAACGGGCGTCGTGCCGGCGCCGACGAAGCCCGTCACGCCGGGCGTGTTCTTGACGACCGTCCAGGCGTTGTCGTCGAGGTCCATGTTCACGAGGACGTAGCCGGGGAGTACGCGCTTCTCGGCCTGCACCTTCTGGCCGTCCTTCGTCTCGATCACCTGCTCGGTCGGGACGACGACGCGGCGGAAGCGCTGCCGCTGCCCCATCGACTCGATCCGGTGCTCGAGATTCGCCTTCACCTTGTTCTCGTGCCCGGAGTAGGTGTTGATCACGTACCAGCGGAACATCTCTACTCCCCTAACGCAGCAAGACGTGCTGCACGACGTAGCGCCAGAGCTCGTCGTTGCTCCACAGGTAGACGCCGACGATCAGGCAGGCGACGAGGACGACGGCCGTGCCGCTGACGACCGCGTGCTGGTTCGGCCACTCGACCTTCTTGAGCTCGGCGACCGCCTCCTGGACGAAGCGCACCCCCGGCACGCCGGCGCGCGGCTCCTCGCGCGCGGGCCGGCGCGGCGGCTGCCGCGGCTCGGGCGCCTCGTCCCTCTCGACGGGACGGGTCGGCGGACGCCGCGGCGGGACGCCCGCCGCCTGCGCGCGCCGCTGCCGGCGCTGCTGTCGGGTCTGCCGCGCCATGGCCGCCTAGCGCGTCTCCCGGTGCAGGGTGTGACGGCCGCACCAGCGGCAGTACTTGCTGAACTCGACCCGGTCGGGCGAGTTCCGCTTCGACTTCTGCGTCTGGTAGTTCCGCCGCTTGCAGTCGGTGCAGGCGAGCGTGATTGGGACTCTGACTCCGGTTGCCATCGTTTTCTCTCGCTCCGAGGATGCGCTGAAGTAGCGCCGGGTGGGCTCGAACCACCGACCTCTGCATTATGAGTGCAGCGCTCTAACCAGCTGAGCTACGGCGCCTCGCGCGGGCGCAGTGTAGCGGAACTCGTTTCACGCTCCCGGCGTGGGCGGCGCGGCCGGCGAGGCATCTCCCGGGCACTCAGGTACTCGTTGACGAGCCGGGCCAGGTCGCGCCCGCGGGCGGCCCGCCGCGCCTCGGCGAGCCGCTCCCGCCGGACGGCGGCGAGCGCCAGCTCGGGCTCGTGCGGGCGGCCCTCGCGCCGCGCCTCCTCGACGTCGTGCGCGAGCCGCTGCTCGGGATCGGCTCCGTGGGCGAGCGCGGCTGCGAAGGAGGATCCGACGGTCAGCGGGGTCGTCCTCCGCAGCAGCGCGAGCGT
The DNA here is from genome assembly GCA_039583515.1 of Gaiellaceae bacterium. Lineage (GTDB taxonomy): Bacteria > Actinomycetota > Thermoleophilia > Gaiellales > Gaiellaceae > Palsa-739. The sequence continues at coordinate 22,802 of JAVKST010000009.1, forward strand.
CGCGTCGGCGTCCAGGCGCGGATCGGCGGGCGCGCCGATCCCGACGTACGCGCGCGCACGTCCCGCCGTGAGCGGGTCGTAGGCGAGGGCGAGCGGGACGAGCGCTCGCGGCGCGCCCCGGCGCGCCAACGCGCCGAGCCCGCCGACGAGCGGCCCGATCGTCCCGTCGGGGGACGCACGCCCCTCGGGCGACACGAAGAGGGAGCTCCCCGCGCGGAGGACGTCGACGAGCCCGCGGAAGTCCGAGACCGCGTCGAGCCGCCGGCGCCGCCACCACTCATCGGTCCGGGGGTCGCGCGTCTGGTCGCGCTCGATCCAGCGCCAGAGCAGGTCGCCGTATTCGGGGCGCACGGCGGCGCGGCCGCTCTCCGGCGGCTCGAGGCCGGTCGCCCGGGCACGCGCGCGGATGTCGTCGACGTGCCGCCGCGGCAGGAGTTCGTCGAGCGGCGCGTCAGGATGCGCTCGCAGCAACTGGACGACGCAGGCGGCGTCGGGCACCGCCGCCGGATGGCAGGCGAGGAACCTCTTCAGCACGGGGCCCATGTCGAGCGGCCAGAGCAGCCGCCGCAGCGGCAGCGCGAGCCGCGGCGGACAGCCCGCGAAGAAGCCGCGCTCGAAGAGGTCGTCCCGGACGGCGAAGTGGACCCGTCCGCCGTCGCCGAGCTGCCTCCGGACGGCGGGGTAGAGGGCGCCGACGAGAACGGGCGCGTCGTCCTCGCGCCGGTGCGTCGCGACGACGAGCGAGGGGTGGCGCAGCTCGAGCGGCGCACCGAGCGCGCGGACGCGGTAGCGCGTGCGTGCGTATACGAGGAGCACGAGCGCCGCGAGGTCGTAGACGCGCGTGGCCACGGGGTTCTGTTGCCCGCGGCGGGCGGCGTCAGTCGCGCAGGGCGCCGCCGAGCCGCTCGAGCTCGGACTGCAGCCGGCCGAGCGCGTCCGCCTCCTCGCCGCGGTTCCGCTCGAGCAGGCGCCGGCCGTCGCCGAGGTCGACCGCGCCCGCGAGGGCGAGCAGCGCGTCGTAGGCGGCGAGCTCGAGGTGCTCGGTGGCCGCCGCGGCCGCCGCGTGGAAGACATCGGCGAGCCGGCGATCAGGCAGCTTCCCCGCCAGCTCGTCGTGGTGCTGCGCGAGCTTCTCGAGCGGCGGGCTGAGGTTGGAGCTCGGTTCCGCCCCGACCGCGCGGAAGACCTCTTCGAGCCGTGGGCCGTGCTCACGCGTCTGCTCCAGATGCTCGGTCACCACCGCGTGCAGGCCCTCGCTCTCGACGTCGCGCTGCAGCTTCGGGAGCACCTCGAAGGAGAGTGTCCGCTCCGTCCACAACAGCTCGCCGAGCAGCTGGAGGAAGAGATCGCGCGGATTGCTCAGGGTCGGAGGGATGCGAGCCCTCCTTTCCGCAGCGCGTCCGCCGGGCGCGACACGCGCTTCGCCTTCAGCAGCGCCGCGAGCCGGTCCGCGAGCGCCATGATCACGAGCGCCGGGTTCGCGGCCCCCTCGGTGGGGAAGACGCTGCCGTCGCAGAGGAAGAGATTCGGGCAGTCCCATGCGCGGTGGCTCGAGTCGACGACGCTGTCGTCGGGGGAGAAGCCCATCCGGGCGCCGCCGACGAGGTGCGCGTAGCGGTCGATCTTGAGCGTGTCCTGGGCGCCGGCGTTCTCCCAGATCGCCTCCATCACCTTCGTCGCGCACGCCACGTTCCGCTTGTCGTTCTCGCACAGCGAGTAGGAGAAGTTCGCCACCGGCATCCCGTGGCGGTCGGTCTCGGAGGCGAGCGTGACGCGGTTCTCCGGCAGCGGCAGGAACTCGCAGAGGACGCCGAGGACCGTCCAGTGGGCATAGTCGCGCATGTACTCGCGCAGCGCCTGTCCCCAGTGGCCGTCGGCCTGCACGTGCTCCGCCCAGTCGATCGGGAGCGGCGCAACCGTCTGAAGCGAGAAGCCGCGCGCGAAGCCGCGCGACTCGTCGGTCTCGTAGAACTGCTCGGAGGAGACCTCCGGCGGCGGAGCCTTGTACATCCGCAGCTCCTGCGGGAAGCGCGCGGCGACCTGCGTCGCGCCCTGCACCATCGCGTAGCGCCCGACCTGGTCGCTCTGGTTCCCGAGCCCGTTCGGGAAGCGGCGGCTCGTCGAATGCAGGAGGAGGCGCGGCGTCTCGATCGCGTAGCCGCACACCGCGACGGCGTCGGCCGGCTGGAAGCGTTCGATGTCGTCGCCGTCGACGTACGTGACACCGGTGCAGCGGCCGCTCGACTCGTCGATCTGGACTCGCGTCGCCATGCAGTTCGCCCGCACCTCGACGCCGTACTCGATCGCGTCCGGCAGGTGGGTGATCAGCGGGCTCGCCTTGGCGTTCACCTTGCACCCCTGGAGGCAGAAGCCGCGGTAGATGCAGTGCGGCCGGTGGCCGAAGACCCCATTCGTGATCGCCACCGGCCCCACGCGCATCTCGATCCCGCAGCGCAGCGCGCCCTGCCACGCGACGCTCGCCGCGCCCGCGATCGGGTGCGGCCCGTGCGGGTAGCTGTGCGGGTCGCCCCACGGCCAGTCCTGCCCCGCGACCGGAAGCTCGAGCTCGACGCGCTCGAACGACTCCTTCAGGTCCCGGTACGAGATCGGCCAGTCGGCCGCGACGCCGTCGCGCGTGCGCACCTCGAAGTCCGACGGATGGAAGCGCGGCACGTAGCCGGCGAAATGGGTCATCGAGCCGCCGACGCCGACGCCGGAGTTGTTCTTGCCCATCTCGATCGGGTCGTTGCCGGCGATGACTCGCGTATCCGTCCAGTAGAGGCCGGACGAACCCTTCTCGTCGCTCACCCAGTCGCGGTCCGGATCCCAGAACGGGCCCTTCTCGAGGATCACGATCCGCCAGCCGGCGCGCGCGAGCCGCTGCGCGAGCGTGACGCCGCCGGCCCCTGCGCCCACGACGACGAGGTCGACCGGCGCCGAGAGCGGGTAGCGCTCCATGCGGTCGACGTTCTGGACGCCGCGCTTGTGCATGTCGAGCAGGAAGGGCGAGTCGTTGTCCTTCGGCATCAGGACCGACCCCTTGACGACGCTCCTGAGCCTCATTCCAGCCCGCGCTCCTGCGCGTCCCCGACCGGGTCGCGCGCGTACGCCTCCTTCCCCTCCCACTCCTCGCGCTCGGCGCTGTCGAGGTGCGGGCTGCCGAAGCGGGAATAGCCGCGGGGATAGGCCGGGCCGCCGAAGCCGATCTCGTTCCAGGCCCAGGGATGGGAGTAGAACGCCTGCAGCAGATAGCGCATCACGACGCTCCACGCACGCGAGACGTTGAGCGTGTCCCAGGCGCCGCCGAAGAGCTCGCCGTTCGCGAAGCGGTGGCAGACCTCGACCTGCTCCCCGACGCCGAGCAGGGCGAACCGGTCCTGCCCGAGCCGTCGCGCCTCCTCGTCGAGCCCGCGCGCGACGCGCCGCCACGTCTCGTCGTCGTCGGGCATGTCGAAATAGCGGTAGCCGTCGCGCTCGCCCTTGAAGAGCTTCTCGTCGACGTACGCGAGCACCGGGATGCGCGGCTCCGCGTCCTGCGCGAGCACGACGTCCGCGAGGACGGTCAGCGTCTCGGCCTCCCGCCCGTCGAAGAAGCGGACCTCCGGGACGTTGCTGACGCGTTCGAACACGACGCGGCGCGTTACCGCGTCCCAGTGGTCCGACTGCTCGAGGACGTCGTAGTCGGGATAGCGGCCGTGCATCTGCGGCGTCACGCCGCGCCGCTGGCGCGGCAGGTCGTACGGATCGGCGTGTGCCTGCTCCGGCACGCGGCGGTTCGGGAGGTGGTGCGCCTCGGCGAAGTCGTACCGCACGGCGGCCGCCTACTTCTCCCGCTTGACGACCGCCGCCAGGATGCCGAGCATCCCGACGAGGCAGAGCGACCCGGGGGCGAACAGCGGCGGCCCCATGGCCAGGTTGTACGTCGGCTCGCCGAAGCCGCCCGGCCGCTTCTGCACGCCGCGAATGTGCGTGATCACGCCGATCGCGCCGTCGAGGGCGTACAGCGCGGAGATGGCCGGAAGCCAGGTCCTCGCCGCCTTCTCGGAGAAGACGCCGGCGATGCCCGCGGCGGTGAGCGGCGGCGTGAGGACGATCGGCGTCCACATCCACTTGTCTCCGAACGATCCCTTGTAGTGCTCGTAGTAGATCTCGAAGGCGAGCGGCGGGACGCTGAACGCCGTGGTCGCGGCGAGCATCTTCTGCATCCGCCCCTCGCGGACGTTCGCCAGCGTGCGGGTGAGGTAGCCCATCGCGTTGCCTTATCTCTTGGAGAGGGCCGTCGAAAACCGCTCGGCGTCGGAGCGCTTCAGCTCGAGCCCGTTCCCCGGGCGCGAGCGATCCGGCCGCAATACGCCGCCGTCGGGCTCGGGGACGCCGTCGAAGAGCATCCCCTCCAGGCGCACGTGATCGTGGAAGTACTCGAGATGGCGACGCCGCTCGACGGCGCAGAACGCGTGCGCCGAGATGGCCGGCGCACAGTGCGCCGAGACGTCGATCGCGTGCGCGTTGGCGAGCCCGGACGCGGAGAGCAGGCCGGTTATCCCGCCGCAGCGGGTGACGTCCGCCTGCAGGCAGTCGACCGAGCCGATCAGGTTCCGGAAGTCCGCGGGGACGTAGGCGTACTCCCCCGCCGCGATCTCGAGACCCGCAGGCCCTTCCTCGCGAAGCAGCCGCAGCCCCTCCAGGTCCGCCGACGACACCGGCTCCTCGAACCAGGAGACGCCCCACTCCAGCGCGTACCGCTCGGCCCACGCGAGCGCCTGCTTCCGCGCGAACGCGCCGTTCGCGTCGACGAAGAGCTCGACGTCCTCGCCGATCGCCTCCCGAGCGGCGTCGAGCCGCGCCGGATCCTCCTCGGGACGGCGCCCGAGCTTCATCTTCACGCGCGGGATGCCCTGCGCCGCCCAGCCGCCGAGCTGCTCCCGCAGGCGCTCCAGCGAATAGGAGCAGAAGCCGCCGCTGCCGTAGATCGGAACGTCGTCGTGCGCCGCGCCGAGCAGGACGACGAGCGGGACGTCGAGCAGCCGCGCCTTGAGGTCCCAGAGCGCCTGGTCGACCGCGGAGATGGCGCAGAAGCCGATGCCCGGCCGGCCCGCGTTCCGCAGCTGCCGCCCCATCTCGAGCCAACGAGCCCGGACGTCCATGACCTCCTCGCCCTCGACGACGCCCTTGAGCTGCCCGTGGACGACCTCGGCCGCGGCCGCGTCGCAGTACGTGTATCCCAGCCCCGTCCGGCCGGCGGCGTGCGCGTCGACGACGACGACGGTCGTCGAGTCCCACTCGAGCGTCCCGTCCGACTCGAGCTCGTCGGTCGGGACGGTGTACGCGCTGACGTCGAGGCGCTCGAGAGCCGTCAAGTCAGGACTTCAGGTGCTCTGTGAACTCGACGAGCTTCCCCTTGAGCGACTTCTCCATCACGCCCATCCGCTCCGGGTCGCTGACCATCGCCTTCGCCATCTTCTCGGCCTGCTCCTCGCGGATGTGCGGCGGCAGCGGCGGGATCTCCGGGTCGGTCTTGACCTCGAGCACGACGGGACGGTCGGCGGCGAGCGCCTCCTCCCACGCCGAGCGCATCCGGTCGCCGTCGTCGCAGAAGATGCCCTTGAGGCCGCAGAGCTCGGCGTACCCGGCGTAGTCGAAGTTCGGCAGCCACTGCGAGCCGCGGAACTTCGGGTCGCCCTCCATCACCCTCTGCTCCCAGGTGACCTGGTTGAGATCCTGGTTGTTGAAGACGCAGAAGATGAGCCGCTTGTCGTCCCAGCGGTCCATGTAGCGCTTGACCGTCAGCATCTCGTTCATCCCGAGCATCTGGAACGCTCCGTCGCCGACGAAGCAGATCACCGGCCGCTCCGGGTACGCGAACTTCGCCGCGATCGCGTACGGGACGCCGGGGACCATCGTCGCGAGCGTCCCCGAGAGCGAGGCGAGGTTGCCCTTGCGCAGCCGGAGCTGGCGCGCGTACCAGTTCGTGGACGAGCCCGAGTCCGCGCTGATGATCGCGTCGGACGGCAGTACCTGCGAGAGCTCGTGGACGACCCGCTGCGGGTTCATCGGGTCGGCGTCCATCATCGAGCGGCGCTCGACGATGTCCCACCACTCGGCGACCTTCTTCTCGATCCCCTCGCGCCAGGAGCGGTCCTCCTTGCGGACGAGATGCGGCTCGAGCGCCTTCAGCGTCTCCTTCGCGTCGCCGATCAGCATCACGTCCGCCGGGTAGCGGATGCCGATCATGCCGGCCTTGATGTCGATCTCGACGCAGCGCGCCTGCCCCTCCTTGGGCAGGAACTCCGCGTACGGGAAGCTCGTGCCGACCATGAGCAGCGTGTCGCAGTCCTCCATCATGTCGTAGCTCGGGATCGAGCCGAGGAGGCCGATCGCGCCGGTCACGTACGGCAGGTCGTCGGGGAGGACGTCCTTGCCGAGCAGCGCCTTCGCCACCCCGGCGCCGAGCAGGTCGGCGACCTTCTCGAGCTCCTCGGCGGCGCCGCGCGCGCCCTGGCCGACGAGCATCGCGACCTTCTCCCCCTCGTTGAGGATCTCCGCCGCGTGCTCGATCTCGGACTCCTGCGGCAGGATGCGCGGCCGCTTGTAGCCGACGCTCGAGTAGACCGACCCGTGCTCGCGCGGAGGCGACTCGACCGCGTCCATCTCGGCGACGTCGTTCGGGACGACGATCGCGCAGACGCCGCGGTGGTCGAGCGCGATCCGGCAGGCGCGATCGATCAGGTGCCGTGCCTGCGCCGGGTCCATGCAGTACTGGACGTACTCGGACACGTCCGTGTACAGGACCGGGAGGTCGATCTCCTGCTGGTAGTGCGAGCCGAGGGAGCTGCGCTTCTGCTGGCCGACGATCGCGACGACGGGGACGTGGTCGAGCTTCGCGTCGTAGAGCCCGTTGAGCAGGTGGACCGCGCCGGGCCCGGAGGTCGCCATGCAGACGCCGAACGCGTCCTCGCCGGCGAACTTCGCGTGGCCGCACGCCATGAAGGCGGCCATCTCCTCGTGGCGGGTCTGGATGAACTCGGGGTCTCCGTCGGCGCGGTCGAGCGCGCCGAGGAAGGCGTTGATCCCGTCGCCCGGGTAGCCGTAGATGCGGTGGACGCCCCACTCGCGCAGGCGCTTCAGGACAAAGTCGGCGACGAGCTCGGCCATGGGGTTCCTCCTCGGGAATCGCTTCCCCGAGGTTGTGGTCGCGATGCCGCGATCGGAAACGCCTACGCCCGGAGTTGCGGCAGCACCTCGCGCCCGTAGACGCGGAGGGCCTCGTGGGGGTCCGCGCCCGAGACGTTCATCAGCACGACCGTGGTCGCGCCGAGCTTCTCGAGCATCCGGATCCGCTTCACGTGCGTCGACGGGTCGGACGAGACGATCACCTGGGCCTCGAACATCGAGTCCGGCACCTGATCCTCGCCGTTGCGATAGATCTCGGCCGGGTCGTGGACGTCGTCGGTGTAGTGCGCATCCACCATCGTCCCCTTCCACTCGCGCGAGTGCTCGAGCGCGGCGGCGTCGTCGGGCGCCCAGGAGAACACCGCCTGGAGGATCACCTCGCCCGGCTCACGCCCGGCCTGCTCGCAGGAGCGGCGGTACGCCTGGATCACCTTCGGTGCCTTGCGCGGGTCGGCGAGCGTCCAGATCCCGTCGGCGAGGCGGCCCGCGACCTCGGCCGCACCCTCGTAGAAGGCCGACATGTACACCGGCGGCCGGCGCGCGGGACGGACGTAGAGCCTCGCGCCGCGCGCGCGGAAGAAGCTGCCGTCGAGGTCGACCGCCTCGCCGTCGAGCAGCCGCGTCACGATCGTCAGCGCCTCCTCCGTCCGGGCGAGCTGCTCGGCCGTGTCCGGCCAGTCGAGCCCGGCAGGGACCTCGTTCATCGCCTCGCTCGAGCCGACGCCGAGAAAGGCGCGGCCGGCGCGAGCGACTCGAGCGTCGCCACCTGCTGCGCGAGGACGACCGGGTTGTACCGGTGGATCAGTCCCGTGACGCCGGTGCCGAGCACGGGCCGCCTCGTCGCATTCGCGACGGCTCCCAGCCAGACCCAGGCGTTGCCGGACGAGGTGGGAGCGGTCTCCTCCGTCCACCACGGGGCGAGATGGTCGGAGCAGGCGATTCCGTCGAAGCCCGCCCGCTCCGCCTCGACCGCCTGCCGCAGCAGGTCGTCCGGCTGGAAGCGCTCGTGCGCGAGCTCGACCCAGTAGCGGACGGTGCCGGGTCGGCGACGGCGCGCCCACAGGACGCCCCGGATCGAGTCGAGGAAGCCCACGCGGGCTCACCTACCGGCGTTGCCGAAGCCGAAACTACGAGTGGCGCTCGACGAACTCGAGCGTGCGCCGCCAGGCGTCGTCCGACGCCTCCTGGAACTCCTCCTGCTTGCGGTCGAAGAAGCTGTGCGGCGCGCCCTCGTACTCGACGAGCTCGTACTCCTTGCCCGCCTCACGCAGGGCACCCTCGAACTCGAGGTTGTCCTCGTGCGTGATCGCCTGGTCCGCGCCGCCCTGCAGCGCGAGGATGGGAGCCTCGAGCCGCGGCACGAGCTCGATCATCCGCGACGGGCGCCCGTAGAAGCCGACGGCTCCCGCCAGGCCGTGCCGCGACGCGGCGGCGGCCCATGAGCCGCTGCCGCCGAAGCAGAAGCCGACCGTGAAGAGCGCGCTGCAGCCGACCGTGCGCAGGTGCCGGACGCACGTGCCGACGTCCGTCTGCACCTGCGCGTTCGTCAGCTGCTGCACGAGCGGCATGTAGTCCCACTCCTCCGGCCGCTTCTCGACTCCGGCGGTGCGCCCGAAGTAGTCGAAGGCGACCGCCGCGTGGCCCCGCTCCGCGAAGCGCAGCGCGAGCTCCTCGTAGAAGCGGTAGAGGCCCCGGACGTCCGGCAGGATCACGACCCCTCCGCGCAGGTCTCCTTCGGGGAGCGCCCGGAAGGCCGCGAAGCGGTTGCCGTCCTCGCTTTCCAGCACGAGGTCCTCGTGGGAGACGGCGGCCCCGGCGATGCGGGGGATCGGCGGCCGCGAGTCGGTGTCGAAGCACATGGGGCCAGCCTACGGGCCGGGATCGTCCTCGCGCGTCAGCACCGTGCGCTCGTCGGGGAGCCGCCGCAGCACGCTCTCGACGTAGTCGGCGACGGCCTGCTTCAGCGGCACCTCGCGGCCCGCGCGCTCGGAGAGGTACCAGCGGTGCTCGAGCAGCTCGTGGTAGAGCTGTGCCGCGTCCCGCTTCCCGCGCAGCTCGCGCGGGACGGCGGCGATCGCCGGCTCGAAGACCTCGGCGAGCCAGCGGCCGGCGGCAGCGGCCTCGGTCGGCGGCGGCATCGTCTCCTCGAGCGTCCGCCGGCGGAAGGCGTCGAGGTCGGCAAGCAGCCGCCGCGCCTGGTTCTCCTGGGCGTCGAGCCCCGTCAGCCGCTGTAGCAGCCGTCGATGGTGGCCGGGCTCCATCACCTTCGGCTCGAGCCGCAGCCGGTAGCCCTCGCGGGTCTCGACGATCTCCACCTCGCCGACGTCGAAGCCGAGCTCGGCGAGGCGGCGCAGGCGATCGCCGAGCGCCGCGGTCTCGCCCGGGCGCAGCTCCGCCTCGGCCGTCAGCTCCGACCAGAGGCGCTCGTAGCGGGACGGGATCTCGGCCGCGAGCTCCTCCGCCGCCGGAGCCGGCTCCCCCAGCTCGGCCTCGACGTCGAGCAGCTCGCCGAAGACGTTCTCCTGCGCGATCTCGAGGTCGTACGCGCGCTGCCCGGCGGAGAGGCTCGGGTGGAGCTCGGCCGTCTCCGCGTCGACGAGGTAGGCGGCGAGCTCGCCCGCGTCACGGCGGAAGAGCGCGTTCGAAAGCGAGCAGTCTCCCCAGAAGAAGCCGCTCAGGTGGAGCCGCACGAGCAGCTGCGCGAAGGCGTCGAGCAGGCGCTCGAGCCGCCGCCGCTCGGGCCGGCGCGCGAGGGCGAGGCGGTACGGGAGCGAGAAGTCGAGGTAGCGGGTGACGAGCACGTCGTCGAGCGCGTCCTCGTCCGGGCGCGCCCGTTCGCTCACCACCCCGACCGCGTCGACCGCCGCGATGCCGCGGCTGCCGAGCTCGCGGAGCAGCCGGTACTCACGCCGCGCGAGCTCCCGCGGCAACTCCTTGAGCGCGAACAGCGAGCCGTCGTACTCGACGAAGCGCACGACGTGGCGCCCGATGCCCCGCGGCACCTCGACGAGCCGCGCCGACTGCCACGCCTCGAGCGGCTCGTGCCAGGGCAGGTCGAGGAAGTCGACCGGCGCCGCGCGGGGTACGAGCTGGATCCGCACCCGTTGAGTATGCGCAGGCCGGGGAGCCCGGCGGCGGGCGGGCGTACCCGTTTCCGGGCGCCCGCGTTTTAGGGGCGTCAATGGCAAAGCGAGCTCGTCGCACCGGGGGGTCGAGCTGGAAGCGGCGGCTGCGGGTCGCGGCCGCCGTCGTGATCGTGTTCGTCGGCGCCTGGGCCGTCGGCACCGCGGTGGCCGGGCCCTTCTTCTGGTACCCGTGCAACCTGAACGGCCTCGAGGCGCACGGCGCGGCTCGCGCGAGCGTCCTCTACGCGCGAGACGGGACGCGGCTCGGCCTCCTCGGCGCCAGCCGGGTCCGGATCCCGGTCTCGTACGGCCGGATCTCCCCCGAGATGCGCAAGGCGATCGTCGCGGTCGAGGATCGCCGCTTCTGGCAGCACGGCGGCGTCGACTACCTTGGGATCGTCAGGGCCCTCGGCGCAGACGTCAGCTCGGGCTCCGTCACGCAGGGCGGGTCGACGATCGAGCAGCAGCTCGTCCGGAACCTGTATCTCAGCCCGCAGCAGACGCTCGGGCGGAAGCTGACGGAAGGTTGCCTCGCGGTGCAGCTCGCGCGCCGCTGGAGCAAGCGGCGGATTCTCGCCGCCTACCTGAACGACGTCTACTTCGGGCAGCAGGCCTACGGCGTCGAGGCCGCGGCGCGCGCGTACTTCGGGGTGCGAGCGCAGAACCTCGACCTCGACCAGGCCGCGCTACTCGCCGGCATGCCCCAGGCCCCGTCCGCGTACGACCCCATGATCGACCCAGGGGCCGCCCGGACACGCCGCAACGAGGTGCTGAAGGCGATGCTCGGCAACGGCTACGTCTCGCGACGGCAGTACCGACGCGCGATACGCAGCCCCCTCGGGGTGCACCCGGGCAAGGTCCCGCTGCCGGCCGGCGAGACGTATTTGACGGACTTCATCACCTCACAGCTCGTCGACCAGTACGGCGCCGAGCGCGTGCGGCAGGGCGGCCTGCGGATCACGACCACGCTCGACCCGAAGGAGCAGGCCGAGGCGGTGCGGGCGATCCTCGGGACGCTCGATCGGAAGAGCGATCCCGCGGGTGCCGTGGTGTCGATCGATCCCTCGACCGGGCAGATCCGCGCGATGGCGGTCGCCCGCACCGGGAAGCCCATCTCGTTCGACATCCCGGCCGACGGACGGCGCCAGGCGGGCTCCACGTTCAAGATGTTCGTGCTTTCCGACGCCGTGCAGCGGGAGATCAACCCGTGGACCACGAAGTATCTCTCGGCGCCCTTCACCGGCCCCGACAACTGGCACGTGCAGACGTACGAGCACACGTACTCCGGCCGGATCCCGCTCTCGCAGGCGACGCTGCTGTCGGACAACACCGTCTACGCGCGGCTGACGCTCGACCTCGGGCCCGGATCGGTCGCCGACCTCGCGCAGCGCATGGGCGTGCAGTCGACGCTGAAGCCCGTCCCCTCCGTCGGACTGGGCGCAGACCCGGTCAGCCCGCTCGACCTCGCGAACGCCTACGCCACGCTTGCGGACGGCGGCGTGGAGCATCAGCCGTCGATCGTGGCGAAGGTCGTCTTTCCCGACGGCCATTCCGAGCAGGCGTCGAACCGCCCGGGGAAGCGCGTGCTCGACGCGAAGGTCGCCGCAGCCGTGACGAAGGTGCTCGTCGCCAACGTCCAGTCGGGAACGGGAACCGCCGCCGCGCTCGCCGGCCGCCCCGCCGCGGGCAAGACGGGCACGACGACGAACTACGCCGACGCCTGGTTCGCAGGCTTCGTCCCGCAGCTCACGTCCGTCGTCTGGGTCGGCTATCCGACCGGCGAGAAGCCGATGACGAACGTGCACGGCAGCGGCGGCGTCACCGGCGGCACGCTGCCCGCCGAGATCTGGCACACGTACATGAGCTCGGCGCTGAAGGGACACCCCGTCCGGCAGTTCGCGGATCCTGGTGCGCCGCCGTACAAGCCCTGGTGCGGGCGCTACCAGTTCGCGCGCACGTGGCGCGACGCCAGGCAGCTGACGGGCCGCTGCAAGACGAAGACGAAGACGACCACCACCACCCGCACGACGACGCGGAAGCGGACGACGACCAAGACCACGACGAGCACGAGCACGGGCACGACGACCCATCCCGCACCCACGTCGCCGGCCCCGCCGCCCCCGCCGGCGACCCAGCCGGCGACGACCTCTGCGCCTCCCCCGCCGGCGACGACGACCCGGGCGACCACGACGACCACCACGACGACGACCACGACGACTCCTACGACGACCACGACGCCGACCACGACGGCGACGACGCCCTGACGTTTGGGCCGCAGCGCGGCGGGAAGCCGCCGACCATGCCGTTGAAGGAACTGGGGCTGGCTGCGACGCGCGACGCCGGCTGGCGGACGAAGGCCGCCGACGCGGTCGCTCCGCGGGCGGCGCGGTCACGGCTGCCGGTACGCGAGGAGCACGTCCGTGCCGCGTTGGGACTGCTCTTCCTCGGCCTCGCCGTGAAGTACGTCGCCGCGACGCTGGCGAAGCTGCGCTAGGGCCGCGCAGCTCGCTGCACGGCGACTCGCCGGACGCTCTAGCCGCTCGATCCGCTCTGGTTGACGAGCTGGAGCATCTTGAACATCGGCAGGTACATCGAGATGATGATGATGCCGACGACGCCGCCGACGAGGATCATCATCAGCGGCTCGATGATGCTCGTGAGCGAGGCGACGGCCGCGTCGACCTCGTCCTCGTAGAAGTCGGCGATCTTGCCGAGCATCTTCTCCAGCTCTCCCGACTCCTCGCCGATCTTCATCATCTGCGCGACCATCGGCGGGAAGACCTCGTTGTCGGCGAGCGGCTCCGACAGCCCGGCGCCGGCGTGAACCCGCTCGCGCACGTGCTCGAGCGCGCTCTGCACGACGTAGTTCCCCGCAGCCTGACCCGTGATCTCGAGCGCCTTGATGATGTCGACGCCGGCGGCGACGAGCGTGGAGAGCGTCCGCGAGAAGCGGGCCATCGCCACCTTGCGCACGGTCGGCCCGATCCGCAGCGGCACGCGCAGGAGGAACCGGTCCCACTGCTTGCGCCCCGTCTCCGTGCCCTTCCACCAACGGAAGGCGAACGGCGACGAGAAGATCAGCGGCAGGATGACGAACCAGTAGTGGCGCAGGAGATCCGACGCGTGCACGACGATGAGCGTCAGCGTCGGAAGCTGGCCGTTGAGCTGCGCGAAGATGTTGACGAAGATCGGGACGAGGAACAGCAGCATCCCGATCAGGACGAGGGTGGCGAACGTGAGCACCATCGTCGGGTAGATCATCGCTCCCTTGACGCGGCGCCGGATCGCCTCCTGCTTCTCGATCTGAAGCGCGACGCGGTCGAGGACGAGGTCGAGGATGCCGGCCGCCTCGCCGGCCTCCACCATTGCGACGTAGAGGCGCGAGAACACCTTCGGGTGGCGCTTCATCGCCTCGGAGAGGAGGAGCCCGGCCTCGACGTCGTGCCGCAGCTGGGACACGACCTCGGCCAGAGAGAGGTCGCTCGTCTGGTCCTCGAGCACGACGAGGGCCTGCACCACGTTCAAGCCGGCGTCGATCATCGTCGCGAACTGGCGCGAGAAGATCTGGAGCGCCTTCGGCGACACCCGCTTGCCGAGCGTGATCCGCTTCTGCCCGAGCGATTCGCCGTCGTCGAGCTCGCTCAGCTGCTGGGCGAGCAGGCCGTGCCGGCGGAGCTGCTCGCGTGCAGCCGCGAGATCGCCGGCGCTGATGACACCGTCGATCTCCATCCCCTCTGCGTTGATCGCGGTGTAGGTGTAGGAGGTCACGAGGAAGGCGTCGTCGTGGTGGTCGTGGTCGTGCCGGCGGAGGCGGGAGGCGCCGGCGCCACCGTCCCCTGCGGGAACAGCTCGAGCGTGTAGCGCTTTCCGTCGGCGGTGTTCGCCAGCGTCACCGGCTGTCCGACGTGGAGGGTCAAGGTCTGCGCGCCACTCGCGTAGGAGCCGCCGACGATCGCGACCCGGGCCGACTTCTTCGTGAGCGAGACGAGCCGGAAGAGGCCGTTGGTCGTCGGGTCGCTCGTGACCGGGAACACGCCGTGGAGCGAGACGAGCGCCTCCGAGCCGTTGACGGAGAGGACCGCGCTCGTGAGCGGGGCAGCGGGGACCTTCGGCGCGCTGCCGGACGGCTTGGTCGCCGTCTTCCTGGCGG
>JAVKST010000010.1:0-35021 GCA_039583515.1 Gaiellaceae bacterium
GCGGCTACCCTGACCGGCCGGCACGAGGCAGGGAGCCTCCGGGCGCAGCTGGCGGCCGCACTCGACGAGGTCGCGAGCGCGCTCGCGGCGGGCGACCGGGAGCGCGCCGAGCGAGCGGTGGAGAGGATCTGGAACGTCGACGACCATGCGCTCGCGCAGGCGCTGCTGACCGCGCGCGAGGTGACGCGGGCGGCGCCGCGACGCCGCCCGATGCGGCGGCGCGTCGAGATGCTCGGGGACCTCTACCGCGAGCTCGAGGCCTCGGTTTACGACGCCCATGCCATCGCGACCGGCGTCGTTCGCCTCACGGCCGACTCGACCGCTCCCCCGGAGGCCGGCGCGGCGATCGCGGCGGCAGCGGTGGCCGTTCGCGCGATCGAGCCCGACCAGGCACGTACCGCCTCGGCGCGTGCGCGCGAAGCCGCGGACCGCATCCGTGCCGCCGACTCGTCGCTCGGCGCAAGCGTCGTCGCGCACGGCGTCGCGGGAGTCGCAGCGCACACCCTTCGCGCCGCGCGGGCGCGCGAGGAGGAGCGCCGGCTCGCCGAGCGGCGGCCGCGGCTGACACGAGCCCGCATCCCGCGCCGGGTTTCGAGCGTTGACCGGCCACACACATTCCTTCACGGGAGGCGGAGATGACGGCCGAGACGGCAGAGGTCGGCAACACCGGCGGGGGGTTCCTCAGGGAGGCGTTCCACAACAAGCGCCTGCTCGGAGTCGCGCTGATCGCGGCGATCGGCGGCTTCCTCTTCGGCTACGACACTGGCGTCATCGGCGGCGCGATGCTGTTCATGAAGAAGGACCTCGGCCTGAGTACGCCGGGGATGCAGCAGCTGACCGTTGCGATCCTCCTGCTCGGAGCCGTCGCGGGCGCCCTCATCTCCGGCTATGCGGCCGACAAGTTCAGCCGGCGGCGGACGAAGATCACGTCGGGCTGCGTCTACGTCACGGGTGCGCTCGCCGCGGCGTTCGCGCAGTCGTACTGGGAGATCCTCGCCTCCCGCTTCTGGCTCGGCCTTGCGGTCGGGACGGCATCGTTCGTCGCGCCGATGTACATCGCGGAGCTCGTTCCGCCGCGCATCCGCGGCGGCGTCGTCTCTTTCAACCAGCTGATGATCACGAGCGGCATCCTCGCCGCCTACATCGTCGACTGGGGCTTCGCGGGCTTCTCGAACAACTGGCGCTGGATGTTCGGGATCGCGATGATCCCCGGCGCCGCGCTCGCCGTCGGCATGTACTTCATGCCGTTCTCGCCGCGCTGGCTCGTCGAGAAGGGCCGCGAGGACGACGCGCGCCGGGTGCTGCACCGGTACCGAGACTCGGACGAGGACGTCGATCGCGAGATCGAGGAGATCAAGGAGGTCTCCGCGAGCGAGGCCAGCGTGCGCGACCTGCTGAAGAAGGGCGTGCGCCGCATGCTGATCGTCGGCATCGGCCTCGCCGTCTTCCAGCAGATCGTCGGCATCAACACGGTGATCTACTACGCGCCGACGATCCTGAAGTTCGCGGGGCAGCACAACACGGGCGCGCTCACGCAGAGCGTCTTCATCGGCTGCACGAACGTGGTCTTCACGATCGTCGCCATCCTGCTGCTGGACAAGCTCGGGCGGCGCTTCTTCCTCGTCACCGGGACGGCGATCCTGACCGCGTCGCTCGTCGGGCTCGGCATCTTCTTCGAGTCCGCCGGCGTGCGGCACGCGGTGCCCTGGCTCGCGCTCGCCTGCCTGCTCACCTACATCATGGGCTTCGCCGTCGGGCTCGGCCCCGTCTTCTGGCTGATGATCTCCGAGATCTTCCCGATCCAGATGCGCGGACCCGCGATGGCGGTCTGTTCGATGTTCAACTGGGGCCTGAACTTCGCGATCTCGTACACGTTCCTGACGCTGACGAACACGATCACGAAGCAGGGGACGTTCTGGCTCTACGCGTTCTTCGGCGTCTGCGCGCTCGTCTTCTTCCTCACGCTCGTGCCCGAGACCAAGGACCGCTCGCTCGAGCAGATCCAGGCCGATCTCGGTGCCGACGCGGACGCGGCGCTGACGCGGGGCGGGTCGGAGGCGCGGGACCCCGAGCACGTGCACGCCTGACGGATGCGGGAACACGGGTTTGCCCCGATCGGGGAATACGCGGCGCTGGGCGACGGCAGGACCGTCGCCCTCGTGGCGTCCGACGGGTCGGTCGACTTCCTCTCACTGCCCGAGCTGCACTGCCCCACGACCTTCGCGGCGCTGCTCGACCCGGAGCGCGGCGGCCGGTTCACCCTCGCGCCGGCCGAGCCCTTCGAAGCGGCGCGCCGCTACGTCGGCCGGACGAACGTCCTCGAGACGACCTATCGCACCGGCGGCGGCGTCGTCCGCGTCACGGAGGCGCTGACGCTCCAGGACGGCGGCCTCCTGCCCTGGGTCGAGCTCGCCCGCAGGATCGAGGGAGTGGAGGGGACGGTCCGCCTCGAGTGGCGCGTCGAGCCGCGGTTCGACTGGGGACGCGTCGCGCCGCGGATCGAGCGGCGCGGCGAGACGCTCGTCGCCGGAGGAGCGGACATGCTCCTCGCCGTCCACTCGTGGGACGCGGGTGAACCGCGGGCCGAGGAGGACGCGATCGCGGGCGCCTGCGAGGCCTCCTCCGGCGACCGTGCCATGCTCGCGCTCGTCGCGGCGCACGAGCAGCCGCTCCATGCCCCGAGCCGCGAGCACGTCGAGGCGCGCCTCGACGCGACGCAGCGGGTCTGGGAGCGCTGGCTCGGCATGTGGGCGTACGACGGGCCGTGGCAGGAGGAGGTCGCCCGCAGCGCGCTGGCGCTCAAGCTGCTCGTCTTCGCGCCGCAGGGGAGCATCGCGGCGGCGCCGACGACGTCGCTGCCGGAGGTGGTCGGCGGCGACAAGAACTACGACTACCGCTACGCGTGGGTCCGCGACTCCGCGTTCACGCTCGACGCGCTCATGCGGCTAGGCCTGCCGGAGCAGGTGCAGCAGTCGGTCGCGTGGCTCCTGCGCGCGGTGCGCGAGACGGCGCCCGACCTGAGGCCGTTCTACGACCTCGAGGGGGGCGCGCCGACCCGCTGCGAAGAGCTGCCTCACCTCCGCGGCTACCGCGGCTCGCAGCCGATCCGCTACGGGAACGCCGCCAACGTCCAGCTCCAGCTCGGCTCGTGGGGCGACCTGCTCGAGACCGCCGACATCTACGCCTCGCGCGGGAACGCGCTCGACGAGGCGAGCGGCGAGCTGCTCGCCTCGTGTGTCGACCGCGCCGCGCTGATCTGGCCGGACGCCGACTCGGGCATGTGGGAGCTCCCGGAGCACCGGCACTACACCAGCTCGAAGGTCGGCGTCTGGATGGCGCTCGATCGCGCCGTACGCCTGGCCGAGAGCGGGCAGCTCCCGTCCGAGCACGTGCCCCAATGGCGCGAGCAGCGCGACCGGCTCCACGCCTGGGTCGAGGAGCACTGCTGGTCGGAGAAGCTCGGCGCCTACCGCGGGTGGGCGGGCGACGACGTCCTCGACGCCGCCCTGCTGCGCGCCGTCCGCATGGGCTACCCCGAGCGAGATCGCCTGGCGCGGACGGTGGACGCGGTTCGGGAGCGACTCTCGGCCGCGCCGGGCCTCGTCTACCGCACGAGCGAGCACGTCGGGGAGGAGGGCGCGTTCGTCGCCTGCTCGTTCTGGGTCGCCGAGGCCCTCGCGCGTCTGGGGCGCGTCGACGAGGCGGCGGAGACGATGGAGGAGACGCTCCGGTACGGGAACGAGCTCGGGCTCTTCTCCGAGGAGGTCGATCCCGGGACGGGCGAGCTTCTCGGAAACTTCCCGCAGGGGCTCAGCCACCTAGCGCTGATCAACGCGGCCGGCGCGATCCAGGACGCGCGCGCCGCCGCTACTTCGCGTGACGCCGGCGCATCGGCGACGGCAGGTGCGGAGCGACGTTGAACGCGGTGTTGACGAGGGCGAGGTGCGTGAACGCCTGGGGGAAGTTCCCGAGCATCCGCTGCGCCTTCGGGTCGTACTCCTCCGCCAGGAGTCCGAGGTCGTTGGCGAGCGCGACCAGCCGCTCGAAGAGCGCGTGCGCCTCGTCGTGGCGTCCGAGCAGCTCGTAGCAGTCGGCCAGCCAGAACGAGCACGGCAGGAAGACGCCCTCGCCCGGCGGCAGCCCGTCCACGCCGGCTTCGTGCGTGCGGTAGCGGAGGACGAAGCCGTCCTGCAGCAGCTCGCGTTCGATCGCCTCGACCGTCCCGCGCACGCGCGCGTCGGAGGCGGGGAGGAAGCCGACGAGCGGCAGCAGGAGGAGGCTCGCGTCGAGCTCCTTCGAGCCGTAGGACTGGACGAACGAGTCGAGCTCCTCGTCGAAGCCGTGCTCGCAGACCTCGGCGTGAATCTCGTCGCGCAGGGTGCGCCAGCGGTCGACCGGGCCGTCGATCCCCTGGCTCTCGACGGTGCGCACGGCGCGGTCGAACGCGACCCAGGCCATCGCCTTCGAGTGGACGAAGTGGCGCCGCTCGCCGCGGATCTCCCAGATCCCCTCGTCCGGCTCGCGCCACGCCTCCCCGAGGTGGTCGAGCAGGGCGAGCTGGATCCGCCACGCCTGCGGATCGACGGCGATCCCGTGCGTGCGCGCCTGGTACAGCGCGTCCAGGACTTCTCCGTAGACGTCGAGCTGGAGCTGCTCGCTCGCCGCGTTGCCCACGCGCACGGGCGCCGAGCCCTCGTAGCCGGAGAGCCAGGGGAGCTCGAACTCGCTCAGCCGCCGCTCGCCCGCGACGCCGTACATGATCTGGACGTCGGCCGGGTCGCCCGCCACCGCGCGCAGCAGCCATCTTCGCCACGCCTCGGCCTCCGCCACCTGACCGCCATGGAGCAGCGCGAGCAGGGTGAGCGTCGCGTCGCGCAGCCAGCAGTAGCGGTAGTCCCAGTTGCGGACGGAGCCGATCCATTCCGGCAGGGAGGTCGTCGGCGCGGCCACGACGCCGCCCGTGGGGTCGTACGTCAGCGCCTTGAGCACGATGAGGGAGCGGCGGACGACCGAGGCCCACCCGTCGGCGAGGTCGACCGTGCAGCCGTCGCTCCACTCGCGCCAGTAGCTCTCCGTCTCGGAGAGCGCGAGCTCCGGGTCGATCGCGCCGGGCGGGTCGTCCTGCGAGGGGAACCAGGTGAGGACGAACGGGACGCGCTCGCCCTCGTCGACCTGGAACTCGGAGATCGTGCGCATGTCCTCGCCGCGCGTCGCCACCGGTGTGCGGAAGCAGAGCGCGTCCGGCCCGGCGATGGCCACGCGGGTGTTCGGCTCGTGGGTCCGCTTGCGCACCCAGGGGACGACGCGCCCGTAGTCGAAGCGGATGGCGAGCTCGGAGCGGAAGTGGACGCGGCCCTCGACGCCCTCCACGATCCGCACGATGTCCGGCGCCTTCCCGCGCGGCGGCATGAAGTCGAAGACGAGCGCGACGCCGCCGCCGTCCGTCCGCCACGTCGTCTCGAGGACGAGCGTGTCGTGGAGGTAGCGGCGCGTCGGCGTCGCCGGCGCCGTCGGCGCGAGCAGCCAGCGCCCGTTCTCCGGTCCGCCGAGCAGCGCCGCGAAGCAGGCCCCGGAGTCGAAGCGCGGGAAGCAGAGCCAGTCGATCGATCCTCCGCGCTCGACGAGCGCCGCCGTCTGCAGGTCGCCGAGCAGCGCGTAGTCCTCGATCAGCGGCATCAGCGGTTCTCGATCTCGAGGCCGAAGGGAGGCCAGCGGCGGCGGACGGCGCGGTTGAAGGCCTCCTCGTACTCCTCGGCCGACTCCTCGTCGAGGGTGCCGGCGAAGCGGTCGCGCATGTCGGCGAGCGCCTCGGTCGCAGTCTCGACGGAGTCGACGTAGTCGCCGTACGCCTGCTCGGCGTCCTCGCGCGGTGAACGGTCGTACTCGCGCTCCTTGTCGCGGCACTCGGCGATCAGCTCCGCCTCGTCCTCGGCGAAGACGTCGAGCTGGCGGGCGATCACGTCGCCGAAGCGGTCGCGGCGGCGGAAGATCATGCGATCTCCTCGTACAGCTCGAGGTGCGCCCGCGCCGCGGCGTCCCAGGTCAGCTCGTCGCGCGCGCGGCGCGCGCCCGCGCGGGCGGCTTCGAGCGCGCCCGGGTCGGAGAGCAGCTCGCGGATCGCGTCCGAGAGCGCTCCGACGTCGCCGGGAGGGACGACGCGGCCGGCGTCGAAGCGGCGGACCGGCTCCGCGATGCCGCCCACGTCGTAGGCGACGGCGGGGATTCCCGCGCCGAGCGCCTGGAGCAGCGCGCCGCTCTGGTCGAGCTCGGGCCGGTAGGGGAAGACGGCGATGGTCGCGTCGCCCAGGGCGCGGTCGATCTCGAGCGGCTGCAGGTAGCCGAGCCGCCATTCCACGTCGAGGCCGTTCGCGGCGGCGCGGTAGGGGTCGAGCGGCTCGACGGGGTCGCCGGCCACGAGGAGCCGTGCGTGATCGGCACGGCGGACGGCCTCGATCGCGTCGCCGAGTCCCTTGTACGGGCGGATCATCCCGAAGGCGAGGACGGTGCGGCCGTCGTCCCGGCGCTCCGGGTCGCTCGGGAACACGGGGTGGGGGATCACGCGCAGGCGCTCCGGGTCGACGCCGACGCCCGTGAGGGTCTCGCGGCCGCGCTCGCTGTGGACGACGACGCGGTCGAACCGCCGGAGCAGCCGGCGCCAGAGGTCGCGCCGGTGCGCCGTGCGGCGCGGCAGGAGGTCGTGCGCCGTGAAGACCGAGGGCAGGTGGGGCTTGAAGAGGAGCGCGTCGAGCTCCGGCGCGGCGAGCCATTGCACGTGGAGCACGTCGCCGTGGCGCCTGCGCAGCGCGGCGAGCCCGAGCGGGTGCTCGGCGGCCTTGAGCGGCAGCCGCAGCGGCGAGCGGCGGAAGAGGCGCGACGAGAGCGGGTAGAAGGGCTCGCTGCGGACGTAGCCGGAGGGCTCGGGCGCCGTCCCGAAGCGGAAGCGCGAGGTGACGAGCTCGACGTCGGCGCCGGCGCGCGCGAGCGCCGCGGCGAGCTCGTGGTCGTACGGCGGAGTGAAGGCCGGGGGATCGGCGAGGAGGACGCGCACGGCTTCGTAGGCTACGCCGATGGGGTTCGTCGTCCGCACGTGGAACGTCTTCCACGGCAACGCCTCCCCGCCCGAACGCCGAGCCTTCCTCCGCGAGATGATCGAGCTCGTCAGTCGCGACCGGCCGGGGGTGGTCTGCCTGCAGGAGCTGCCGGTGTGGTCGCTCGGGAGGCTCGAGCGCTGGAGCGGGATGCATGCGGCCGGGGCCGTCGCTCGCCGCCCGCTGCTCCCCGTCGGCGCGCGAATCGTCACCTCGCTCCACCACGGGCTGTTGCGTTCGGCCGTGACGGGCGAGGCGGGAGCGATCCTGACGAGGCGGCCGGCGCGCGATCTCGGCCCGTCCGTCGTCGGCTCGTCCGGTCTACGGCGGATTGCGCACGGGGTCGAGCTCGACGGGATGACCATCCTCAACTTCCACGTCGACGCGGACCCGGCGCAGTTCGCCCGCGTCGTCGCGCTCGCCGGCGCACGGGCGATCGTCGCCGGAGACACGAACGTGCCTTCCCTCGGAGCGGAGGGCTTCTCGCCGCCCCTGGCGGGCAGCATCGACCAGGTGCTGGTGCGGGGAATGACGCTCGAGGCGGGGCCGTCAGGCTGGCCGGTGGAGCGGCGAACGCTCGGCGGCCGCGTCCTCTCGGATCACGCGCCCGTCGAGGTGGTGGTCGAATGACGTTCGAAGAGGGCCGCGCGCAGTTCCCGGTGCTCGAGCGGCTCGCGTACCTCAACGCCGGCACGAACGGCCCGCTGCCGCGCACGGCGGTGGAGGCGGCGGAGGCGCGGCTCGAGCGCGATCTCGCCGCCGGCAGGAGCGGCGGCCCCCAACTGGCGGAGGTGCTCGAGGCGCGCGTGCGCGTGCGATCGGCGATCGCGGCCGTTCTCGGAGCGCCGGACGACCTCGTCGCCCTCACCGATTCGACGACGCGCGGCTGCCAGATCGTCGTCACCGGCCTCGGCCTCGGCCCGGGTGACGAGGTCGTGACCACCGACCAGGAGCACTTCGGCCTGCTCGGGCCGCTCCATGCGAGCCGCGCGCGCGTGGTCGCCGCGCCTGCCGACGAGGACGCAATCCTCGCCGCGGTGACGCCGCGGACGAGACTCGTCGCCGTCTCCCACGTCCTGTGGACGACCGGCGCACGGCTCGAGCTCGCACGGCTGCGCCGGCGCGACGGGCCGCCGCTGCTCGTCGACGGCGCGCAGTCGGCGGGCGCGATCCCGGTCGACCTCGCCGGGGCGGACTTCTACACCGTCTCGGCGCAGAAGTGGCTGTGCGCGCCGGAGCCGACGGGCGCCCTCTATGTGCGCGACCCGGAGCGGCTGCGGGTCGCGCTGCCGTCCGGGCTCGGGCTGGCGAACCACGAGACCTTGGAAGCGAAGCCGGGCGCGGCGCGCTTCGACTCCGGCTGGATCGGCTCGGCGACGCTGGCCGGCCTGGAGGCGGCGCTCGCGGTGCATCCGGACTGGCGGTACGACGCGGCGGCGGCGAATGCGGCGCGCTGCCGGGAGCTGCTCGAGCCGCTCGTCGAGGTCGTGACGCCGCCGCGGCAGTCGACGCTCGTCTCGTTCCGGCCGCCGGGGGACCCGACCGAGCTGGTCGCGTCGTTGCACGACGCCGGCGTCGTCGTGCGCGAGCTTCCGGGGCGCAACCTCGTCCGCGCCTCGTGCGGCTGGTGGACGAACGAGGACGACCTGCGGCGGCTCGCGGCGGGGCTAGCCCGGTAGGCCGAGCTCGAGGGCGATCGGCTTCAACGCCTCGACGACGGTGCGGATGTGCTCGTCGAGGTCGACGCCGAGCTCCTCCGCGCCCTTGTAGACGTCCTCGCGCTGCACACCGGCCGCGAACGACGGCTGCTTGAGCTTCTTGCGGACCGACTTCGACTCGAGCCCCTCGAGGCCCGTCGGCCGCACGAGCGCGCACGCGTGGACGAAGCCGCTCAGCTCGTCGCACGCGAAGAGGGCCTTCTTGAGCGGTGTGTCACGCGGCAGCCCGAGGTGCTCGGCGTGCGAGAGCACGGTCTCGACGACCACCTCCGGATAGCCCTCCTCGCGCAGGATCGGCGCCCCGTCCTGCGGGTGCTTGTCGAGGGTGGGATGCATCTCGTAGTCGAAGTCGTGCAGGAGCGCGGCCACCCGCCAGAGCCCCTCGTCCTCGTCGAACCTGCCGGCGTACGCGGCCGTCGCCGCCTCCACCGCGAGCGCGTGCCGGAGCAGCGACTCGCTCTTCGTGTAGCGCGTCAGCGTCTCCCAGGCCTGCTCCCGAGTAGGTTCCAAGAGGCGGCTATCCTAGCCCGCGCATGTCCGTCGCCATCGCGCCCCAGGCCTTCGTCATCGAAGGTGGGAACCCGCTCAACGGCCGGATCAGGGCGTCGGGGAACAAGAACGGAGCGCTGCCGATCCTCGCCGCCTGCCTGCTCGCGGACGAGCCCGTCGCCCTGTCGAACGTCCCGCGCATCCGCGACGTCGAGACGATGCTCGAGCTGATCGCCGGCCTCGGCGCGACGGCCGACTGGACCGGCGAGAACGAGCTCCGCGTCGACGCCGCCGATCTCTCCTCGCACGAGATCGACGAGCGGCTCGCCGAGCGCATCCGGGCCTCCTTCCTGCTCGCGGGCCCGCTGCTCGCCCGCCTCGGCCGCGCGAGCGTGCCGCCGCCCGGCGGGGACGTGATCGGCCGGCGCCGCCTCGACCCGCACATCCACGCACTCGAGCGGCTCGGCTCCCGGATCGCCGTCGACAGCCGCTACGAGATGGAGACGGACGGCCTCCGCGGCGCGCCGATCTTCCTCGACGAGGCGAGCGTGATGGCCACCGAGAACGCGATCATGGCCGCCGTCCTCGCGGCCGGCGAGACGACGATCGGCAATGCCGCCTGCGAGCCGCACGTCCAGGATCTCTGCCGCTTCCTCGTCTCGCTCGGCGCCGAGATCGACGGCATCGAGTCGAACCTGCTCCGCATCCGCGGCGTTGAGCGCCTGCGCGGCGGAGCCTGGTCGATCGCGCCGGAGCACATCGAGGTCGGCAGCTTCGTGGGCCTCGCCGCCGTGACGAGCAGCGACGTCACGATCGAGGGCGTCGAGCCGCGCGACCTGACGTCGATCCTGTTCGCGTTCCGGCGGCTGGGCGTCAACGTCGAGCTCGGCGAGGACTGGATCAGGGTCCCGCCGCACCAGGAGCTCGTGATCCAGAACGACCTCGGCGACCAGATCCCGAAGATCGAGGACGGCCCGTGGCCGGCGTTCCCCGCCGACCTGACCTCGATCGCCGTCGCCGTGGCGACGCAGGCGTGGGGGACGGTGCTCGTGTTCGAGAAGATGTTCGAGAACCGCCTGTTCTTCGTCGACAAGCTCGTCTCGATGGGAGCGCGGATCATCGTCTGCGACCCGCATCGCGTGGTCGTCACCGGTCCGTCTCGTCTCTACGGCCAGCGCCTCACGAGCCCCGACATCCGCGCCGGCATGGCGATGCTGATCGCCGCGCTCTGCGCGCGCGGCCGCTCCGTGATCGGCAACGTCGGCGAGATCGACCGCGGCTACGAGCGGATCGACGAGCGCCTGCGTGCCCTCGGCGCGCAGATCGAGCGCGTCGAGGCGTAGCCTCGTCCGGCCGGCGCCACAGCGCTAGGCTCCGCGCCATGGCGCACGAGCAGGCGGCGGCGGGGGTCCGCATCAACGTGTACGGCGACGGCAGCGCGACGGTGGAGACCGGCCTGCCGGTGCTGAACGCGCTGCTGACCCGGCTCGCGGAGATCGCCCGCTTCGACCTCGTCGTGGACATCGAGCCGGGCGACGCCGAGGCCGAGGTGGACGCCGCGGCGGCGGCGCTCGGCGACGCGCTCTCGGGGGCGCTCCGCGCCGAGGGAGCTCGCGGCCACGGCGCCGGCGCGTTGACCTCCGCCGA
This sequence comes from Gaiellaceae bacterium, assembly GCA_039583515.1. GTDB lineage: Bacteria > Actinomycetota > Thermoleophilia > Gaiellales > Gaiellaceae > Palsa-739. The sequence continues at coordinate 10,943 of JAVKST010000010.1, forward strand.
GGCGCTGGCCTACGTCGTGCTCGAGGCGAGCGACGAGCCCCTGTTCGTCACGAACGTCGACCTGACGGGGGCGCGGATCGGCGGGCTCGGCACGGACGTCGCGCGGCGCTTCCTCGAGCTCTTCGCCGAGCACGCAGGCCTCGTCCTCCACGTCCGGCTGCTGAACGGCACCGACAGCGGCCACGTGCTCGAGGCGATCTTCAAGGGGCTCGGCGCCGCGCTTTCCCAGGCCTGCGAGCGAGAAGGACCGAACGCGTGAGCGAGAGCGAGAAGACCGTCGTCCGCACCGAGGCTGCGCCGGCGCCGTTCCAGGGCGCACCGTACTCGCAGGCGATCGCCGCCGGCGGCTTCGTCTTCGTCTCGGGGCAGCTCGCGCTCGAGCCCGGCGACAGCGCGGCCGGCGGCGCGATCGAGGAGCAGACGGAGCAGGTGTTCGCGAACCTGCGAGCGATCCTGGAGGAGGCGGGCAGCGGGCTCGACCGGCTCGTCAAGACGACGGTCTTCCTGCAGGATCTCGACGACTTCCAGGGGATGAACTCCGTCTACACGAAGCACGTCGGGGATCGCCCGCCGGCGCGCTCGACGGTCGAGGTGGCGAAGCTGCCCGCGGGGGCGCTGGTCGAGATCGAGGCCATAGCGCTGCTGTAGCGGCGTCCGCGCCACAATGGCGCGATGCGGCAGGAACTCGAGGACTTCGTCCGCTCGCTCGGCCTCGACGCCTACCTCGTCGGCGGCGCCGTCCGCGACGAGCTGCTCGGCCTGGAGTCGAAGGACGCGGACTTCGTCGTCCCCGGCGTCGACACCGGCCGGCTGCGGGCGGCGCTCGAGCCGCACGGCCGCGTCGAGGACCTCGTGGTCGCCGGGAGGCTCGTCGGTGCCCGCCTCCACCCGCGCGAGACGCGCGTCCGGGCGCTCGCGCCGGCGGGGATCGAGTTCGCGCCGACCCGCAAGGAGGTCTCGACCGGCCCCGGCCGTCACGACTTCGAGATCGTCGCCGACCCCACCCTGACGGTCGACGACGACATGCGCCGCCGCGACTTCACCGTCAACGCGATGGCGCGCCGGCTCGAGACAGGCGAGCTGGTCGACCCGCTCGGCGGGAAGGACGATCTCGAGCGCCGCGTTCTGCGCACGGTCTCCGAGCAGAGCTTCCGCGAGGATCCGCTGCGGCTGGTCCGGGCGCTGCGCTTCGTCTCGCAGCTCGGGTTCGATCCCGACGGGGCGCTGCTCGAGCAGATGCGGGAGGAGGCGCCCGCGGTCGGGCTCGTCTCGGGCGAGCGCATCGGGGGCGGCCTCTCGGCCGACGGCATGGGCGAGCTGTCGAAGCTCCTGCTCGGGGTCGAGCCCGGCCGGGCGCTGCGGCTGGCACGGGACACGGGCGTTCTCGCGGAGCTCCTGCCGGAGCTCGGCCCGGCGACCGGCTTCGACCAGGAGAGCCGCTATCACGACCTGACCGTGGACGAGCACACGTTCGCCGTCGTCCAGGCCGCCGCCGACCTCGATCTCTCGCTGCCGGTGCGCCTCGGCGCGCTCTTCCACGATCTCGGCAAGCCGCACGCCGCCTGGCGCGGCCGGGACGGACGGCTCCACTACTACGCGAAGCCGGGCCTCGCCGAGCGCGGCCACGACCAGATCGGCGCCGAGCTCGCCGCCGGCGCGCTGCGCCGCCTCCGCTATCCGAACGCGCTGCGCGACCGGGTCGTCCGGATCGTCCGCCGGCACATGTTCCAGGTCGGCGCCGGCGACGCCCGCCGCGCGCGCCGGTTCCTGCGCCGCAACGGCGCGGAGCTCGCGTTCGACCTGCTCGACCACAAGCAGGCAGACCTGCTCGGCAAGCGATCCAGCGGAGCCGACCCGCCGCTCGACGAGCTCGAGCGGTTGGCGTCCTTCCGTGAAGTCGTCGAGCAGGAGCTGGCGAGCCCGCACCGCCTCACCGATCTCGCGGTCGACGGCAACGACCTGCTCGAGCTCGGTTTCGAGCCGGGGCCGGAGGTCGGGCGCGTGCTCGGCGAGCTGCTCGACGCGGTGGTCGACGACCCCGCCCGCAACGACCGCCAGGAGCTGCTCGCCCGTGCGAAGGAGCGGCGGTGATCCGCTGGGAGATCGATCGCTATCGGGTCGTCTTCACGACGCGGGTCGGCGGCGTGAGCGAGGGGCCGTACAGGTCGCTCAACCTCGGCCGCAAGAGCGGCGACGTCGTCGGGCGCGTGGACGTGAACCGCGGCGTCGCGTGCGAGGCGATCGGCGCCGACGTAGAACGGCTCGCCCTCAACTACCAGGTGCATTCCGCACGCGTGGTGCAGGCTGCACCGGGCCTGCGCGACCGGCACGCGGACGGGCTCTGGACGGACGAGGTGGACATCCCGATGCTGGCGATCTCCGCCGACTGCTTGCCGATCGCGCTCGTCCGCACCGCCGGCCGCGCTCCTGCGCTCGCCGTCCTCCATGCCGGCTGGCGCGGCCTGCTCGGCGGCATCGTCTCCGCCGGCGCGGCCGCGCTCGGCGGAGCGGCGCTCGCGGCGGCGATCGGACCGGCGATCGGCCCGTGCTGCTACGAGGTGGGGGACGAGGTCGCGCAGCCGTTCCGCGACGCCTTCGGCGAAGACGTGGTCCGCGGCCGGAAGCTCGACCTCTGGACCTCCGCGGAGCGGGCGCTGCGGGCCGCGGGCGTGGCGGACGTGCACCGCGTCGACCGCTGCACCGCCTGCGAGCCGGAGGCGTTCTTCTCCCACCGACGCGACCGGGGCAGTACCGGCCGGCAGGGGGTGCTCGGCTACGTCGCCTGACGAGATCCGCGCGCGCTACGAGCGCATTCGCGGCGAGGTCGGGCCGGCCGTCACCGTCGTCGCCGCCACGAAGTACGTGCCGCTGGAGGAGATGGCTCTGCTCGCGGCGGCGGGCGTGGAGGCCGTGGGCGAGAACCGTGCACAGGACCTGCAGGCGAAGCACGCAGCGTACGGCGACGCCTTCCGCTGGCACTTCATCGGCCACCTGCAGAGCCGGAAGGCGCCGCTCGTGAGCGACCTGTGCGAGCTCTGCCACTCGCTCTCGTCGGAGTCTGCGGCGCGGAAGCTCCGCATTCCCGCGCTCGTCGAGGTCAACCTCTCGGGCGAGGCGACGAAGTCGGGTGTCGCGCCGGACGATTTGCCGGGGCTGCTCGAGCTCTACCCGGACGCGTGCGGGCTGATGACGGTGCCGCCGGCGAGCGACGATCCGGAGGCGTCCCGGCCGTACTTCCGCCGCCTGCGGAGGCTCGCCGACGAGCACGGCCTGCGTGAGCTCTCGATGGGCACGAGCCAGGACTACCGCGTCGCAGCCGAGGAGGGAGCGACCTACATCCGCGTGGGCTCGGTCCTCTGGCGGCGCTAACATCGGGGTTGGCCATGGGTCTCGGCGACGTCTGGGCGCGAACGCTCGTCTACTTCGGCATTGCCGAGGAAGAGGACTGGGACGAGGACGGCTACCTCACCGACGAGGAGCTGCGCCGCACCTACGAGGAGCGGCCGAACGTCCGCCGACTCCACACGCGGCGCTCGCGGCACGAGGACGAGGACGACTGGACCGACCCGGAGCCGGACGTGCAGCGGACGAGCATCCTGCGTCCGCGGGCCGAGACGGCGGAGGCGCCTTCGCGCCGGGTGCGGAACCTCGCGCCGGTGCAGGGACAGGGGGCCGGGCGCCTCCATCTCGTCCTGCCGCGCAGCTTCAACGACGCCCAGCAGGTGGCGGACCGGTTCAAGATCGGCGTCCCCGTGATCCTCAACCTCCAGTCGGCCGACCAGGAGCTCTCGAAGCGGCTGATCGACTTCGCGAGCGGGCTCACGTACGCGCTCGACGGGAGCATGCAGCGCGTCGCCGACAAGGTCTTCTTGCTCACGCCGCGCGACGTCGAGCTGTCGGCCGAGGACCGGGCGAAGATGCTCGAGCGCGGCTTCTTCAACCAGGCATAAGCGGACAGGAAAGGCGCCGGCCGAGGCGAAGGAGGGGGGATGGGCGTCGCGGCCAGCCTCACCCTGCTCACGGCGAGCAACGTCGTCTCGAGCGTCGACGAGTTCCTCTACGTCTTCGCGAGCGTCTACACGCTCGTGATCTTCGCGTACATCATCACGAGCTGGGTGCGCCTCCCGTACTCGATCTGGATGAACCGGATCCAGCGCTTCCTCTACGACGTCTGCGAGCCGTACCTGCGGCTCTTCCGGCGCGTGCTGCCGTCGGCGGGGCCGTTCGACCTCTCGCCGATGATCGCCGTGTTCGTGCTCTGGATCGTGGAGCAGCTGATCGTCCGGCTCATCGACAACTTCGCGTGAGGGGAGTTCCCCATGGCACTCACACCCGTCGAGATCAGGCACATCAGCCCGCCGCGTGCGCTCTTCGGCTACCGGACGGGCGCGACCGACGCGTTGCTGGACGAGATCGTGACGAGCTTCGAGGACGTCTGGCGCGAGCGGGCCGACCTCGCCGACAAGGTCGAGCAGCTCGAGGCCGACCTCGTCCGCTTCCGCGAGCTCGAGAGCCTCCTGCGGACGACGCTCGTCTCCGCGGAGCAGGCCTCCGCTCAGTTGAAGGAGCAGGCGCGCCGCGAGGCGGAGCTGATCCTCAGCGAGGCGCATGCGGAGGCGCGGGCGGTCCAGCGCCGCGCGCTCGCCGAGAACGAACGGCTGATGTCGGAGTCGCGCCTCCTCCGCGTCCAGCTGACCGCCGCGCTCGCCGCCATCGACGAGCCCGCGGTCGAGGAGGCCGCCGCCGCGAGGGAGGACGAGGACGCCCGCGAGACCGGCGACCACGCGCCCGGCTGGTACGGCTTCGCCGCCGAGGTCGTGCCTGACGCCGACGCCGCCTGAGCGGGGACGGCGGGGGCGGCGAACTAGACTGAGCGCATGGGCAGCGAGACGACTCGGCTGCGCTTGCGCGTCAGTCCCGGCGGCAGCCGCGCGGCGGTGGTCGGGCGGCACGGCGACGCCTGGAAGGTCCGGGTGACGGCGGCGCCCGAGCGTGGCCGCGCGAACGAGGCCGTCCTGCGGCTCCTCGCCGAGACGCTGGCCCTTCCGCGCGCTGCGGTGAGGCTCGTTTCGGGGCACGGGGGCCGGGAGAAGATCGTGGAGCTGAGCGGGGTCGGTCCGGCGCTGACGGAGCGTCGTCTTGCCTCCGCGGCGGCTGCCGCCGGCACGGCCGGCGACCCTTCGGGCCAACGCGGTCGCGGCAGAAAGGAGAGGCGCTGATGAGCATCGACACCGAACGGTTCCGCGAGGTGCTCCTCGAGGAGCGGCAGCGTGTCGAGCATGCCCTCGCCACGCTCCGCGACGAGCATCCCGGGTCGCTCGACGAGGAGGTGGAGGAGATTGCCGCGACGAGCGACAACCATCTCGCCGAGACGGCGACGGCGACGCTCGGCCGGGAGATCGACTACACGCTCGGCGAGAACTCGGGCGAGGTGCTGGCCCAGATCGACGCGGCGCTGAAGCGGATCGACGACGGGACGTACGGGACGTGCACGAACTGCGGCCGCGCGATCCCGCAGCAGCGCCTCGAGGCCTACCCGTGGGCGTCGCTCTGCATCGACTGCAAGCGCCAGGCGGAGCAGGGGTGAACGAGCCGCTGCGGCAGCTCGACGTCCGCGTCGGCTCGGCCACCGACGGCTTGACTCCTCTCTCCCGCGCGACCCGCTCCTTCGCGGCCACCGGGGCACAGTGGCTCGCGCTCGCCGCGGTCGCCCTCGCGGCGGTCGTCGCCGATCAGGTCACGAAGCACGTGGTGGCCTCGCACCTCCGGATCGATCAGGGGATCCACGTGGTGGGGCCGTTCTGGATCCGGCACGTGCAGAACTCCGGGATCGCGTTCGGCCTCTTCGCGAGCGCGACGGCGGCAGTGACCGTCGTCACCGGAGTCGCGATCGCGTGGATGCTCGTGTACTTCGGCCGCTCGGGCGCCCGCCACCCCGTGCTGCCGGTCGCGCTGGGGCTCGTGATCGGCGGGAGCGTCTCGAACCTCGCGGACCGCGTCCGGCTCGGCTACGTCACCGACTTCCTCGACTTCCGCTACTGGCCCGCGTTCAACCTCGCCGACAGCTTCATCGTCGTGGGCGTCGCCGTTCTTCTGGGCGCGCTCGTCCTCGCCGACAGGTGAGCCGCCTGCGCGTCCCGCCCGCTGCGGCGGGCGAGCGCCTCGACCGCTATCTGGCATCGCTGCCGGAGGTCGGCTCGCGGGCGGCGGCGGAGCGGCGGCTCGCGGAGGGAGCCGTTCTGGTCGACGGCGAGCTGCGACCGAAGAGCCACCGGCTCGCCGGCGGCGAGGAGCTTCGGCTGGCGCCGGTCGAGCACCCCGCGCCGCCCCCGCCTCCCGAGCTCCAGCTCCCGATCCCGTACGAGGACGAGCACCTGCTCGTCGTGGACAAGCCTCCCGGCCTCGTCGTCCATCCGGCACCCGGGAACGAGACGGGCACGCTCGCGCAGGGGCTCGTCGCCGCCGGGGCCGGGGGCGGCGACGAGGAGCGGCCGGGCATCGTGCACCGCCTCGACCGCGACACCTCCGGCCTGCTGGTCGTCGCCCGTTCGCAGGAGGCGTACGAGCGGCTGCAGGAGCTCGTCCGCCGGCGCGTGCTCGAGCGCGAGTACCTCGCGCTCGTCGTCGGTCGCCCGCGCTCGCGCGCCGGCACGATCGAGGCGCCGATCGGGCGCGACCGCCACGACCGGCTGCGCCATTCGCTCGACACCGACGCGCCGCGCGCGGCCGCGACGCACTTCGAGGTCGAGGAGCTGCTGCCGCGCCACGCGCTGCTCCGCGTGCGGCTGGAGACGGGGCGGACGCACCAGATCCGAGTCCACCTGGGCGCGATCGAGCTTCCGGTCGCCGGCGACCCGACGTACGGCGTGCCGGGCGAGCTGGGGCTCGAGCGGCAGTTCCTCCACGCGACGCGGCTCGCGTTCACGCACCCGTTCACGGAAGAGCAGGTTGACATCGCCTCGCCGCTGCCGCCGGATCTCGCCGCCGCCCTGGAGGGAGCGCGAGCAGAGGACCCAGGAGCTCAAGCCTGATAATGCGGCTGCCGATGACGAAAGAGCCGATGACAGTCGCAGCTGCGAGCCCCAGCTTCGTTTACGTCCTCCGTTCGGGGGGCGGAGACCGATTCAAGGTCGGCCGGACGCGCGGCAGCGTGGAGGCGAGGCGGAAGCAGCTCGCGACCGGGAATCCCGAGCCGCTGACTGTCTTCGATGCCATCGAGACCGAGGAAGACGCGCTCTGCGAGACGTACCTCCATCACAAGCTTCGCGAAAAGCGCGTGGCTGGCGGCGGGCACGAATTTTTCGAGCTCGACGCCGACGAGCTCGCCAACGCCATTCGCGACGCTCGGGAGTTCCTCGAGGAGTACGTGCCGCGGAAGCGCGAGGCCGAGCGGCTCGCAACGGAGGAGAGTGAGGAGCGTCTGCTCAGCCCTGGGGGCACGGAGTGGGAGCTCTACCGGCAACTTCTCGAGACTCGAGCGGCCGAAGACTATCTGGCATTCGAGCGCGAGCGTGTTGAAGTCGAGCTGAAGCTCGCGATCGGCACGGCTGCCGGACTCGAGCACATCGCCGCGTGGAAGACGCAGACGCGTCACGCAACTGACTGCGAGGCGCTACGGCTCCAGGAGCCGGAGATCTACGAGAGATTTCTGCGTGAGACGCGAAGCCGCGTCTTCCGCGTGCACTAGCCGCCCTCGCGGCCGCTCGCAGCTAACCTACGCGGCGTCCTGTACCGACTCCCCGGCGGCCATGCCGCGGCGCGGGTGCCGCTCTTCGCGAGCGGTGCGTCGTAGGCCCCGCCGGCACCGCACGACAAACGAATCCGGAAGGAGCCTTGCAATGGCCGTTTCGACTGAGGCCGCCTCGACTGGTGCAGTCTCGATGCGCGAGCTGCTCGAGGCGGGCGTCCACTTCGGTCACCAGACCCGGCGCTGGAACCCGAAGATGCGCCGCTTCATCTTCGCCGAGCGCGGCGGCATCTACATCATCGACCTGACGCAGACGGCGGAGCGGCTCGAGGAGGCGCAACAGTTCCTCCGCAACGTCGCCGAGCGCGGCGGCAACGTCCTCTTCGTCGGCACGAAGAAGCAGGCGCAGGACGCGGTCGAACGCGAAGCGCAGCGCGTCGGCATGCCGTACGTCAGCCACCGCTGGCTCGGCGGGCTGCTGACGAACTGGCGGACGATGTCCGACCGGATCGAGCGGCTGCACGAGATGCGCCGTCTCCGCGACGAGGGACAGATGGAGCTGCTCCCGGCGAAGGAGCGGATCGCGCTCGCGGGGGAGCTCGAGAAGCTCGAGCAGAACCTCGGCGGCGTCGCGGACATGCGGCGCCAGCCCGACGCCGTCGTGATCGTCGACCTCAAGAAGGAGGCGCTCGGCGTGCGCGAGGCGCGGCGGCTCGGGATCCCCGTCGTCGCGCTCGTGGACACGAACTGCGACCCGGACGAGGCCGACTACGTGATCCCGGGCAACGACGACGCGATCCGCTCGTGCAACCTCGTCGTGCGCGCCCTGGCCGACGCCGTCGCGGCCGGTAAGCAGAAGGTCTCGCCGCGGGACTTCGAGACCGCCGCGGGCGAGCCGGAGCAGGTGGAGGAGAGCGCGCCGCAGGGCGAGACGGAGCAGGTCGGCGAGGCGCAGGCCGTCGACCCGGTCACGGAAGGAGAGAGCGTTCCCGTCCCGGGCGGCGACGCCGTCCAGGCCGAGGGCTCGGGGGCGGCCGACGCCTCCGCTGCGACCCTCGAAGGGAGCGACGCCTGATGGTCGAGATCTCGGCGCAGCTCGTCCGCGAGCTCCGGGAGCGCACCGGCGCGGGGATGATGGACTGCAAGCGCGCGCTCCAGGAGACGAACGGCGACATGGAGGCCGCGATCGTCCTCCTGCGCGAGAAGGGAATCACGAACGCGGCGAAGCGGGCCGACCGCGCCACCACCGAGGGCCTGGTCGGCTACCGGCTCGCCGAGGACGGCTCGCGCGGGACGATGGTCGCGATCGGCTGCGAGACGGAGCCCGTGTCGAAGAACGACGAGTTCCAGGCGTTCGGCCGCAAGGCGCTCGACCTCGTCGAGGCCGACGGCGTCGGTGCGGTCGAACAGCTCGACGAGGAGAGGACGGCGCTGTCGGGGAAGCTCGGCGAGAACATCGCCGTCGCGGGGGCCGCGCGCTTCGAGGCCGTCGACGGCGGCGGTATCGCGGCCTACGTCCACCCGCCGGCGAACAAGCTCGGCGTGCTCGTCCACCTGCGCGGCGGCGACGCCGACCTGGGGCGCAAGCTCGCGATGCACATCGCCGCCTCGAGCCCGCAGTGGGTCGGCCGCGAAGACGTCCCCGAGGACGCTGTCGGCGCCGAGCGGGAGATCTTCGCGAACTCCGACGAGGTGCAGTCGAAGCCGGAGCAGGCGCGTGCGAAGATCGTGGAAGGGATGCTGAACAAGCGTTTCTTCCAGGCTCAGGTGCTGACCGAGCAGGAGTGGGTGCACGAAGGCGGCAAGACCGTCGGCCAAGTGCTCGCCGACGCCGGCGCCGAGGTGCTCGAGTTCCAGCGGTTCTCGCTCGCGGGATGACAACGCAGCCGGAGACGGTGGCCGGCGCGCCTGCGCATGCGCCCGCGTTCCGGCGGGTGCTGCTCAAGCTCTCGGGCGAGGCGCTGATGGGGACGCGGGACTACGGCATCGACCTCGAGGTCACGCACTCGCTCGCCCGAGAGGTCGCCGGCGTCCGAGCCGAGGGGGTCGACGTCGCGATCGTCGTCGGCGGCGGCAACTTCTACCGCGGGCTCGCCGCCGCGGCGGAAGGGATGGACCGCGCGACCGCCGACTACGCCGGCATGCTGGCCACGCTCCTCAACGCGCTCGCGCTGCAGGACGCGCTCGAGCGGGAGGGTGCCGACACGCGCGTGCTGTCGGCGATCTCCGTCTCCGAGGTGGCGGAGCCCTACATCCGCCGTCGCGCGATGCGGCACCTGGAGAAGGGGCGGGTCGTGATCTTCGCCGCCGGCACCGGAAACCCGTTCTTCACCACCGACACGGCCGCGGCGCTGCGCGCGCTCGAGATCGGCGCCGACGCGATCCTGATGGCGAAGCACGGCGTGAAGGGCGTGTACGACGGCGACCCGCGCACGGAGGCCGACGCGGTCTTCCTGCCGCGGCTCACGCATCTGCAGGCGATCGAGCGCGGCCTCAAGGTGATGGACACGACCGCCCTCTCGCTCTGCATGGACAACCGGCTCGCAATCCACGTGTTCGAGCTGGCGGAGGGGAACGTCGCCCGCGTGGTCGCGGGCGAGGAGGTCGGGACGATCATCGCGACTGATCAGGAGGGGTGAGGGCATGGCAAGCGTCGACGAGCTGATCCAGGAGGCGCGGGACCGGATGGCGAAGTCGGTCGAGCACGCGCGCACGGAGTTCTCGACCGTCCGCACCGGGCGCGCGTCCGCCTCGCTGCTCGACCGGATCGAGGTCGACTACTACGGAACCGCGACGCCGCTGCGGCAGCTGTCGACGGTCAACGTCCCCGAGCCGCGGATGCTCACCGTCCAGCCGTTCGATCCGAGCTCGATCCGCGCGATCGAGAAGGCGATCCAGGAGTCGGACCTCGGCCTCACGCCGTCGAACGACGGCAAGCTGATCCGGCTCCCGATCCCGCAGCTGACCGAGGAGCGGCGGAAGGAGCTCGTCAAGGTGGTGCGGAACATGGCGGAAGAGCACCGGGTCGCCGTGCGGGAGATCCGGCGCGATGCGATGCGGCACCTGAAGGAGCTCGTCGACAAGGGCGAGGTCGGAGCGGACGAGGAGCATCGCGGCGAGGTGAAGGTGCAGGAGCTCACGGACGACCACACGAAGCAGATCGACGAGCTGCTCAAGCACAAGGAAGCCGAGGTGATGGAGGTCTGACCTCCCCGCTGCCCGGCACCGACGTCACGCCGGAGGAGCGTCTTCCCGAGGTCGCGCACGCGGTCGCGATCATCATGGACGGGAACGGCCGCTGGGCCGCCGGCCACGGCGTCTCCGTCGCCGAGGGCCATCGCGCCGGCTCGCGCGCGCTGCGTCCGGTCGTCGAGACGGCGATCGACGTGGGCGTCGAGTCGCTCGCCGTCTACGCCTTCTCGACCGAGAACTGGACCCGCTCGCCGGACGAGGTCGCGGCGCTGATGGACATCTTCGGCGAGACGATCGACCGCGAGCTCGAGGATCTTGCGGCGCAGGGTGTCCGCGCCCGCTTCCTCGGCCGCCGTGACCGCGCGCCCGGCTGGTTGGGCGACAAGATGGACGCACTCGAGGCCGCGACGGCCGACCGTTCCCGGCTCCAGCTCTGGATCGCGTTCGACTACGGCGGGCGAGCGGAGATCGTCGACGCGGCGCGGAGGCTCGCCGAGAGCGGCATCGAGGCGGAGGAGATCGACGAGTCTGCCCTCGCGGCCTGCCTGTACGAGCCGGAGATGCCCGACCCGGACCTCGTGATCCGGACCTCGGGCGAGCAGCGCCTCTCGAACTTCCTCCTCTGGCAGTCGGCGTATGCGGAGTACGTGTTCACGGAGACGCTCTGGCCGGACTTCGGGCCGCAGGAGTTTCGGGCCGCGATCGAGGAGTACGCGCGCCGGCGCCGTAGATTCGGCGGCCGATGATCTCGCTCGCCTCCGGCTCGCTCCCGTGACCAACTTCCTCTCCCGGCTCGCGATCGCGGTCATCGGCCTGCCGCTGGTGCTCGGGCTGCTCTGGCTCGGCGGCTGGTGGCTGTTCGCACTCGTCGTGGTCGCCGGCCTCGTCGGCGTCCACGAGTTCGTCACGACCGCGCGCCCGCTGCGGCCGCTGGCGCCGGCCGTCTACGCCGGCGTCGTGCTCGCCGTGGTGGGCGCCCGCACCGGCGGCGTCGTCTGGATGCTCGGCGGGTTCCTCGCGACGTTCGTCCTCGCGTTCGTCCTCGACGTCGTCTCCCGCACGCGCGCGCCGACGACGGCCGCCGTGGGCTCGACGGTCATGGGTGCCGCGTGGATCGGGATCGGCCTGGGCTGCGTGGTCCTGCTGCGGCAGATGCACACCGAGCCTCGCCTGATCGGGTTCACGGTCGTCCTGACGGTGTTCGCGGCCGACACCCTCGCCTACCTCACCGGACGCGTCGCCGGGCGGCACAAGCTCGCCCCGCGGCTCTCGCCGAAGAAGACGTGGGAGGGGCTCGCGGGCGGCGCCGTCGTTGGGGTGTTCGTGGCCTTCGTCGCGCTCTACGACACCCGCTCGCACTACCTGGCGGTCTGGCAGGCCGTCCTGCTGGGCCTCGTCGTCGTCACGGCCGCGGCGATCGGCGACCTGTTCGAGTCGGGCCTCAAGCGCGACCTCCACGTCAAGGACACCGGTCGGCTGCTCGGCGGCCACGGAGGCGTCCTCGACCGCGTGGACGCGCTTCTCTTCGCCGCGCCCGCTGCCTACTTCCTCGTGCTCGCCTTCGGTTATCACTAGCGCCGCGGCACTCCGTACACTGGCCTGGTGAAACGGGTCGCGCTGCTCGGGGCGACGGGATCGATCGGCCGCCAGGCGATCGAGATCGTCGAGGCGCACCACGAGCTCGAGCTGTGCGCCGTCGCCTCGCGCTCGACGCCCCTCGACGGCGTCGCCGCCCGGTTCAAGCAGGTCGGCGGCGACCTCACGGAGCTGCTCGAGCGCGCCGAGCCGGACGTCGTGCTCAACGCCGTCGTCGGCTTCGCCGGCATCCATGCGACGCTCTGGGCGCTGGAGCGAGGCGTGGACCTCGCGCTCGCGAACAAGGAGAGCCTCGTCGCCGCCGGCGATCTCGCGCTCGCGGCGCGCGAGCGGGGGAGGGGGCGGATCCTGCCCGTGGACAGCGAGCACTCGGCGCTCTTCCAGTGCCTCGAGGGCCGCGACCCCGAGCAGGTCGACGCGCTCGTCCTCACCGGCTCGGGCGGCCCGTTCCGCGGCCGGACTCGAGCAGAGCTCGACGAGGTGACGCCCGAGCAGGCGCTCGCACATCCGACCTGGCGCATGGGCCCGAAAATCACGGTGGACTCCGCCACGCTCGCGAACAAGGGGCTGGAGCTGATCGAGGCGCACTTCCTCTTCGGCGTCCCGTACGAGCGGATCGAGGTCGCGATCCAGCCGACGTCGATCGTCCACTCGCTCGTCCGCTTCCGCGACGGCGCGGCGCTCGCGCACCTCGGCTACCCCGACATGCGCGTCCCGATCTCGTACGCGCTCACCTATCCCGAGCGCGCCGCGACGCCGCTGCCGCCGCTCGACCTGGCCGCGCTCACGCTGCAATTCTCGGCGCCCGACACCGAGACGTTCCCGCTGCTCGCCCTCGCCCGCGAGGCCGGCGAGCGCGGGGGAGGGGCCCCGTGCGTCTACAACGCCGCGAACGAGGTGGCGGTGGCCGCGTTCCTCGAGGGCCGGCTGCCGTTCCTCGGCATCGCGGAGGCCGTGGCGGAGACGCTCTCGGCCGTCGACGCGCCCGCGGCGCGCGACGTCGACGACCTGCTCGAGCTCGACGGGAGCGCCCGCGCCGTCGTCGAAGGAGCGCTGGCGGCCGCATGACCTGGCTGATCGTCGTCGCGGGGCTCGTCCTGCTCGTGTTCCTGCACGAGGCCGGCCACTTCCTCGTGGCGCTGGCGGTCGGGCTCCGGCCGCGGAGCTTCTACATCGGGTTCCCGCCGGCGATTGCGAAGATCCGCCGCCGCGGCATCGAGTACGGCATCGGGGCGATCCCGCTCGGCGGCCTCGTCCGCATCCCGGGCATGCACCGGCCGGCGGCGCCCGACCTCGAGACGATGCTGGCGCCGGCGCTGCGCGAGGACGCCGCGCTCGCGCCGGCGGTGCGGGCCGCGTGCCGGGCGCTCGACCGCGAGGACTTCGCCGCGGCGCGTGCCGCGTATCCGGAGCTGGCGCGCGCGGTCGAGGAGGCGGAGCTGTCGCGAGGGGCCCGCCGCTCGGCCCAGCGTGCGCTGCGCGAGCTCGAGGAAGGAAGCGGGACGGACGCGTACTGGCGCGCGCCCACCTGGAAGCGCGTGGCCGTGATCGCGGCCGGGCCGCTCACGAACGTCGTGCTCGCGTTCGTGATCCTGTTCGCCGTCTACACGACCGGGGGGCCTTCGCGGCAGGCGAGCACGGAGGTGGCGGCCGTCGAGCCCCGGACGCCCGCCGCGGCGATCGGCCTGCATCCCGGGGATCGCGTCGTCGCGGTCGACGGCGAGGCCGTCTCGACGTTCGACGCCGTGTCCCAGAGGATCCGCGCGAGCGACGGCGGCCCGGTGACGCTCACGGTCCGGCGGGCCGGACGCCGGCTGACGCTCGCACCGCGCCGCACGATCTTCCGCCAGGGCCGCTGGATCCTCGGCTTCGAGCCCGCCGCACGGCTCGTCGCCCACTCGGCCGGGGACGCCGCGGACCAGGCAGCGTCCGACCTGTGGGGGGTCATCGACGGCACGGGCCGGACGATCGGCTCGCTCTTCGCAGGCCACGCGCGCGGGCATCTGCAGAGCACGGTCGGCATCGTCCGCACCTCGCACACCGAGCTCCAGGTCGGCTTCACGTGGTACCTCGTCGTCCTCGCCTTCGTGAGCATGTCCCTCGCGCTGCTCAACCTGCTCCCGCTGCTGCCGCTCGACGGCGGCCACATCCTGTTCTCGCTGATCGAGGGAGTTCGCCGCCGGGCGCTTGCCCGCGAGGTGTACGAGCGCTTCTCCGTCGTCGGGATCGCGCTCATCCTCCTGGTCTTCGCGATCGCGCTCTCGAACGACGTCTCGGGCGGCGCGCCCCACTAGCTGCGGGCACGCGCCGCCCGGGAGCGGTCCTAGACGCGCTCGCGCTCGCGCGTCAGCGGCTCGCTGTGCGGCTCCGCGCGCGCCGTGCGGCGCGGCGGACGTGCCGTCGCCTCCGGCACGTGCAGGAACGAGCCGGCCAGGCAGGCGAGTCCCGCCGCCAGCAGGCCGGCGGCGGTCGTCGGCGTCCACGCGCCCCAGTAGACGATCGCCGACACGATGAAGAGACCGACGGCGCAGAAGCGGAGTAGCCCCGCGAAGCCGATGCTCGCTGCGTGCATGTGAATGTGCCTCCTTCGTATCGTTGTCGGATGGAAAACGGCCGCAGGGCCGCCGGGGTGCGGCCCTCAGCGTCCGCTGAGGGCCGCGATTCGCCGGGAGGCCGCGCGGCTAGACTCGAAGCGGATGGCGAGCAAGCGTCAGATCTCGGTCGGCGGCGTCAAGATCGGCGGCGGCGCGCCCGTAGTCGTCCAGTCGATGACGACGACGAAGACCCACGACGTCGAGGCGACGACGGCGCAGGTAGCCGCGCTCGCCAGCGCGGGCTGCGAGATCGTCCGCGTCGCCGTCCCGAAGACGGAGGATGCCGAGGCGCTGTCGAAGATCGTCCGCTTCTCGCCCGTCCCGATCATCGCCGACATCCACTTCAACGCCAGCCTGGCGCTGAAGGCGATCGGGGAGGGCGTCGCCGCCGTCCGCATCAACCCCGGCAACATCGGGGGCGCCGACAAGGTGGCCCAGGTCGTCCGCGCCGCGAAGGCGAAGGGGATCCCCATGCGCATCGGCGCGAACTCCGGCTCGCTGCCGAAGCACCTGGAGGAGATCGCGCACCGCGACCAGGCCGAGGCGCTCGTCGAGGCCGCCCTGGAGGAAGTCCGTCTGCTCGAGAGCCTCGACTTCTACGACTTCAAGATCTCGGTCAAGTCGAGCCACGTGCCGACGATGATCCGCGCCTACCGGATGCTCTCGGAGAAGGTCGACTACCCGCTTCACCTCGGCGTCACCGAGGCGGGCACGGTCTTCGCCGGCTCGATCAAGAGCGCGGTCGGGATCGGCACCCTCCTCGCGGAGGGGATCGGCGACACGATCCGCGTCTCGCTGTCCTCAGACCCGGTCGAGGAGCCGAAGACGGCGTACGAGATCCTCAAGGCGCTCGGGCTCCGCGAGCGCGGCCCGGTGATGATCGCCTGCCCCTCGTGCGGCCGCGACAACGTCGGCGTGCACACGCTGGCCGAGGAGGTCGAGCGGCGGCTCCAGGGCTATCCGCAGCACTTCGAGGTCGCGGTGCTCGGTTGCGCCGTCAACGGTCCGGGAGAGTCGGGCGACGCCGACTTCGGCATCGCAGGCGGCCGCGATGTCGGCTTCATCTACGCGCACGGCCGCGTCCTGAAGAAGGTGAGCTCCGACAGCCTGATCGACGAGCTGTTCCACGAGATCGACAGGTGGATCGCCGAGGGGATGCACCGCCCGAAGCGGCTGAAGATGGCGAAGCCGGCCGCCCTGGCGATGGCCGAGGCCTCGCTGATCCCGCTCGAGTAGCCTAGGGCGACAACGCCGATGATCGCCCGGGCCTCCAAGCTCTTTCTGCCGACCCTGCGCGAGCCCCCCGCCGACGCGGAGGCCGCCTCGCACCGCCTGCTCGTGCGCGGCGGGTTCATCCGCCAGGTCGGGGCCGGCCTCTGGAGCTTCCTGCCGCTCGGGTGGCGCGTGCACATGCGGATCGAGCAGATCATCCGCGAGGAGATCGACGCGATCGGCGGCCAGGAGATGCTCGCCCCGACCCTGACCCCGGCCGAGCTGTGGGAGACGAGCGGCCGGATCGACATCCCGATCCTCTTCCGCCTGCAGGACAGCGGCGGCCGGAAGTTCGTGCTGCCGATGACGCACGAGGAGTCGATGACCTTCATCGCCCGCGAGATCCAGTCGTACAAGCAGCTGCCGCAGCTCTGGTACCACTTCTCGATCAAGGACCGGGACGAGCCGCGCCCCCGCGGCGGCCTTTTGCGCGTCCGGGAGTTCATCATGAAGGACTCGTACTCCTTCGACGCCGACGAAGCCGGGCTCGACACGAGCTTCGGGGCGCACGAGCAGGCGTACGCGCGGATCTTCGAGCGAGTCGGGCTCGAGGCGTACCTCGTCGAGGCGGAGTCGGGCGTGATGGGCGGGAAGGAGTCGCTCGGCTTCCTCGCGCCGACCGGCTCTGGGGAGAACGAGTTGATGCGCTGCGAGAACGGCGACTACTTCGCGGACGTCGAGGCGGCCCGCGGTGTCCCGCGCGCGGCCGAGCTGCCGGAGGCGCTCGCGGCGCCCGAGCGCGTGGAGACCCCCGGCGTGGCCACGATCGAGGAGCTGGCGCAGTTCCTCGGCATCCCGGAGTCCGCCACCTCGAAGGCGCTTCCCGTCGTGACGGGCGATCGGCTCGTGCTCGCCCTCGTCCGCGGCGACGACCGGCTCAGCCCGGAGAAGCTCGAGACGTTCTTCGAGGCCACGCACAGGCCGGCGACGGACGAGGAGATCCGCGCCGCCTTCGGGGCCGGGGGCGGCTCCCTCGGCCCCGTCGGCGTCGACGTCGAGGTGATCGCCGACGAGGCGCTTCGCGAGGGTCAGTACGTCGCCGGCGCGAACGAGGACGGCTGGCACCTCCGCGGCGTCCGGGCCGGCCGCGACTACGAGCCGAGGTTCGCCGACATCCGCCAAGCGAAGGAGGGCGACGCCTGCCCGAACTGCGGCGGCACCCTCCACGTCCAGACGGCGGTCGAGGTCGGCCACATCTTCAAACTCGGCACCTTCCACTCGCGCGCGTTCGGCGCGACGTTTCTCGCGGAGGACGGGAGGGAGAAGCCGCTCGTGATGGGCAGCTACGGCATCGGCCTCGCGCGGACGATGGCGGCGATGGTCGAGCAGTCGCACGACGACGACGGGATCGTCTGGCCGAAGGCGGTCGCGCCGTACGACGCGCACGTCGTCGCGCTGCCCGGTGCCGAGGAGGTCGCGCTCCGCGCGGCCGAGGCACTGTCCGCGGCGGGTTGCGACGTCCTCCTCGACGACCGCGACCAGCGGGCGGGGGAGAAGTTCGCCGACGCCGACCTGATCGGCTGCCCGATTCGTGTGACGGCCGGCCGCAAGAGCCTCGACGACGGCAAGGTGGACGTCCGTGACCGCGCGAGCGGCGGCGAGAAGCGATTAGATGTTGCCGAGCTGGGCACGGAGGCTTAGTCGTGGCGCGACGCAGGCGGTTCAGCGAAGACGGGTTCGGCGCCACCGTCGAGCGCCTGATGACCGAGAACGGCGTCACGTACCGGCAGCTCGCGGCCCGCACGAACCTCTCCGCCGGCTACCTCAACCATCTCGTGCACGGAAACCGTCCGGTGCCGTCGAACGAGGTCGTGAGGACGCTCGCCGACGCGCTCGACGTCGAGCCGGAGCACTTCCGCGAGTACCGGCTCCGCGCGATCACCGACCGGCTCGAGCAGATGCCCGAGTTGATCGACCGCCTGTACAAGCGCCTCGAGGCGTAGCTCGGGAACGCACGACGCTTCCGAGCTATCTCAGCGCGTAGCGGAGGAAGAGGTGGGAGCCGTGGGCGCGCACCGAGCGCAGCCGTCCCGAGACGCGCACCTGCGGCAGCAGCTCGACGCCCTCCACCAGCCCGAGCCGCGGCGGCCTGGCGCGGCCGGCGAGCACGGGCGAGACCGTGACGAACAGCTCGTCCACCACCTGCGAGGCGAGCAGCGCGCCGAAGACGTTCGGGCCGCTCTCCGACAGGATCACGGGGTGCCCGCGGCGGCGCAGCTCCGCGATCGCGGCGGCGACGTCGACCGTGTCGCCGGCCGAGACCGCGACGACCTCCGTCGCTGCGGGCACGGTCGCCTGCAGGTCCGGCGCCGCGGTCCGCGTCGTCAGCACGAGCGCGCCCCGCTCGAGCACCGGATGCGCCGGGTCGAACGAGCCGCCGGCGGTGAGGATCGCGAGCAGCGGCCGCTGCGGGAGCCCGCGCAGCGCGCGCAGCTCCGCGAGCGCCTCCGCGGCGCGCGGGTAGACCCGTTCGGGCCGCCATGTCCCCTGCGGCGAAGCCAGGAGCGTCCCGGAGCCGATCATGATCGCGTCGGCGCATGCCCGGAGGAGTGCCATCACGAAGCGGTCCGGCTCGCTCTCGTCGCCGAGCAGCGCGTGCGAGCGGGGGAGATCCGGCACTGCGACCACCCCGTCGAGCGACTCGACGAAGTTGGCCACCACGCATGGCTCCCGGAGCCCGAGCGCGCCGCCGTAGAGGCGCGCGAGCTCGTCGGGGAGCTGCCAGCGTGGCAGGTCGTCGTCCTCGGAGAGGACGGTGAGAGGATCCATCAACCCGTGAGCGCGAGGAACTCGCGCCGGAGCGACGCGTCCTCGTCGTGGAGCCCGCGCCACGCCGTCGTCACGGTGACGGCGCCGGCCTCGTGCACGCCGCGCATCTGTGTACAGAGGTGCTCGGCCTCGAGCCGGACGGCGACGCCGCGCGCGCCCGTGAGCGCGCGGAGGCCGTCGGCGACCTCCTCAGCGATCCGCTCCTGGAGCGTGAACCGGCGGGCGTAGAGGCGCACGAGCCGGGTCAGCTTCGAGATCCCGAGGATCTCGTCGCCCGCGACGTAGCCGACGTGCGCGCGGCCGTGGAAGGGCAGAGCGTGATGCTCGCAGAGCGCGAAGAACGTGATCGGACCCTCCACGATCTGCGCATGCCGCCCGGCGACGCCGGCGGGCCGTTCCGCCGGGAAGAGCGTCCGCAGCTTCGGGTCGCCGTCGTAGCCGGCCGTGGCGTCCCAGAGGGCCTGTAGGAAGCGGCGCGGCGTGTCGCGCGTGCCCGGCGTGTCGAGGTCGAGCCCGAGCGCCTCGAGGATCTCTCCCGCGTGCCGCTCGAGCCGCGCCCATTCCGCCGGGCTCAGGTCGCGCCCTCCGTCGTGCTCGTGCGACGGAAGCTCGAAGACGTTGACGCTCATGCCGGCTCCTCGGCGGCGGCTGTGCGGGCGGGCAGGAGGGCGAGGGCGAGGACGACGATGCCGAGCTCGGCGAGCGCGAGCCAGGCGAAGGCGGCCGGCCGTCCGACGGCCACGAGCAGGCCGAGGGCCGCGAGCTGCGTGGACATGCCGAGGTTGGCGAGCAGGCCGACCGCGCGCGAGGATGTCAGCGACGGCCGCCGCGCGGCCACCCACTCGGCGAGCCGGTCCTGCGGTGCGTAGACGACGGCGTAGACCAAGCGCAGAACGCCGGTACCTGCGCCCTCGTCCTGGGGCGCGGCGGGCCGTCCGTGCGCGAGCCGCTCCGCGTTGAAGTTGAGGCTGAGCACGGTCGTCAGCGCGAGGAAGCCGGCGAGCGCCGGCGCAGGCTCCCCGGTGCTGTAGCCGAGCGCGCCGAAGAGCGCTGCGTTCACGAGGAGGTCCAGCTCGGAGTCGAGGTAGCGGCCGAACGCGCTCGTGCGGCCGGTCAGGCGGGCGAGCTGCCCGTCGGCGTTGTCGAGCACCGTCTTGAGCTGGACGAGCAGCGCGGCCGCCAGCAGTGAGCCCCGGCCCAGCTCGACCGCGCCCGCGAGCCCCGCCACGCCCGAGGCGGCGACGACGAGCGGCGGCGGCACGCGCAGCCGGGCGAGCACGAGCACGAGCGGGTGCGCGAGCGGGCGGAAGACGTGCTCGCAGAGGAGCTCCTTCCCGAGGCGCGGCTTCCGCGACCGGGCCAGTGCGCTAGACAAGCGCGCCCTCGCCGGCACGGATCACCTCGCGCGCCGCCTCGACCTTGTCCCAGACGTTCCAGAGCAGGACGCCGCGCACGCGCCCACCGTCGAGGTACGAGACGACGCCCTTGCGGAACGGCTCCTGCCAGTCCTCACGCACCTCGAGCCGCGAGTCGACGAGGCCGACCGCCTCGTAGCCGAGGTCGAACAGGTCGGAGTAGAAGAAGGGGAGATGGTCGTAGGGCGTGCTCGCGCCGGCCATGTTCGCGCCGACCGACCTGCCGTGCGTGTTCGCGTGGTCCTCGTGCTCGATCCGCGTCGAGATCCCGAGCGCGAGCACCGGGAACCAGGCGACGTCACCCGCCGCGTAGACGTCCTCGTGGCCGGGGCAGCGGCCGTACTCGTCCACGACGATCCCGTCCTGCACCTCGAGCCCGGCCGCCTCGGCGAGCTCGACGTTGGGGATCACTCCGAGGCCGGCCACGGCGGCGTCGACCTCGAGCGTGCGCCCGGAGCCGAGCGTCACCGAGGTCGCTGACGCCGCGGCGACGGTCTCGCCCGCGAGCACCTCGACGCCCTTCTCGCGGTAATACTCGGTCACGGCTGCGGAGAGATCGCCCGGGAAGAGCCGGAAGCCGATGCCGGGCTCGGGGAAGAGCATCGTGACACGGCAGCCCACGCCGACCAGGCCCGCGGCGACCTCCGAGCCGATGAACCCGCCGCCGATCACGGCGACGTGCCCGCCCTCGACCGCCCGCTCGCGGAGGCGGCGGTAGTCGTCGAGGGTGCGGAACCAGACCACGCCGTCTGCGCCCGGGATCTCCCGCGGGCGGGCGCCCGTGGCGAGCAGCAGCTTCTCCCAGGCGTACCCGTCGCCCGCGTCGTCGGCGGCCAGCTTCCCCTCGAGATCGAGGGAGACGATCCGGCGCCCGGTCACGAGCTCGGCGTCGGTGAGCGGCTGCCGCCACAGCTTCTCCTCGGGCGCGCCCTTCCACATCCCCTTGGACAGGATCGGGCGCTTGTACGTCGGATGCGGCTCGGCCCCGACGAGCGTGATCGACCCCTCCGGATCGTGCTCGCGGATGCCTCTCGCGGCCATGTCGCCGGTCATCCCGGCGCCGACGATCAGGTAGCGCGTCGTGTGCATCAGGAGCCCTCCTCCAGTTCGACGAGCGCCCGCAGGCTCTCGTACTCCTCCGCGCAGGCGGGACAGGCGGCCAGGTGCTTCCGCAGGCCGCGGACGCGCTCGTCGGCGGCGGCTCCAGCGAGCTCGAGCTCGACGAAACGGTCGAGCTCCGCGAAGCACGCGTCGCAGTCGAATGGCGTGCCGTCGTCGCCGAGCAGTCGCAGGAGGGCTTCGGAAGAGGTCACGGCGCGTCTCCCAGGTCTCCGAGCTCCGTCAGGTGCGCGCGTAGCCGGCTGCGCGCATCGTGCAGCGTCTTGTAGAGCGCGTTCCGGTTCGACCCCAGGCGCTCGGCGAGCACGTCGATCGGCACGCCGTCGACCGTGAGCGCGACCAGGACGAGCCGCTGGCGCGGCGTGAGCGCGTCGCGGATCCCGTCGCCGACGGCGCGGACGAAGGCGGAGTGCTCCGCGCTCGCGTCGGGGCCGGGTGCGAGCTGCGCAAGCTGCGCCCACGCGTCGGGGTCGAGGACGACCTCGCGGTCGCGCCAGGCGCGCCGACGCACCTTCGTCGCCGCTTCGAGCAGCGCGAACTTGTAGGCCCAGGTGGTGAACTGGCTCTCGCCTCGGAAGTCGTCCAGCCGGCGCAGCACGGACACCGCGGCGTCGGTCGCCGCCTCGTGCGCGAGCTCGTCGAGCTCCGCCTGGGCCACCTGCGGCAGCGACGACGCCCGTCGCCGGACCTCGAACCGCGCCGCACCGAGCAGGAGCGCGTGCAGACGCGCGACCGCCTCGTCCGAGGAGGCCCGCAGCTCGTCGACCCACGTGTCCAGCGCGACCGCGCTCACGGAAGGATTGGTGTCGCCCACCGACGAGGTCTTACCTGTTCAGAGCAGGTCTGCGGTGCGTTCTGCGAGCTCTCGGTCGCGCTCGGTGATGCCTCCGGCCGAGCGCGTCGTCCACCGCACGGTCACGCGCCGGTGGCGGATGTCGACGTCCGGGTGGTGATCCTCCGCCTCGGCGAGGCCCGCCAGCCTGTTCACGAACGCGATCGCCGCCGCGAACGACGGGAACTCGAACTCGCAGACGAGCGCCCCCGCGTGTTCCTCCCAGGCGGCCACGGCCGAACTCTCGCAGCTTTTCCAACTCGACGGGCCCGGGTTCGGGTGCGCAACGTCTTGGGCTAAGGAGGAAGGCCGCGCCGTGTGGGCCGTCGACGCGCAGCTGAACGGCGACGTGCCGGTCGAGGTGGCCGGCGCGCTTCGCCTCCGCTCGGTCGTCGGGATCCCGTTCGTCGCAGGCGGCGAGTGCCTCGGCTTCGGCCTGCCCGATCGCGGCGTGCGCGCGCCACCCAGCGGGAGCGGCGGGCGAGCGAGCTCAAGTCCCAGTTCGTCGCGCTCGCCTCACACGAGCTGCGCGCGCCCGTCGCCGGCATCCACGGCGTGACCACCACGACGCTGCGCGAGCGCGGCGACGACTTCCTGCCCGCGCGCGACTTGCGGCGCGGCGGGGGCTGGGCGATGCTGAAGATGATGGACGAGCCGATCGACGACCACGGCCATCACCATCACCGCGACTGCGGACCGGGACCGGCAGAGCCTTCTCGTCCGTAGGAGACTCGGAGGAGTGCGTGAACCGAGTGACCGGGAGCTCGTACGAGGTGCGCGGTGCGGAGACCGCGACGCCGCGGCTGCGCTGTTCCGCCGCTACTGGCGCGACGCGTGGCGTGCGGCCTACGCCGTCACGGGGCGGCGCGCGCTCGCGGACGACGTGGCCGCCGACGCGTTCGAGCGTGCCTTCGCCGCCCTGGAGCGCTTCGACGAGCGACGGCCCTTCGGGCCCTGGCTGCACAGGATCGTGGCGAACCGAGCGCTCGACCTCCTGCGGGCGGAGCGGCGGCTGGCCGCCGACGAGCCGCCCGACGTCGCCGATCTGCTTCCCGACCGGCGCGGCGGAGACCGCGGCCTGCTCGCCACGGTCGCCGCGCTGCCACTCGAGCGCCGCCTGGTCGTCGTCCTCCGCTACGGGATCGGCATGACGCCGAAGGAGATCGCGTCCACGCTCGACCTGCCGGTCGGCACCGTCAACTCGCGGCTCGCGCGAGGGCTCGAGCAGCTGCGCGACATGCTGGAGGTGGAGCATGTCGAGTGACCTCGAGCGCCGGCTCGAGGCGCTTCTGGTCGAGGCGCCCGAGCCGGAGGCCGGAGTGGGGGAGCGGGCGCTCGAGCGCTCGCTCGCCGCTTTGCCCGAGCCGCGCAGGCGCGAGCGCAGGCGGCTCAGGGTCGCCGTGGTGCTCGTCGCGGCCGCGCTCGGGCTGCTCGTGCTCGCGGCGGGGTCGCTCGCCGCGGCCGGCGCGTTGCACGTGAGCTTCGGCCATCCGAAACGCCGCGCCGCGAGCACCGGGCGGCTGCTGACGCTGCCGCCGGACACCACCGATGTGGAGATGTAGTCGCCGAACATGCGGCCCTGCGAGGTGTTCGGCAGCCAGGA
>JAVKST010000011.1:0-32577 GCA_039583515.1 Gaiellaceae bacterium
CGGCGGCGCGTGTCCAGTGCTCCGGATCCCCGCCCTGCCACGGCAGGTCGAGGACGCGCGCGACGGGCTCGCCGTCTCGGAGGAGCCGCGCGTCGCGGCCCCGCACGCTGCCGCCGTCGTCCGCGTAGAGCTGGACGAGGTCGGCCGGCGTCTCCTCGGCGTCGCCGACGAAGACGGCCACGGAGAGCGCCGTCTGGGGCACGTCGAGCACGGCGGGCGCGCGACGCGGCGACCCCTCGGCGAACACGAAGCCGAGCAGGTCGGCTCCGGCCTCGGCCGCGGCGTCGGCGTCCTCCTGGCGCGTGAGCCCGCAGACCTTGACGAGCGGACGCGAGACGAGCTCGCGCAGCTTCGCCGCCGGGTCGGGCGCGCGCATCAGCGCCGTCCCGACGAGGATCGCGTCGGCGCCGGCGAGCTCTGCGGCGGCGCCCTGGGCGCGGCTGTGGATCGCGCTCTCGGCGACGACGATCCGGTCACGCGGGGCCCGGGCGACGAGATCCAGCTGCGCGTCGCGGTCGATTGCGAAGGTCGAGAGGTCGCGGGCGTTGACGCCGATGACATGCGCCCCCAGCGCCTCTGCGCGGCGGAGCTCCTCCGCGTCGTGGGCCTCGACGAGCGCGTCCAGGCCGAGCCTCTCCGCCTCCTCCAGCAGGCGGCGCGCCGTCTCGTCCTCGAGGTCGCGGAGGATGAGGAGCGCGGCGTCGGCGCCGGCCTCGCGCAGCTCGCGCAGGTGCTCCTCGCTCGAGAAGAAGCCTTTCGCCAGCAGCGGCAGGCCGGTCGCCGCTCGCGCCGCCCGCAGGTCGTCGAGCGAGCCGACGAAGCGCTCGTCCACGAGCACGGAGATCGCGCTCGCGCCGGCGGCGGCGTACGCCGGCACGACGTCCTCGACCCGCGCGTCCGGCCGGATGTCGCCGAGCGACGGCGAGCGGCGCTTGAACTCCGCGACGGCGCCGAGCCCGGGCTGCGTCAACGCGTCCGCGAACCTCACCCCCGGGAGAACTCCACCAGCTCGTCCAGCCGCGCCGCCGCCGCGCCGGAGTCGATCGCCTCGCGTGCGAGGCCGATTCCGTCGCGCAGGCTCTCCGCATGCCCGGTCGCCGCGATCCCGCCGGCGGCGTTGAGGAGCACGGCCGCGCGGTGGCCGGCCGTGCCGCCGCCTGCGAGCACCTCCCGCAGCCCGGCCGCGTTCGTCGCGGGGTCGCCGCCCCGCAGCTCCGCCGGGTCGCAGCGCTCGATCCCGAGCTCGAGCGGGTCGAGCTCGTACTCGCGCACGCGGCCGTCCTCGACCTCGCACACGAGGTTGGGACCGCACGGCGACAGCTCGTCGATGCCGCCGGCGCCGTGGACGACGTAGGCATGGGCCGTGTCGAGCCGGACGAGCGCAGCCGCGAGCGTGCGTGCGAGCTCCGGCGAGTACGTGCCGAGGACGAGGGCGCGCGCGCCGGCTGGGTTCGTCAGCGGGCCGAGCACGTTGAACACGGTACGCGTCGCGAGCTCCCGCCGGACGGGCGCGGCATGGCGCATCGCGGGATGGTGCGCCTGCGCGAAGAGGAAGCCGAAGCCGAGCTCGTCGATCGAGCGCTCGATCCGCTCCGGCGGCTGCTCGAGCCGGAAGCCGAGCGCCTCGAGCACGTCGGCCGCGCCGCTGGCGGAGGACGCCGCCCGGTTCCCGTGCTTCGCGACCGCTGCGCCGGCCGTCGCGGCGACGAGCGCCGCCGTGGTCGAGATGTTGAAGGTGTTCGCGCCGTCGCCGCCGGTGCCGACGACGTCGACGAGGTCCTCCCGGCGCGGCCTCACCCGCAGGACGTGCTCGCGCATCGCCTCGGCGCAGCCGGCGATCTCGTCCGCCGTCTCGCCCTTGGCCCGCAGCGCGACGAGGAAGCCGGCGATCTGGGCGTCGGTCGCCGCGCCGGCCATGATCTCGCCCATCGTCGCGCGCGCCTCGTCGCGGGTCAGGCCGTGCCCGTCGAGCAGCCGCGAGACCACTTGCTGGATCACAGCCGGCCCTCGAGGAAGTTGCGCGCGAGTGTCGGCCCGTCGGGCGTCAGCACCGACTCGGGATGGAACTGCACGCCGACGGCCGGCAGCTCCCGGTGCCGCACGGCCATCACCTCGCCGTCCTCCGCGTAGGCCGTCGGCTCGAGGACGTCGGGCAGCCGGGTCGCGGCGAGCGAGTGGTAGCGGCCCGCCTCGAACGGGTCCGGTAGTCCCGCGAAGACTCCGGCGCCGGCGTGCCGCACCGGGCTCGCCTTGCCGTGGACGAGCTCGCGGGCATAGCCGACCTCGCCGCCGCAGACTTCGACGAGCGCCTGGTGGCCGAGGCAGACGCCGAGCGTCGGAGTCGCCGGCAGCAGCCGCTCGAGGATCGCGCACGTCGCGCCTGCGGCGTCCGGGCGGCCGGGGCCGGGGGAGACGACGAGGTGCGACGGGGCCAGCCGCTCGGCCTCGTCCGCGTCGAGCTCGTCGTTCCGCCGCACGACGACGTCGGCGCCGAGCGCGCCGAACAGGTGCGCGAGGTTCCACGAGAACGAGTCGTAGTTGTCGACGAGCAGGATCACGGCCCGGCGTCCTGCTCCGACTCTGCCAGCTCGATCGCCGCCTCGAGCGCGCGCAGCTTGTTCAGGCATTCCTCGTGCTCGGCCGCGGGATCCGAGTCGGCGACGATGCCGCCGCCCGCCTGCAGGTGGGCGACGCCGTCCCGCAGCCACAGCGTGCGGATCGCGATGCAGGTGTCGAGGAGCCCTTCCTCCGGGAGCGAATAGCCCACCGCGCCTGCGTAGATCCCGCGCCGGTAGCCCTCGAGCTCCGAGATCAGCTGCATCGCGCGCACCTTCGGCGCGCCCGAGACCGTCCCGGCCGGGAAGCACGCCCGCAGCAGCTCGAAACTCGTCACGCCGTCCCGAAGGTCGCCCGCGACCTCGGAGACGAGGTGCGTCACGTGCGAGTAGCGCTCCGCCTCCATGAAGCGCTCGACGCGAACGGAGCCCGGGACGCAGACGCGGGCGAGGTCGTTGCGCCCGAGGTCGACGAGCATCGTGTGCTCGGCGCGGTCCTTTTCCGAGGCGAGCAGCGCGGCCGCGTCGCCCTCGCCCGGCGCGATCGTCCCGGCGATCGGGTTCAGCTCGGCACGGCGTCCGCTGCACTTGACGACCGTCTCCGGCGAGCTGCCCACCAGGGCGAGGGCTCCGAGCTCGAGCAGGAAGAGGTACGGCGACGGGTTGACGCGGCGGAGCGCCCGGTAGAGCTCGACCGCCGACGCCGAGGTCGGACGCGTCGCGCGCTGCGAGATCACGACCTGGAAGACGTCGCCCTCCCGGATGTGCTCCTTCGCCCGTCCGACGCGGCGCAGGTGCTCCTCCCGCGACGGCTCGCGCAGGAGCGTGCCGCGCGCGCGGGTGCCGCGCGTCACCTCCGGCGGCGGGCCCGCGAGCCCACTTGCGTCGCCGCGCAGCAGCTCGGCGACGCCGCGCGCGTGGTCGAAGCGGAGGAGGACGTCGGGGACCAGGAACAGGCTCTGCGGCACGTCCGGCCCCTCGTCCGGCAGGGGAACCGTCGGCTCGAAGGCCGCGACCGCATCGTAGCCGACGTAGCCGACCACGGGCTCCCGCAACGCCTCCGCCTCCGTGAAGGAGACGACCTGCGAGCCGGCGCCGACGAAGCTGAACCGGCCGAGCCGCCCGCGCTCGACCGATTCGAGCAGGAACGCGCCGCGCGCGCCCTCGCGCAGGCGCAGGTAGGCGCCGAGCGGGGTCAGCAGGTCGGTCGCGAGCTCCATCGCCGCAGGCTGGTCCGCGGCGGCGGGAACGTCAAGCGGCGAACACGTGCCCGGCAGCCTCGAGCGCGTCGGCGGCGCGGCCGAGGTCGGACGAGCGGACGAGCACGTAGTCCGACTCGAACGTCGAGATGACGAAGATCGGCACGTTCGCCTCGGCGAGCGGCACGACGAGCGAGGCGACGACGCCCGCGAGCGAGAAGTCGAGCGGCCCGATGACCTCGAGCACCGTCCAGCCGCGCTCCGCGCTCTCCCCGTCGGGCACGTCGTGGTCGCGGCAGACGACCGAGACCTCGTGCGCTGTGCGGGTGACCGAGCGAAACGGCCCGATGTCGACCCAGCCGGGAAGCTCCGACCCGGGCTGGAGGCGCACGACGGCGTAGCTGTCGGGGAGCGTCTTGAGCTGCACGCCGGGACGCTAGCGCGGAGTCGCACGAGGCGGCGCAGGTAGTCTCGGGCGCCGTGCCGTCCGTCCCCGAGCTGCTCGAGCGCCTCCTGACGACACCCGGCCCGTCGGGGCAGGAGCGCGAGGTCGCCGCCGTCTGGCGCGAGGCGGCCGCCGCCGTCGGCGAGGTGTCGAGCGACGTTCTCGGCAGCTCGTGGGTGCGCGTTCCGGGGACGGGGGACGGCCCCTCGCTCGCGATCGTGGGGCACATCGACGAGATCGGGGCCGTCGTCACGCATCTCGGCGACGACGGCCTCGCCGCCCTGCGCCCCCTCGGCGGCTTCAACCCGCACGTGCTCGCCGGCCAGCGTGTCGACGTCCTCGCCCGGGACGGCGTGCTGCCCGGCGTGGTGGCGGCGCGCCTGCAGAAGCTCCGGCGGGGGCGGGGAGAGGAGCGGAAGCCGGTCGAGCACGAGGATCTCTTCCTCGACGTCGGCGCGAAGGACGCCGGCGAGCTCCGGCAGCTCGTGCGGCCCGGCGACGCCGTGCTCTGGCGGGGCGAGCCGCTGCAGCTGCGCGGCGGACGGCTCGCGTCCCGCGCGCTCGACAACCGGGTCGGCTGCTACGTCGCGCTCGAAGCCGCCCGTCGCATCGCCGCGCAGGGCGGCGCTCCCGGCGACGTGATCGCGGTCGCGGCGGTGCAGGAGGAGGTCGGCGACTACGCCGGCTCGCGCACCACCGCCTTCGCGAACGAGCCGGACGTGGCGATCGCCGTCGACGTCACGCACGCGACTGACGTCCGCGGCGCCGAGCCGGAGGACGAGGGGGCGGTCAAGCTCGGCTCCGGCGCGACCCTGACGCGCGGGCCGTCGCTCCATCCGGACGTCTTCGAGCTGCTGCACGAGACGGCCGAGGCGGAGGGGATCCCGTTCGCTGTCGAGGTGTCTCGGGGCACCACCTACACCGACGCCGACGCGGTCTACCTGAGCCGGCGGGGCGTAGCGACCGGGCTCGTCTCGGTCCCGCTGCGCTACATGCATTCGCCGATCGAGCTCGTCGACCTCGACGACCTCGAGAACGTGGTGCGCCTGATCGTCGCCTTCGCGCTCGGGCTCGGTCCCGGGACGAGCTTCCGCAGCTAACTTGGCCCCGTGCCTCGCAGCGTCATCGTTTCGGCCGTCCGCACGCCGTTCGGCAAGCTGAACGGCGGCCTCGCCGGCTACCGCGCGACGGAGCTCGGCGCGATCGCGATCCGCGCCGGTCTCGAGCGCGCCGGGCTCGAGGGTGGCGAGGTCGACTACGTGATCATGGGCCAGGTGCTGCAGGGCGGCGCCGGTCAGGCACCGGCCCGCCAGGCGGCGGTCGGGGCGGGCATCCCGGTCGACGTCCCCGCCGACACCGTGAACAAGGTCTGCGCCTCGTCGGTTCGCGCCGTCGAGATCGCCGACTCGATGATCCGCGCCGGCGACGTCGAGCTAGTCGTGACGGGCGGCATGGAGTCGATGACGAACGCGCCGTACGCGCTGCCGAAGGCCCGGCAGGGCTACCGGATGGGCGACGGGACGCTCGTCGACCTGATGATCTGGGACGGGCTCCGCTCCACGTTCGACGAGCTCCACATGGTGCAGCAGGCCGCGAAGGTCGCCCGCGAGCTCGGCGTCTCGCGGGAGGAGCAGGACGGCTGGGCGCTCCGCTCGCACGAGCGTGCGGCGGCCGCGCAGGAGGCGGGCCGCTTCGACGACGAGCTCGTCCCGGTCGGGGACGTCGGGGCCGACGAGGCGGTGCGGCGCGACACGACGGCCGAGAAGCTCGCCTCGCTGAAGCCGGTGATGGATCCCGAGGGGACGATCACCGCCGGCAACGCGCCTGGGGTCAACGACGGCGCCTCCTGCGTCGTCGTCTGCTCGGAGGAGCTCGCGCGCCGGCGCGGCCTCGAGCCGCTCGCGACGATCGTCTCGCAGGGCTACGTCGCGGACGAGTTCGCGTGGCTCGCCCGGACTCCCGCGAACGCCGGCGCACAGGCGCTCGAGAAGGCCGGGAAGACGATCGGCGACGTGCAGCGGGTCGAGGTGAACGAGGCGTTCTCCTCGGTCGCGCTCAACTCGGTGAAGATGCTCGGGGCCAATCCCGCGATCGCGAACGTGAACGGCGGCGCCGTCGCGCTCGGGCACCCGATCGGCGCGAGCGGCGGCCGCATCCTCGGGACGATGGTGCACGAGCTTCGCCGGAGCGGCGGAGGCCTCGGGCTCGCCGCCATCTGCTCCGGCGGCGGCCAGGGCGACGCGCTGCTGATCGAGGTCTGAGCTCGGCGGACCTCCCGGAGGCGCCGCGGCGTATGAGCGGTGTCATTCGAAGGAGGAAGCCATGCGCAGGCTCTCGCTCTGCCTCGCCGTCGCCGTCGCCGCGCTCGTCACCGCGCCCGCCGCTCTGGCTGACGGCCCGCTGTTCGTCACGCAGGGAGGCGCCGGCGTGACCACCCGCGACGGGGCTTTCCGCTACGTCGCCGTCCCCGACGGAACGAGCGGGACGCTCCTGGAGAAGATCGAGGTCTCGAGCGGACAGGTCTACTGGTGGATGCGCCTCGAGGGCTCATGGGGGATTCCCGCGGTCGGAAGCGGAACTGTGACCGGACAGGGCCTCTCCGGCGACGGCCGCACGCTCGTGCTCGCCTCTACGTCCGGGCCGTACGCCTCTCCGAGCAGGTTCCTCGTCGTAGCCCTGCGCCGGGCGCGCGTCCTCGAGACCATCGCGCTCGACGGTGCCTTCTCCTTCGACGCGCTCTCGCCGCGCGCGTCGAGGATGTATCTGATCCAGTACAGCAGCTCGGGGGACCTGAGCCACTACGTCGTGCGCGGCTACGACCTACGGACGCGCCGGCTGATGCCCGGACGGATCGCGGATCGGACCGAGAAGGAGGAGACGATGGCCGGCTACGCGATGACGCGCACGACGAGCGCGGACGGACGCTGGGTGTACACGCTGTACCAGAAGCCGTCCGGCGAGCCCTTCGTGCATGCGCTCGATACGGTCGGCGCAGCCGCGTACTGCATCGACCTTCCTTCATTGTCGGCGAACAGCGGGCTGTACAACGTCGTCCTCTCGCTCCGCAACCACGACCGGATGCTCGCCGTGCACTGGAAGAGCGGGCGCCCGTGGCTGCGCGTTGCCGTCGGCAGTTGGCGCATCTCGTATCCCGGCGGCGGTTTCCCGTGGGCCTGGGTCGGCGGGGGGACAGGCGGCGGGCTCGCGCTGCTCGTCGCCAGCGGGCTACTCCTGCGGCGCCGCCGCGGTCAGAAACTCCAGCAGCACGCGCGACAGGAGCTCGGGCTCGCGTAGCGTGACGTAGTGGTCGGACTCGAGCTCGATGTGGCGCGCGCCGGGCGCCTCGCGGGCCACGCGCAACCCTGCCTCGCGGTGGGCGTCCGGGTCGTGCGAGACGGTTGCGACGAGCGTCGGCACCGCGAGCTCGGCGAGTCGCTCGATCGCCGGCGGGCCCGCGGCCGGGAGCGGCTCGACGCCCGGCGGGAGCGGGTTCGCGTCGGCCGTCGCGTGCCAGAGGCGGCGGATCGTCTCGTCGGCGCCGAGCGGCGCCCACACCTCGAGGTCGATCGCCAGCATCGCATCGAGGTCGCCCTCCGCCTCCGCCGCCTCGAAGCGTCCGTTCTGCGCCTCGGAGTACGGGTCGAGGTTGTGCCCGGCGACACCCGGCGCGACGAGGGCGAGCGCCCACAGCCGCTCCGGCCGCGCCAGGGCGACGTCCAGGGCGATACGGCCGCCGAACGAGAGGCCTACGAGCGCCGCGCGGTCGATCCCCAGCTCGTCGAGCAGCGCGGTCACGTCCTCCTGCCACGACCACGGCACGTTCGGCCCGGTCGACCGCCCGTAGAAGCGGAGGTCGGTGCGGATCGTCCGGAACCGCTCGGCGAGCAACGGCGCGACCGGCTCCCACAGCCCCGAGTCGCCGAGGCCGCCGTGCACGAGCACGACTGCGCCGCCGCCGCCGGCCTCGTCGTACCAGAGCCTCGCTCCGTTCGCGTCCACGACCGGCACAGCGCGACGATAGCCTCCGCGCCGTGGAATTCCCACACGTCCTGGTCGTCGGCGCGGGTCAGATGGGCGGCGGGATCGCGCAGGTGGTCGCCGCGTCCGGCCGCCGCGTCTCGCTCCACGACGCCGCGCCGGGCGCGAGCGTGCGCGCCGTCGCCACGATGCGGCGCAGCCTCGAGAAGCTCGCGGAGAAGGGCGGTCCCGATCCGGACGAGGTGCTCGCGCGGGTCGAGCCGGTTGAGGACGTCGTCGCCGCCGACCTGATGATCGAGGCGGTCGTCGAGGACTTCGCCGTCAAGGCCGACGTCTTCCGCCGGGCCGACGAGAAGCTGCCGGCGGGCGCGATCCTCGCCTCGAACACGTCCTCGATCCCGATCACCTCGCTGGCGGCCGCCACGGCGCGGCCGCAGCGTGTCGTCGGCATGCACTTCTTCAACCCGGTGCCCGTCCTGAAGCTCGTCGAGGTCGTGCGCGGGCTCGACACCTCCGACGAGACGGCGGCGGCGATCGTCGCCCTCGCCGAGGATCTGGGCAAGACCCCCGCCGAGGCGCGCGACCTGCCCGGCTTCGTCTCGAACCGGATCCTGATGCCGTTCATCAACGAGGCGGCGTACGCGCTGCTCGAGGGCGTCGCCGAGCCGGAGGCGATCGACACGATCGCCAGGCTCGGCTTCGCGCATCCGATGGGGCCGCTGGCGCTAGCCGACCTGATCGGGCTCGACACGTGCGTCGCGATCATGGAGGTGCTGCACGAGGGGCTGGGCGACTCCAAGTACGCGCCCTGCCCGCTTCTCCGCCAGTACGTCCAGGCGGGCCGGCTGGGGCGGAAGTCCGGCCGCGGCTTCTACGCGTACGCCTGAGCGCCGTCCCCCGAACGGGGGATCTCCGTCAAGGATGCCGCGGCAGCGGCCGATCGGAGCCGCGAAAGGGGGGTAGCCAGCCGTGAAGCGCGGCCAACGCCTGCGGATCCTGCTCGTCGACGACGAGCCCGCTCTGCGCGAGCTGCTGCGGGTCACGTTCGAGGGCGCGGACGTTGCCGTCGTCGAGGCCGCCTCCGGCGAGGAGGCGCTCGCCGAGCTCTCGCGGGAGCTGCCCGACGTCGTCGTCCTCGACCTACGCCTGCCGGGCATCGAGGGAGCGGACCTGTGCCGCCGGCTGCGCCGCGAGGAGGCGACGCGGACGCTGCCGATCATCGTCCTCACCGGCGCCGACGGCCCCGAGCTCGCGCTCGCTCGCCGCAGCGGCGCCAACGAGGTCGTACGCAAGCCTTTCAGCCCGCTCGAGCTGCTCGCGCTCGTCGAGCGGCTCGCCGGTAGCCCGACGTACCCGCGGACGGCTCCTCGCGCTGCGGCGCCGTACGCGGAGGAGCTGCTGCTCTACGCGCGCGACCTGCGCCACCTGATCGAGGTGGAGCGCGCGCAGCGCGCCCAGCTGGAGGACTCGTACCGGACGACGGTGGTCGCGCTCGCCGGCGTGCTCGAGTCGAAGGATCTCGGCACCGCGCAGCATTCGCAGCGCGTCCGCGCGTATGCGACGACGCTGCTCGAGACGATCGCGGCGGGAAGCCTCGAGGGCGACCCCGGAATCGAGCACGGCTTCCTCCTGCACGACGTCGGGAAGATCGCCATCCCCGACGCCATCCTGCGCAAGCGCGGTCTGCTGACCCGCAGCGAGCGCCTGCGGATTCAGGAGCACACCGTGATCGGCGAGCGGATGCTCCGCGAGATCCCGCTCTTGCAGGGAAACGGGCTGCGGGTCGTGCGCTCGCACCACGAGCGCTGGGACGGCAACGGCTACCCGGACCGGCTCGCCGCGACGCGGATCCCTCTCGCGGCCCGCGCGTTCGCGGTCGCCGACGCGCTCGACGCGATGACCAGCGACCGGCCCTACCGCCGCGCGCTCGACTGGGACACGGCGCGGCGCGAGATCCTCGCGCAGGCCGGCAGCCAGTTCGACCCGCTCGTCGTCGAGGCGTTCGAGGAGTGCGAGGCGGAGCTGCTCGCCGCCCGCGAGCTCCTGGCGGCGTGAGACGCCGCCGGACGCGCGTACGATCAGCGAGTGGACTTCGAGCTCTCGCCCGAGCAGAGGGAGACCCAGGCGCTCGCGCGCGACTTCGTGCGCGCCGAGATCGGGCCGCACGCGGCGGAGTGGGACCGCGAGCATCGCTTCCCCCGGCATGTGTTCGCGCAACTCGCCGAGCTCGGGCTGATGGGCGTGTGCGTCCCGGAGGAGTACGGCGGCGCCGGCGCGGACTTCCTCTCCTACGTGCTCGTGCTCGAGGAGCTGTCGCGCGGCGACGCCGGCGTCGGCGTGACCGTGGCCGTGCACACGAGCGCCGTCGCGTTGCCGATCCTCCGCTTCGGCACGGAGGAGCAGCGCGCGCGCTTCGTGCCGCCGCTCGCCCGCGGCGACGCGATCGGCGCCTTCGCGCTCACCGAGGCCGAGGCCGGCTCCGACGCGGCGTCGCTCCGGACATCGGCGACCCGGGAAGGCGCCGGCTGGCGGATCTCGGGCGCGAAGCAGTTCATCTCGACGGCGGAGCACGCGGGCACGTTCCTCTTCTTCGCCCGCACCGACCCCGAGACGGCCGGCGCCCGCGGCGTCTCGGCGTTCGTCCTCGACCCCGACCACGTGCGCGTCACCGGGCGCGAGGAGAAGCTCGGCCTGAACTCGTCGGTCACGAACTCGATCGCCGTGGACGCGCTCGTCGACGCGGACCGGCTGCTGCACGAGGAGGGCAAGGGCTTCCACGTCGCGATGGCCACCCTCGACGGCGGACGGATCGGGATCGCGTCGCAGGCGGTCGGCATCGCGCAGGCGGCATACGACGTCGCGCGCGAGTACGCGAAGGAGCGGCACGCGTTCGGCCGGCGGATCGGGGAGTTCCAGGCGATCCAGCACAAGCTCGCCGACATGTCGCTCGAGATCGACGCCGCGCGGCTGCTCGTCCACCGGGCGGCGTGGCTGAAGGAGCACGACCTGCCGCACACGGAGGCGGGCGCGAAGGCGAAGCTCTTCGCCTCCGAGATGGCGCGCCGGCAGACGGGGGAGGCGATCCAGATCCTCGGCGGCTACGGCTACACGAAGGAGTTCCCGGTGGAGCGCTACTACCGCGACGCGAAGATCACCGAGATCTACGAGGGGACGAGCGAGATCCAGCGGCTCGTGATCGCACGCTCGATCCTCGGGCTGCAGGACCGCGCCGCCGCGGGGCGCGGCGCCCGGACGGGCTGACCTCCGGCGCATACTGTTTCGCGCATGCCGCGGGACCCCAACGAGCCCGTTCGCCTGACGCGGATCTACACGCGCGGCGGCGACACGGGGGAGACGAGCCTCGGCGACGGGAGCCGCGTCTCGAAGCTCGACCCGCTCGTCCGGGGCTACGGCGTGGTCGACGAGCTCAACTCGGCCGTCGGCTGGGCGAACGCCGAGGCCCGCGACGGGCGGCTGCGGAGGGTCCAGAACGAGCTCTTCGATCTCGGCGCCGACCTCTCCGTCCCGTACGCGGCGGACGACGGCAGGCTGCGCGTCGGCCAGGGGGCGGTCGACCGGCTCGAGCGCGACTGCGACGACGCGAACGCGCCGCTGCCGGAGCTGCGGAGCTTCGTGCTGCCGGGCGGCAGTGAGGTCGCGTCTCGCCTGCACGTCGCGCGCGCGGTCTGCCGCCGCGCCGAGCTCGCGGTTCTCGCGGCGGCCGGCGAGCGTCCGGTCAACCCGCTCGCCCCGGTCTACCTCAACCGCCTGGCGGACCTGCTCTTCATCCTCGCCCGCGCGGCGAACGCGACGGGCGGAAACGACGAGCCGCTCTGGAAGCCCGGCGGCGAGTAGCCTCAGCCGCCGGCGACGCCGACGGCGCGCCACTGGAAGTTACGACCGCGGACGAGTTGTGGAGCCGGTTCCCCACATCCGGCGGCAGGTAGGCGAAGGCGACCGTCAGCGCGGCCAGAGCGCGCCTGCGAGGCGAGCGTGGGACGGGGACGAGGCTCCGCGACGGCGATCGACGTGCCTCAGAAGCCGTGGCCGGTCGCCGCCGGCGTGCAGCCGTTGGCGGCGCTCGTACAGGCAGCCGCCTGGTCGGCGCCGCCGTAGGCGGACAGGAGCGTGCTGCTCGGCGTCGCCGTCGCGCTGCCCGAGGCGATCGTCTGCCCGGTGGAGGCGAGCGTCCACGTCGCCGTCCAGGGCGAGGCGGCCGCCGTCGTGACGGTCGCGGTCACGGTGTCGGTGCCCGCGGCGCCCGCGCCGTTCTTCAGGCCCGTCAGCGCGATGCGGTAGCTCGGTGAGCTGGAGCACGTGTTGCCGGCGCCGTAGGCGACGTCGTCGAGATAGATCGTGAGGTAGCCCGAGGCGGTCCACGACTCGCAGACGACCGCTGCGCTGCTCGGGGTGGCCATGACCACCGACTGGTCGAAGGTGGCCTGGATCACGTCGCCGGAGTCGACCGTGCCGTCGGCCGTCACGGACGCGTTGACGGCGAGACCGTTCAGCAAGAGGCCGAGCTGCGTGGCGGGGAAGCTTGCAGCGGCGGTCCAGTTCGAGCCGGAGCGGGTGCTGATCAGCTCGTAGCAGACGTAGTGCCCGTTGATGCCGCTACGCGGGTTGGCGAGGCTCGCGCTCGAGTCGGTGGTGCTGGCCGTCGTGGCCGACGCCAGCGTCGCCAGCTGCGTGTAGCCGCTCGAGGGACACGTCGACGAGCTGCCGTTGTCGCGCCCGTAGAGCTGCTGGCCGTCGAGCCCGTGACCGCCCGGATTCCAGCCGAGCTGCGCGTCGTAGCCGCTCGGAGTGACCGACAACGCCGTCGCGGGCGCGATCCAGCCGCCTGCGAGCGGCGAGGCCGCGTTCTCGGTCTCGCTGGAGAAGAAGGCGAACGTGGCGCCGACCGTCGTGAGGGCGGAGGCGAAGAGAACGAGCGCGGCGACGAAGACGTACGGATGACGCCAGAGCCGCCGCAGGCCGCGCCTGCCGTTCATGCCGGAGCGCCCCTGCGTCGGCCCTCCCAGATCTCGGCGAGGGTGATGGCGGCGAGGAGGGCCGCGGGAACGAGCAAGAGCAGCAGGCGCCCGTATGTCGAGTGGATGTCGACCAGGAGATAGCCGACGGAGGGAACGTGCCGCACGGCCTTCCAGCCGGTGCCGACGGCCGGCACCCGCCACGGGTCCGGGCCGCCGTTCGCGTCGCCCTTCGTCTCGAAGTACCTGCCGTTCCGGTCGCTGCCGATCGCATAGACGCGGTGCGTGACCTTCGTGTCCACGCGTCCGGGCTCCGAGAAGACGATGACGTCGCCGACCTTCACCTGCGCCGCCTGCACCGGCCGGTAGAAGACGATCGAGCCGGTCGGGATGGTCGGGGACATGCTGCCCGAGCGGACTACGAGGGCCTGGTAGCGGAACAGGTGGGGGCCGATCGTGATCGCGGCGAGGCCGAGCACGACGGCGGTCGCCGCCGCGAGAGCGGCCGCGGCCGCGAGCCGCTTCGTCCAGCGCCAGGCGGCGCTAGCCGACGGCCGCGCGCGCGCGCGTCGCTGCGTCTCGGGCGCGGCGGTCATCGCCAGCTGCATTCCGGTTCCCGACACGGTCTCCTCGGCCAGCCTCAGCTTCGGGCGTACCAGTGGAGGGTGAAGTCGGCCTCGGTCCCCTGGAGCGCGTTCGTCGCTCCGCTCGGGAACTGGAGCCCGATCTGGAAGTAGCGCGCTTCTGTGGCGGTCGGCCCGGCGGCGAGGTCGAGCGCGGTGCCGAGCGTGCCGTTCGCTTGCGCGAAGTATCCGAGGTCGTGCGTCGCGTCGAACGAGCAGCTCGTTCCGCTCGCGGGATACCAGCACGTCTGCGCAGCTCCCGAGGCGCTCGTCTCCTGGACGTAGAGCTGGCTGTTCCCGGTCTGGCACGGGTCGCCGGAGCCGGTGCCGGACGGCGGCGAGCCCGACGGCACGGTGGCCGAGGCGTCCGTGTACGAGGTGACGGCGCCGACGCTGGCGAGGAGCTGCTCGCCGCCCTCGGAGGTGGAGCGATAGACCTTGTAGCCGGTCGCGCCGGAGACCGCGCCCCACTTGAGCGTGATCGCGTTCGTGCTCGTCCCGCTCGGCGGCGTGTACGCCGACTCGGCGCCGGCCACCGACTCGGTTCCGCCGACGATCGCCGTGACCTCGTAGTAGTACGTCGTTCCGCCGACGAGGTGCCCGCCGGTCGTCGCCGCGGCGCTGAACGACGAGATCGACGGGGCCGAGGACGCGAACGGCGCGTCCGGCGTGATGCCGCGCAGGCAGGTCGGCATGTAGACCTGGAGGTCGGACACGCCGAGCGAGCCGCTGTCCGTGATCGCGACGCCGCTCGTCAGCGGCGAGCCGGGGTACGCCTCCGTGTCGGGTGCCCAGGCGAGCAGCGAGTCGCAGCCGGTGACGGCGTTGCTCGTCCCGTTCACCGACGCGCAGGCGCTTCCGACGCTGACGGCCGCGTTGGCGGCGTGGCTCGCCGCCGCCGTGCCGTCGACCGCGCGCACGACCGTCCACCTGTTCGCCGCCGGCGTCCCGACGACGAGCATCTTCTCCGAGTCCACGTCGACGGTGAAGTCGCCGCTCGTCGGGAAGCCCGAGGTGGAGTTGAGGTAGACCGACTTCTGCAGGACGGTCGCCCCGGCGGCGTGGCTCGTGATCGCGGTCCCGTCGACACCGCGCGTCACGGTGTACGTGCTGCCGCTCAGGGCGGTCGCCTGCATCACCTCGTTGTCGACCTGCAGCAACAGCCCGACGACTGAACCGGCGCCGCCGACGGCGGGGAAACTCGCCGTCGAGGAGACCGTGATCGTCGCCGGGTCGACCGCCGTCCCGGCGGTGAGGCTCGACGACGTCGTGCTGTTGGCGTGCCGCGTCACCCTCCACGTGGTCGTGCCCTGGCCGGCGGTGACGGTCATCTGCTCGCTGCCGACGTAGACCGTGTAGCTGCCGCTCGCCGGAAAGCCGCTCGCGGACGACACGGCGATGGTGGCAGGGTCGACGTTCGCGCCGCTGCCGTGCGCGGCGGCGGTGGTGCCGTTGACGTGCCGCGTCACCGTCCACATGGTCGTCCCCTGGCCGGCGGTCACCGTCATCTGCTCGGAGTCGATCTGGATCGTGAAGTTGCCGCTCGTCGGGAAGCCGAGCCCGGAGGCGACGGCGATCGTCGTCTGGGAGTTGGTGATCGCGGCGGCGAGCGTCGTCTCCGGCACCGCGGCCGCGAGCGTCGTCTCCGGGACGGCGGATGCCAGGGTCGTCGTTCCGAGCAGCTTGTTGCTCTTGACGTTCGAGCCGCCGGCGACGCCGACGAGGGTCGCGTTCGCGCCGGACGAGTGCGCGGCCGCCGTGGTGCCGTTGATCCCGCGCGTCACGGTCCAGCTCGCGCCCGTCGCCGTCACGCGCAGCTGCTCCGAGTCGATGACGACCGTGAACGGCGCCGCCGGCCACGGGCCGCCTCCGCCCGCGACGCTGATCGTCGTGGCCGAGGCGGTGACCGCCGCCGAGAGCGTGCTCTGCATCGTGTCCCCGAAGTTGAGGTTCTCCATCGTCAGCGTGCCGCTCGAGATGCTCGACCCGGTGGCCGAGCTCTGGCTGCTCAGCAGCCCGTAGACGCCGCGCACCGTGACGGACCCGATCAGCCCGACGAGGAGCACGGACAGGAGCACGAGCTTGACGTTCCGGAGCCGTCCGGGCATCACTGGTCGAGGCGCCAGACGAGGCCGAACGTCGACAGCAGGCCCTGGAGCGCGTTCTGGTTCGAGCTCGTGCCGGGGAAGTAGACGCCGACGTAGAACACGCGGGCGTCGCCGCTCGAGCTCTTCTTCGCCAGCTCGACGGTCGCGCTCGCGTTCGTGCCGCCGTTCCCGTTCAGGGGCGACATCGCGATCGGCCCTGCGGAGTAGGAGTGCGAGGTGTCGAAGCTGGAGATCGTGCTCGACGGGTTCGAGCCGTTGAGCGAGGTGAGCGCGGTCGTGTCCTTCACCGTGGCCGAGCTGTCGAACGCCGTCGCGCTCCCGCTCGTGGTGCAGCTGTTGATGGAGACGGACGTGGCGCCGATGAAGTAGTTCGCCGCCGCCGAGCACGTTGTCGTCGTCCCGTTCTCGGACAGCGCGATCGTGTCGCCGCTACGGATGTTCCCCGTCAGCGCCGCGCTCGTCAGCGTGTAGCTCGCCTGGCCCGAGCTGTACGTCCCCGAGAGGGTCAGCGTGGTCGGCGTGCGGCACTGCCCGTTCGAGTCCTCGCCGCTCGGGCTCTGGTCGCCGTACGGCGAGCCGCGGCCGAACCAGCAGTAGTTGTACGTGTAGCCGCCGACCGTCGACTGCTCCTGGATCCAGAGCACGACGGTGCCGCAGAACGGGTTGTTCGTCGTCGAGTCGAAGTTGAGCTGCGTGCCGTACGTCGCCCCGCTCACCGGCGACGACGTCGTCTGCGAGTCGTAGCAGTCGGTGTTCGCCGCGGACGTGTCGCTGCTCGTGTCGAGGAGCCGCGTACCGGCGGCGAAGGTCGTGCCGGCGGTGGTCGAGCTCGCGTAGATGACGATCGCGCCGTTGGAGTGCGCGGCCGCCGTCGTCCCGTTGGCGGCGCGCGTCACCGTCCACGTGGTGCCCGAGACGTTCGTGACGGTCATCTGCTCGGAGTCGACGAGGATCGTGAACGGCGTCGCCGGGAAGCTGCTGCTCGACGCGACGGTCAGCGTCGTCTGCTTGTTCGTGATCGCGCCGCCGAGCGTCGTGGAGCAGGCGCCGCTCACGTTTGCCGCGTAGCCGCCCGTCACCGAGATCGAGGTCGTGCTCGTGCTCGGCGCCGCGGCCGTCTTCGCGCAGAGCTGCTGGGTCGTGCCGCCGTAGTTGAGGGTGAGCTTGTCGCCGGCGCTCACCGGCCCCTCGAGCGACGAGACCGTGACGGTCGTGACGGTCTGGCCGAGGCCGATGGTCGCGCCGCTCGCGACCTGCGCCGACAGCGACCCCTGGACGTACGGTGCGAAGAGCGAGAAGAGGGAGGCGTCGATCGAGCCGGTGTTCGCGATCGTGACCCTGCTCGACGCGCCGATGGTGCCGGGCGCGGCGTTGCTCGTCGTCAGGATGACGTCGCAGGCGGCGTTGTAGTTGTCGCCCGAGGCGGACGAGTACGAGTTGCACGGCTGCTGCGCGCCGCCCTGGACGGTGTCGCTCATCGTCAGCGTCCCGGACGAGAAGGCGCTGCCCGGGTTGAACGTCTGGGCGCTGAAGCTCGAGAACGTCGAGCCGCCGAGGAAGAAGGCGGCGATCCCGGCGAGCATCGCGAGCACGAGGAGCTTCTTCGTCAGGCTGAAGCGCTCGGGCGCCGCCGCCGCAAGCGCCTCGGTGACAGGCTCGGGCTCCGCCGCAGGCTCGGGCTCGGCGGCGGCCTTCGGCTCCGCGCGAGCCTGCGGCTCGTCAGCGGCGAGGGACAACACGACCTCGCCGAACCGCGCCTCGACGAGCGCGTCGAACTCCGCGGGCAACAGGCCGTCGGGGCCGGCGAAGTCGCGCATGTACCGGAGCAGGAACATCTGGTGCTCCGCGTAGGCGGGGTCGCTGCCGCCGCGTTCGCGCAGGAGCCGCTCGAGCTCCAGGACGTTCCAGCCGCCGGAGGTGGTCTGCCGCATGTCGGAGTCGTTGCTCATCGGAATCGCCGCAGGGTGTGGGTGGAGCCGCGGCCCCGCATGGCGGCGGCTCCGTTTCCCGCGTGGCCGGACAGGAGCGGGGCCGGCTCGTTCACCGCGCTTCGACCGCTCCCTACTGGTCGATGTGCCAGGTCATCCCGAACGACACCGAGCGGTTCTGCAGCTGGTTTCCGCTAGGGACTCCGCCGGGGTTGATCGTGATCAGGTAGTAGCGAGTCGCCCCGTGCGCCAGGGTTGCAGGCGTCGCGACGTGCGACCCGTTGTCCATCTGCATCGTCGTCAGCGAGGGTCCCGCCGCCGTGGCCAGCGTCGCCGAGCTCCCCGGCGAGTTGCAGCTGACGCCCGGCGTTCCCGGCCCGTAGGCACAGAAGACGGGCGTTGAGTAGTCCGACTGCGTCTCCTGGATGGTCAGGTACAGCTGGCCGCACGTCGGCGCGGTGCCGAACGTGACGTGCGAGGTGGTGTTCGCGAAGTTGTCGCCGACCGTGCAGCTGTCGACCGAGAACTTGAGGTCGCTCGCGTCGACGGTGCCGGCGTTGCTGAGTGCGAGGTGCGCCGTGACCGCCCCGCCGGTGAGGCTGGCGCCGTTGAACAAGACGGCGCACTGGTTGCCGTTCGTCCCGTCGCCGGGGTTGTAGTTGAACGTCGCGCTCTGGGCCGACTCGGACGTGCA
Organism: Gaiellaceae bacterium; assembly: GCA_039583515.1. Classification (GTDB taxonomy): domain Bacteria; phylum Actinomycetota; class Thermoleophilia; order Gaiellales; family Gaiellaceae; genus Palsa-739. The sequence goes on from JAVKST010000011.1 coordinate 18,504, forward strand.
CGTGGTGCCGCCGCTCGTGTCGTGCAGGAAGAGCGTCCCGGTGGTGAACGTGTTACCGGGGTTCGAGACCTGCGCGTCGAAGGTGGCGAAGGTTCCGTTGCCGGTCATGGCGACCGAGATCACTCCGATCGCCACGAGCAGCATGAGGTACTGCTTGACTCGCTTCCGTGACATTGTGGTTCGCTCCCGTTTGGGGCCGCATTCGAACCTGCTGTCGTCCCGCGTTTGCCGCAGCGGCACGTCTTCGATGGTGCGGCGGACGATCCTGCGTCAGCCGGTCTCAGGTTGGGTCAAAATTCATCACCTCGCTCCCTCGGACGGGTGATCGGATCTGAAGATCCCTCGAAAGCGGTACCTCGCGGGAGGCACTTAGACTTCACCGCAGTGGCGACGACGGACAGGGGGACTCCGGCGGGCAGCGCCGACGAGTGGCGGCGTCGATACGAGGAGTCGCCCGAGCGGGAGGGAGAACTCTTCTCGACCATCTCCGGCGTCGAGAACGAGCCGCTCTACTCGCCCGAGAACGTCGACGTCGCCTACGAGCGCGACCTCGGCTGGCCGGGTGCCTACCCCTTCACGCGCGGCGTCTATCCGTCGATGTACCGCGGCAGGCTCTGGACGATGCGCCAGTTCGCGGGGTTCGGCACCGCGGAGGAGACGAACGAGCGCTTCCGCTACCTGCTCGCGCACGGCCAGACCGGTCTCTCGACGGCGTTCGACATGCCGACGTTGATGGGCTACGACAGCGACCAGCCGCGGTCGCTCGGCGAGGTGGGTCGCGAGGGCGTCGCGATCGACTCGCTCGAGGACATGGAGACGCTCTTCGCCGGCATCCCGCTCGCCGAGGTCTCGACCTCGATGACCATCAACGGGCCGGCCGCGATGCTGCTCGCGTTCTACGCCTGCGTCGGCGAGGAGCAGGGCGTGCCGCTCGAGCAGCTGCGCGGCACCGTCCAGACGGACATCCTCAAGGAGTACATCGCCCAGAAGGAGTGGATCTTCCCGCCGGAGCCGTCGATGCGGCTCGTCGTCGACATGATCGAGTGGTGCGCGGACCGAATGCCGCGGATGCACCCCGTGTCGATCTCCGGGTACCACATCCGCGAGGCGGGCTCGACGGCCGCGCAGGAGCTGGCGTTCACGCTCTCGGACGGCTTCGCGTACGTGGAGGCCTGCGTCGAGCGCGGGCTCGACGTCGACAGCTTCGCGCCGCGCCTCTCCTTCTTCTTCAACGCCCACCTCGACTTCTTCGAGGAGATCGCGAAGTACCGTGCCGCACGCCGCATCTGGGCGCGGCAGATGCGGGAACGCTACGGCGCGCGCGACCCGCGCTCGTGGCTGATGCGCTTCCACACGCAGACGGCCGGCGTCTCGCTGACCGCGCAGCAGCCGGAGGTGAACCTGATCCGGACGGCGATCGAGGCGCTCGCCGCCGTGCTGGGCGGGACGCAGAGCCTGCACACGAACTCGTTCGACGAGGCGCTCGCGCTGCCGACGGAGCACGCGGTGCGGCTGGCGCTGCGGACGCAGCAGGTGATCGCTCACGAGACCGGCGTCGTGAACACGATCGACCCCCTCGGCGGCTCGTACCACGTCGAGCACCTGACGAACGAGCTCGAGCGCCAGGCGTACGACTATCTCGAGCGGATCGAGCAGCTCGGGGGCGTGATCGCGGCCATCGAGCAGAACTTCCAGCAGCGCGAGATCGCCGAGGCGAGCTTCCGCTACCAGTCCGAGGTGGAGCGGGCCGAGCGCGTCGTCGTCGGCGTCAACCGGTACGAGGTCGAGGAGGAGCAGCCGGTCGAGATCCTCCGCATCGACCCCGCGCTGGAGCGGAAGCAGGTCGAACGGGTGCAGGCTCTGCGTGCGCGTCGCGACTCGGCCGCGGTCGAGGCGGCGCTCGCCCGCCTGAAGGAGGACGCGGCACACGAGGACCGCAACCTGATGGAGCCGATCTTGTCGGTTTCGCGGACTTACGGCACCATGGGTGAGATGTGCGACGTGTTGCGCGAGGTCTGGGGCACATGGCGCGAAACACCGGTCTTCTAGCCGGCCTCGCGGCGGCGCTCTGCCTCCTCGGAGCGGGCTCGGCATCGGCGGCGTCGTCGGGGCCGCTGGTCGAGCACTGGGACGGGAGCTCCTGGGCGCGGGTGGCGATTGCCGGCGGCGGCCAGCTCTCGGCGGTCACGGCCGCCTCTCCCAGCAACGTGTGGGCGTTCGGCTCCTATACGAGCCGGAGCCCGATCGCGGAGCACTGGGACGGCTCCGCCTGGCGCCGGGTCGCGCTGCCCGTCCCCGCCGGCGCGGAGAACGTGGGCCTGCAGAGCGCCGCCGCCACCTCGGCGAACGACGTCTGGGTCGTCGGCTACTGGGAAGGCGGTACCACCGGGCCGCCCCTCCGCTCGCTCGTCGAGCACTGGGACGGCACGGCCTGGCAGATCGTGCCCAGCGCGGTCACGAGCGGCTACGCCCGGCTCACGGGCGTGACCGCGCTCTCGCCCACCGACGTCTGGGCGGTCGGCGCCTACGGCGTCGTCACCGGCAAGCGGATCTCCCTGCGCACGCTGACGCTCCACTGGGACGGCACGGCGTGGACGCGGGTGCACAGCCCGAATCCCGCCTCCGCGAGCTCCCGCGGCGCCAAGCTCGACCACGCGCTCGCGGCGGTCGACGCCGCCTCCGCGGACAGCGTGTGGGCGGTCGGGAGCTACACGTTCTACGCCGCGAACGGCAACCACACGACGCACACGCTCGTCCTCCACTGGGACGGCAAGCACTGGACGCAGGCCCCGAGCCCGAGCCCCGGCGGCACGCGCCACGCGAGCTACCTGACCGGCGTGGCGACGGCGGCGGGCGGCGACGTCTGGGCGGTCGGTCGCTACGGCCACGGCGGCCGGGGGCTGCCGCTCGTCGAGCACTGGGACGGCAGCGTGTGGCATGTCGTGCCGTCGCACGGGTTCTCGGCCGCGCCCGACGTGCAGCTGAACGCCGTGGCCGCGGCGGGCGGCGAGGTGTGGGCCGCCGGCACGGACTACTCCGGGTCGCCGCCGACAACGCTCGTCGAGCACTGGGACGGCAGCGCCCTGACCCGCGTCCAGACCCCCAATCCACCCGGCGCCGATGTCGCGCTGAGCGCGATCTCCGCCGACTCGGCGGACGACGTCTGGGCCGTGGGCACCCCCGGTCTTCCGTAGACGCGGTTCGGTTACGCTCCTGCCGGCATGGCGGGGAAGATCAGGGTCGTCGTCGCGAAGCCGGGGCTGGACGGGCACGACCGCGGCGCGAAGATCATCGCGCGCGCGCTGCGCGACGCCGGCATGGAGGTCATCTACACCGGCCTGCACCAGACGCCGGAGCAGATCGTCGAAACCGCGATCCAGGAGGACGCGGACGCCGTCGGCATCTCGATCCTGTCGGGCGCGCACATGACCCTCGTGCCGCGCATCCTCGACCTCCTGCGCGAGAACGGAGCCGAGGACGTCGTCGTGGTCGTCGGCGGCACGATCCCGGACGACGACGCGAACGAGCTGCGCAAGCTGGGCGTCGCCGGGGTGTTCGGGCCCGGAGCGGCGACGAGCGAGATCGTCGACTTCGTCCGTGGCCGGGTGCCCGCGTGACGTACGCGTGAGCGTCCGCGTCGAGAGCGACGCCGGCGTCGCGGTCGTCACGATCGACCGCGAGCAGGCGCTCAACGCGCTCGACGTCGCGACGCTGACCGAGCTGCGCGACCGGCTGCGCGAGCTCGCGGACGACGAGATCGTCCGGGTTGTGGTGCTCACCGGAGCCGGGGAGCGCGCCTTCGTCGCCGGCGCCGACATCAAGTACATGAGCGGCCTCGGCGCGGACGCGGCGAAGGCGTGGGGCGCGCTCGGCCACGAGGCGGCGCGGCTCCTCGAGGAGATGCCGAAGCCGGCGCTCGCGGCGATCAACGGCTTCGCGCTCGGCGGCGGCTGCGAGCTCGCGCTCGCCTGCGACATCCGCTACGCGTCGAGCGGCGCCAGGCTCGGCCAACCGGAGATCGACCTCGGCATCGTGCCGGGGTGGGGCGGGACGCAGCGGCTGGCGCGCGTCTGCGGCCTCGGCGTCGCGAAGGACCTCATCCTCACCGGCCGCACGGTCGACGCCGGGGAGGCGCTGCGGATCGGCCTCGTCAGCGACATCGCCGACCCGGTGCTCGACCGCGCGCTCGAGACGGCGCGCGCGCTCGCCGGCAAGAGCGCGGCCGCGCTGTCCGTCGCGAAGCGGCTCCTCAACCTCTCGCCCGACGCGCTCGAGCGAGAGGCGCAGGAGTTCGGCGAGCTGTTCGCGAGCGAGGACGCGAAGGAGGGCCTGGCCGCCTTCGCCGAGAAGCGCCCGCCGCGCTTCACCGGGCGCTGACCGTAAAGCGCGCTTCGAAGAGGCAGGAGTCGCGAGCTGCGGCTCGTAGTCGTGGCCCGTGCGCTTCCGCCTCGCCATCGCAGCGCTCGTCGTCGTCGCCGCGGCCGTCGCGGCTCCGGCCGCGTTCGCGTCCTCGTCGAACGCGCAGATCGCTGGGCTCCAGGTCGCGCTCCGGGCACAGGGCCTCTACCGGGGCGCGATCGACGCGATCGCGGGGCCTAGGACGGCGGCGGCGGTTCGCGCGTTCCAGCGGAGCCACCGGCTGCATGTCACCGGCATCGCGGACGCGGGGACGCGCGCGGCGCTCGGGCCGCTCGGCCGCCCGCTCTTCGGCTCGCGGACGCTCCGGCGCGGCGCCTTCGGCTGGGATGTGGCGGTGCTCCAGTTCCTGCTCGTCCGCCGCGGAATCGAGGTACCCGTCAACGCCTACTTCGACGGCCCGACGCTGCGCGGCGTCCGGCGGCTGCAGCGGCGGCTCCGCCTGCGGCCGGACGGCGTCGTCGGGCCGCACACGCTCGTCGCGGTGGCGAGGCGGGGGGTGACGCTCGCCCCGCGGCGCGTGCTGACGGTCTCGGCCCGCGTGCACGTCGTCCGCCCCGGCGAGTCGTTGTGGGCGCTCGCCAGGCGCTACGGCACCAGCGTCGCGCGCCTCGCGCGCCTCAACCACCTCGACGCGGCCCGCCCGCTGATCGCCGGGACACGGCTGCGAATTCCGGCGCGGCGCAGGACGGTCCGTGCGCAGCCGGTGGCCGATCGCACCGGCAGCGTCGCCTCGGTGCGAGCGCTCCTCGATCGCTGGGCGGCGTACTACGGCGTGTCCCAGCCCCTCGTCCGCGCCCTCGCCTGGATGGAGTCGGGCTACAACAACGCCCTCGTGTCGTCCGTCGGAGCGCGGGGGATCATGCAGGTGATGCCGTCGACGTGGCGGTACGTGGAGACCTCCCTGATCGGCCATCCCGTCCGCCACGACGCGAGCGGCAACGTCCGCATCGGCGTTGCCTACCTCCACCACCTGCTCCGCGACTTCCGCGGCGACGAGCGGCTGGCGCTCGCCGCCTGGTACCAGGGCGAGCGGGCGGTGCGGCACCACGGCGTCTTCAAGGTGAGCCGCCGCTTCGTGACGGACGTGGTCGCGCTCCGGCAGCGCATGTGAGTCGGGGTCCGGCGCGCCCTGATTAGAGTCCGGCGGCATGAGGATCGCCGTCTGCGTCAAGCACGTCCCCGAGGGCGCGCCGCGGCTGGACCCGTCCACGAAGCGCCTCGACCGCGACGGCGAGGGCGCGCTCAACCACTTCGACGCGAACGCGGTCGAGGAGGCGCTGCGCCTGAAGGGCGATTCCGGCTCGGAGGTGGTCGCGGTCTCGCTGGGGCCGGCCAAGGCGATGGACTCGCTGCGGAAGGCGCTCGCGATGGGCGCCGACCGCGCCGTGCTCGTCTCGGACGAGGCGGCTGCCGGCTCCGACCTCGTCGCGACGAGCCGCGTCCTCGCCGCCGCGCTCGCGCGCGAGGAGCCCGATCTCGTCCTGTTCGGCCAGCAGGCGTCCGACTCCGACGGCGCCGTCCTCTGGGCGGCGGTCGCCGAGCGCCTCGGCCGGCCGGTCGTCTCGCAGGCGATGGAGCTCTCCGTCGACGGGGGCTCGCTCCGCGTCAAGCGCCAGACGGAGTTCGGCTACGACACGATCGAGGCGCCGCTGCCCGCCGTCGTCGCCGTGAGCGACGCGATCAACGAGCCGCGCTACCCGTCGCTGAAGGGCATCATGGGCGCGAAGAAGAAGCCGCAGGACGTCGTGTCGCTCGCCGACCTCGGCGTCGACCCAGGCGACGCGGGGGAGAGCGGCTCGCGGACGACGGTGCTGGCGCTCGCCGAGCCTCCCGCCCGGGGTGGCGCGCGGAAGATCGAGGACGACGGCGACGCTGCACGGGAGATAGTCGAGTTCCTCACGGAGAAGAGGCTCGTCTGATGGCGATCCTGGTCTTCCTGGAGCACCGCGGCACCGAGCTCCAGAAGGGCTCCCTCGGCGTCCTCTCCAGGGCGACGCAGCTGGGCGGGGACGTGGCCGCAGTGGTCGCAGGCGAGGGTGCCCGCGCGCTCGCTTCCGAGGCCGGAAAGTTCGGGGCGGCCAAGGTCTGGGTCTGCGAGGACGAGCAGGTCGCGCAGCCGCTGCCCGGCCCGCGCGTCGACGTGCTCGCGCAGGTGGTCGCGGAGGGCGGCTACGACACCGTCCTCTTCGCCAACTCCGTCCTGGCCGCCGACGTCGCCTCCGGGCTCGCGGCGCGGCTCGACGCGGGCCTCAACTGGGATCTCGTCGACGTCGAGCTGCGCGGCGGCGAGCTCGTCGGGAAGCGGCCCGCGCTCCAGGACTCCGTGTACGCCGACGTCGGCTGGAGCGGCACGCCGCGCCTGGCGCTCTTCCGCGCCGGCTCGTTCGATGCCACCGCGGCGGGCGGCGGCGAGCCCGAGGTGGCGGAGGTCTCGCCGAGCTACGCCGCGCACTCCGCCGGGGCCCGCCTCGTCGGCCAGGACGAGGAGAAGGGCGGCGGGCCCTCGATCGAGGACGCCGAGATCGTCGTGGCCGGAGGCCGCGGCCTCGGCGGGCCCGAGAACTTCACGCTGGCGGAGGAGCTCGCGAACGCGCTCGGCGGCGCCGTCGGCGCGACGCGCGCAGTGGTCGACGCGGGGTGGTACCCGTATTCGGCGCAGATCGGCCAGACCGGCAAGACCGTCTCGCCGAAGCTCTACGTCGCGCTCGGCATCTCCGGCGCGATCCAGCACAAGGTCGGCATGCAGAGCTCGAGCGTGATCGTCTCGATCAACAAGGACGCGAACGCGCCGATCTTCGAGTTCAGCGACCTCGGCGTCGTCGGCGACGTCCACGAGATCGTGCCGAAGCTGACCGAGCTGATCCGCCAGCGCCGCGGATGAGCCGGCCGAGCAACTTCCCGCCGCCGTTCGGCGCCGCCGACTTCGTCGCCGAGCCGAGCGACCCGGAGGACGAGCGGATCGAGGTCGGAGTCCTGATCGTCGGCGCGGGCCCGGCCGGCCTCGCGTGCGCGATCCGGCTGGGCCAGCTGCTCGGAGAGCATCCGGACGTGGCGGAGCGGCTCGGCGAGGTGCCGGTCGCGGTGCTCGAGAAGGGCAAGCAGCCGGGCTCGCATCTCCTCTCCGGGGCGGTCGTCAACCCGCGCGGGCTGCGCCGCCTGTTCGGCGCCGGCTTCCGGATCGAGGACGTCCCGTCGTACGGGCCGGTGCAAGGTGAGGCCGTCTACCTCCTCACCCGCCGCGCGGCGCTGCGCATCCCCCCGCCGCCGCCCATGCGCAACCACGGCAACTGGATCTTCTCGCTCTCGCAGCTCGGGCGCTTCCTCGCGGGACGTGCCGAGGCAGGCGGCGCGATGATCCTGCCGGAGACGTCTGGCCGGAAGCTTCTCGTCTCGCACGGCCGCGTCGTCGGCGTCCGTACCGGCGACAAGGGCCGCGGACGCGACGGCGAGCAGCTCCCGAACTTCGAGGCCGGCTCCGACGTGGTCGCCCGCGTGACCGTGCTCGCCGAGGGGACGCAGGGCCATCTGACGGGGATCGCCCTCGACCGCTTCGACCTGCACGGCGACGACCCGCAGGTGTGGGAGCTCGGGGTCAAGGAGGTGTGGAAGGTCGCGCGGCCGCTCGACCACGTGATCCACACGATGGGCTGGCCGCTGCGGCTCGGCTCGCGGTACCGCGAGTTCGGCGGCTCGTTCGCGTACCCGATGGGCGACGACATGCTCACGATCGGCATGGTCGTCGGGCTCGACTACCGCGACTCGGCGCTGTCCGTCCACGACCTGCTGCAGGAGCTGAAGACGCACCCGAAGATCCGGCGCCTGCTCTCGGGCGGCGAGCGCGTCGAGTGGGGCGCGAAGACGATCCCGAGCGGCGGCTTCAACTCGCTGCCGCGGCGGCTGCACGCGCCGGGCCTGCTCCTCTGCGGCGACGGCGCGGGGATGGTCAACATCCCGCGGCTCAAGGGCGTCCACTACGCCCTCGAGGCGGGGCGCCTCGCCGCGGAGGCCGCCTTCCGCGCGCTGCGGCGCGGCGAGACGCCCGCGACGGCACTGGGCTCCTACGACGACGCGGTGCGGGAGAGCTTCATCTGGAGCGACCTGCGCGAGGTGCGCAACCTGCGCCAGGTCTTCGGCCGCGGCTTCTTCGTCGGCGGCGCGCTGGCGAGCGCGATGACGATCTCGAAGGGCCGGATCGAGCTGGGGAGGATGCGCGCCGAGCCCGACGCCGAGCAGCCGCTCCTCTCGACCGACCGCGACGCGCGGTACCCGGCGCCGGACGGGAAGCTCACCTTCGACAAGCTCTCCTCGGTCTTCGCCTCCGGCAACAGGACGCGCGACGACCAGCCGAACAACATCCGGCTCGAGCGCCGGGTCCCCCCGGAGGTGGCCCGGCTGTGGGCGCAGATGTGCCCGGCACAGGTGTACGAGCTGGGGCGGGAGGCGGAGGACGGCACCGTGACGGTGGAGGTCGCCCCCTCGAACTGCGTCCAGTGCGGCGCGATCACCGCGAAGGGAGGGCGCCTGACGCCGCCGGAGGGCGGCTCGGGGCCCGAGTACACGCTCACGTGAGGCCGGGCCGGGCTTTTACACCGGCTTTACTCGTTCTCTTCCGGCGGCGGAGGAGAATGCAGCCATGACCCGCAAGCGGTTCGGCCTTCTCGCGACTGCTCTCGTCGCGCTCAACCTCTTCCTCTGGCTCGCGTCGCCCGGGCTGGCCCTCCGACAGTCGCTCATGGCGCGGCTGTTCGGTCCGCGGCTCGTGCGGCTCGAGGTGATCGACTGGGTCAACGGCTCCACGGCGGACGTCCGCGTCGACCGCGGCGTGGTGACGTCGCAGACCGCGACCCAGCTCACGCTGCAGGAGCTCGACGGCCGCCTCCAGAGCATCCCGCTCGCGCCCAACACGCGCATCTACGGCCGGCGGAACCTCCAGGGCTGGCGCGTGCTCGTGATCTGGTCGGCGAACGGGGCGGCCACCTCGGTGCAGGCGGAGGCGAAGGTCAGGGCTTGAGCCCGTGAGCGCGACGGCGAACGGCGGCGTGCTGCTGCTCGTCGAGGACGACGACTCGATCGGGCGGCTCGTCAAGCAGTACCTCGAGCAGCAGGACGGCTGGCGCGTCGTCTGGCTGCGCTCCGGCGAGGAGGCGCTCGCCGAGCTGCCGCGGCATCCGGTGCGGATGGTCATCCTCGACATCGGGCTGCCGGGGATCGACGGCTTCGACGTATGCCGGCGGATTCGCGCCGGTTCGAAGGTGCCGATCGTGATGCTGACGGCGCGCGACGAAGAGCCCGACCGGGTCGCCGGGCTCGAGCTCGGCGCCGACGACTACGTCGCGAAGCCGTTCTCGCCGCGCGAGCTCTCCGCGCGGATCAAGGCGATCCTGCGCCGGGCCGACCGCACGTCGTCCGACGAGGTGCTCGCGGCCCGGGAGGTCGTGCTCCGCCGCGACTCGCGGGAGGTGACCGTCGCCGGGGCGCCGGTCGAGCTGACGAGCAAGGAGTTCGACCTGCTCGCGTGCTTCCTCGAGCATCCCGGCATCGTCCTCACCCGGGAGCGGCTCCTCGACCTCGTCTGGGGCATGACCTACCCTGGCGGCACGCGTACCGTCGACGTCCACGTGGCGCAGCTGCGCAGGAAGCTCGGCGACGCCGAGGGAATCCGCACCGTCCGCGGCGCGGGATACAAGCTCGTCCAGGCCTGAGATGGCCTCCCTGCGCTCGCGGCTGTTCCGGGGGATCGGCGTCGTCGTGCTCATCTGCGTCGCGCTGACGATCGGCCTCGGACTCGTGCTCACGCGCCGCGCGGTCGAGCATGCGACGCTGCGGGATCTCGCGCACCAGGCCGACCTGATCGCGGCCGCCCAGCGAAGCTCGGTCGCCGGCGCGGGCAACCTGCCGAGCCTGCGGCCCTACTTCCGCCAGCAGCACGAGCTCGCGCTGGCCAACCGGAGCGGAATCCTGCCCGCGTGGGCGCAGGAGCAGCTCGCCGCCGGCAGGCCGGCACAGGGGACGACGACCTACGGGAGCGTGGCGGAGTACTTCGCCGCCCGGCCGCTCAACCCGGGGACGCTCGTCCTCCTGCGCCCGCAGAGCACGGTCGGCTCGCTCCTCTCGCCGTACGTCTGGGGGCTCCTCGTCGCGGCGGCGGCCGGAGGCTTGCTCGCCGCGATCGCAGCGTTCCTGCTCGCGCGCCGCATCTCCCGCCCCGTCGACCGCGTCGCCGCCGCGGCGCGCAGCCTGGCGCAGGGGACGCACCCCGCGCCCGTGCCGGTCGAGGGGCCGTCCGAGATCGCAACGCTCGCGGAGGCGTTCAACGCGCTCGCGGAGCAACTGCGGCGCGCGCAGGAGGCGGAGCGGGACTTCCTCCTCTCGGTCAGCCACGAGCTGAAGACGCCGCTGACCGCGATCCGCGGCTACGCCGAGGCCGTCGAGGACGGCGCCTTCGACCCGCGCGAGGCGGCCGCGATCGTGAGGGCCGAGGCGGGGCGGCTCGAGCGGCTCGTCCGCGACCTGCTCGACCTCGCGCGGATGCACCGCACGGACTTCAGCGTCCACAACGCAGAGGTCGACCTCGCCGAGATCGCCGAGGACGCGGTGCGCCGCTACCAGCAGCAGGCGGAGGCCTTCGGCGTCTCGCTCGTCGCGCCTGCCGCGGGCGCCGCGCCGGCCGTCGCCGACGCCGACCGCGTGCTGCAGGTCGTGTCGAACCTCGTCGAGAACGCGCTCCGGCTGACCCCGCCCGGGGGAGAGGTGCGCGTCGTCGTCGCGCCGGGGCTGCTGCGCGTCGAGGACACGGGGCCCGGGCTCCCCGACGCCGACCGAGAGCGCGCGTTCGAGCGCTTCTACCTCCACGAGCGTTACGGCCGGGAGCGTCCGGTGGGAACCGGCCTCGGCCTCGCGATCGTCAAGGAGCTGACGCTCGCGATGGGCGGCAGCGTCCACGTGGAGAGCCGGCCCGGTCTCCTGACGGTGTTCAGCGTGCGGCTGCGCGTGCCGGTGGCGGCGCGTGAGACGCTGCGCGCGTGAGCGTCGGCCCACACGACGTCGAGCGCGCACGCGTGCGGCTTCGCGGGAGGCTCGTCCGCACGCCGACCCTGTGGAGCGAATCCGCGGGCGTCCGTCTGAAGGCGGAGCTGCTCCAGAAGACCGGTTCGTTCAAGGCCCGGGGCGCGCTCAACCGCATCGCGGCGCTGAGCGACGGCGAGCGGCGGCGGGGAGTCGTCACGTGGTCCGCCGGCAACCACGCGCAGGCGGTGGCGTGGGCGGCGGCGCAGGAGGGCGTCGACTGCCTCGTCGAGATGTGGCGCTCGGCGAGCCCTTTGAAGGTCGAGGCGACTCGTGCCTGGGGGGCGCGCGTCGACGTCGAGGCGGGCGATCCGGTGGAGGCGTACGAGCGGACGCAGGAGGTGGTCGAGCGCGAGGGACGCGTCTTCGTCCACCCGCACAGCGACCGGCTCGTCGTCGCGGGCCACGGCACCCTCGCGCTCGAGTTGCTCGACGACGTCCCACGACTGGGGACCGTCGTCGTCGGCGTCGGCGGCGGCGGGCTCGTCTCGGGGATCGTCGCCGCGCTCGACGGACGGGCGCGCGTCGTCGCCGTCGAGCCGGAGCGCTCACCGGCGCTGCGGGCGGCGCTGGAGGCGGGACGGACGGTCCGGGTGCCGACGGACACGATCGCCGAGGGGCTCGCGCCGCCGTTCGCGGGCGAGCTGCCGATCGCCGTATGCGCCGGACGCATCGAGAGCGTTCTGGTCGGCGAGGACGAGATCGCCGAGGCGGTGCGCTTCCTCTACCTGCGCGCGAAGCTCGCATGCGAGCCCGCCGGCGCCGCGGCACTCGGCGCCGTGCTGGCCGGCAAGGTCGAGCCCGGGCCGGGCGTCGCCGTCGTGGTCTCCGGGGGCAACATGGAGCCCCGGAAGGCCGCTGCTATCTTGGATGAGCGATGAAGGCCGACATCCATCCCGAGTACGTCCTCACCACGGTGACGTGCTCCTGCGGCAACACCTTCCAGACGCGCTCGACGAAGCCCGAGCTGCACGTCGAGATCTGCTCACAGTGCCACCCGTTCTACACCGGGAAGCAGAAGCTCGTGGATGCCGGTGGCCGCGTGGAGCGCTTCCAGCGTCGGCTGGAGCGCGCCCAGGCCGGCCAGCAGGCACAGCGCGAGCAGCGCAACGGCTAGGGAAGCCCGTGGCGAACGTCGGCGGCCAGGCGGTCCTCGAGGGCGTGATGATGCGCGGCCCGGGCAACTGGGCCGTCGCCGTGCGCACGCCGTCCGGCGAGATCGCTCGGGTCTCGCGCCCGATCCGCTCGGCGATGGCGCGGCACCTCGTGTTCCGGCTGCCGGTCGTGCGCGGCGTCATCGCGCTCGGCGAGTCGCTGGCGATCGGCTTCCGCGCGCTCGCGATCTCCGCGAACTACGCGGCCCAGGAGGAGGGGGCTGAGGCGGAGGTCGAGACGGAGCTCTCGCGCGGCGCGCTGATCTTCGCGTTCGCGGTCGCGATCGGCTTCGCGGTGATGCTCTTCAAGGTGACGCCGGCCCTGATCGCCAACTGGCTGCCGATCAGGAGCACCGGCTGGTTCGTGATCGTCGAGGGGCTGATCCGCGTCTCGATCTTCGTCGCCTACCTCTCGCTGATCTCGCTGCTGCCCGACTTGCGGCGCGTCTTCCAGTACCACGCCGCCGAGCACAAGGCGATCAACGCCTACGAGGCGGGGGAGCAGCTCGAGCCGGAGGTCGTGCAGCGGTACTCGCTCATCCATCCGCGTTGCGGGACCGCGTTCCTGCTCTGGGTGATGGTGATCGCCGTGTTCGTCTTCGCCTTCTTCGGCCGCCCGGCCTGGTACTGGCTGATCGCGACGCGGATCCTGCTGCTGCCGGTGATCGCGGGCCTCGCGTACGAGCTGATCCGCTTCGCCGGGAAGCATTCGAGCAACCGCGTACTGATGGCCCTGCTCGCGCCGGGGCTCTGGCTACAGCGCCTGACCACTCGCGAGCCGACGCTCGACCAGCTCGAGGTCTCGATCGGCGCCCTCCGCGAGGTGCTCGACCTCGAGGGCCTGGCGTCCGCCGACGCGCAGCGCGTCGAGATCATGGCGTAGCGCCTCGCCGCCGTGGCGCCGTTCGCGCTTGCCCCGGGGGCCGCGGGCAGGCCCGCGGTGGCCTGACGCGCGACGACCCGGCCCGGAGGTACGTTGCCCGCTTCCACGAGCGAAGGGAGCGACATGGCGACGGATCGCCGGGCCGAGGTGCGCTGGCAGGGGAGTCTCACGGAAGGCTCCGGGACGATCGAGTCGACGACGAGCGGCAAGCTCGGCGAGCAGGCGGTGAGCTGGCCGAACCGCGCGGAGGACAACCCGGACGCGACCAGCCCCGAGGAGCTGATCGCGGCCGCGCACGCCGCCTGCTTCGCGATGGCGCTCTCGAACGGGCTCGCCGAGGAGGGTCACGCGCCCGACGAGCTCCGCACCTCCGCCACCGTCACGTTCCAGCCCGGCGAGGGGATCACGAAGGTCGCCCTCACGGTCGAGGGGCGCGTCCCCGGCCTCGACGCAAGCGGCTTCCAAGAGGCAGCCCGCACGGCGAAGGCGAACTGCCCGGTCTCGAAGGCGCTGGCCGGCGTCCCCGAGATCAACCTGGAGGCGCGGCTAACGC
>JAVKST010000012.1:0-32557 GCA_039583515.1 Gaiellaceae bacterium
GTGTGCTTCGCGGTTGCGGCCGCAGGGGCTACGGCGGCGAGTGAAACCAGGCTTGCGGAACAGATGACGGCGGCTAGGCGCATGTGCTCCTCCTCTGTAGAGCCTGATCGAGCCTGCCTCGTTCTTCCCGCAACGGTAGCTCGCGACGCATCGACGGGTGAGTTCGTATAGTCCGGCGGCATCCATCTCGACGCGGGGGGCGTTGACGAAGTTCGCTGGCCCAACGGGCTGTCAAGGAGGACAAGGGTGGCCGCGATCCGTGAGGACGCGCGGCTGCGCCGCTCGCGCCGGGCTTCTTCGAGGAAAGGGGGGGTACTAATGCGTGGGTTCCGTCCGCGCAAGCGTTTTCTGTCCTTGTTTTGGATCACTCTGGTTGGCGCCGGGGTGGTGCTCTTCGCAAGCGCCGGAGCGAGCGCCGATCCAGGGCCGGGGTACAGCACGTCGACGCCCAGCCCGATCGTCTATACGACGAATCAGCAGCCGCTGTTCGTCGTCGGCGTCTCCGATCTCTCTGCCTACTCGGAGGGAAGCGGCGGCGGTAGCTCGGCCGCGGCCGTGAAGCCGTCAGGGGCGGCTGGCGTGGGAGGCCCCCACCAGACGAGGCCGCTGCTGACGCCGCACGGGAAGAGTCACGCCTCTCCGACGGCGCCCGGCAAGAACACGGGCCAGACGAGCAGCAGCACTACGGATCAGCCGCTCGTCCCGGGGCAGTATCCGAAGACGATCGGCTTCGAGGGGATCTCGTCGGCCGAGAACACCGCCGCGAACGGCTACTCGCTCGAGCCGCCGGACCAGGGTCTGTGCGTCGGCGATCAAGGCGGGCCGAACGCGACCGTGATGGAGGCCATCAACAACTCCCTGCAGGCGTTCTCACCGACGGGACAACCCGAGTCGCAGGTGATCCCGACCACGCAGCTGTTCGACACGCCGGACGACTTCCTGTCCGACCCGCGCTGCTACTGGGACCAGAACACGCGCCGCTGGTTCTTCACCGAGTTCGACTTCAACGGCGCGAACGCGACGCAGTACATCGCGGTCAGCCAGACCGACGACGCGCTCGGCAAGTACACGGTCTTCGCGTTCAACACGGCCGACGTCGGCGCCCCGCCGAGCTACGGCTGCCCCTGCTTGGGCGACTTCGACCAGATCGGTGCCGACCTGAACGGGTTCTACATCTCGACGAACGAGTTCAGCCAGAACGGGCCGGAGTTCAACGGCACGGACATCTGGGCGATGTCGAAGCAGCTGCTCGTGGACGCGGCCGATCTGCAGGCGCCGCCGCCGCCGGTCGTCCGGTACGCGGTGACCGCCGACCAGTTCGGGTCGCCGTACCACGTCTCGCCCTCGCAGACGCCGCCGGACGGCTCCTACTTCCCGAACACGGAGCTGTTCGTCGAGTCGAACTCAGATGCGAGCTTCGACAACACCTTGCTCGTGTATGCGATGACGGACACGAAGCTCCTCGACTCGGGCGGGATCCCGCCGCTCGCGGCGTCGCAGCTGACCTCCGAGCCATACAGCTATCCGCCGAACGCGCTGCAGAACACCGCCGGCCCGCCGCCGACGAACACGTTCACGATCGACACCGACTTCAACGCGATCCAGCAGGTGACCGAGACCCACGGCATCCTCTACGCCGAGCTCGACAGCGGCGGGTCCGTGAACCCGGCGACCGGAATCGGCACAGGCCCGGCGCAGGCGGACTGGTTCATCCTCGACCCGGAGCAGAGCAATCCGCTCTCGGTGCAGCTGCTGAACCAGGGCGTCGTCTCGAGCCCGGGAACGGCCCTCATGTATCCGGACATCGCCGTCGGTGGGAACGGCGATGGGTATCTGATCTTCTCCGCCTCCGGCCCGAACACGTACCCGAGCCCGGGCTACGTCCACTTCGACAAGTACGCCGGGCCGGACGGGCCGCTGTACATGCCGACGACGGGCTTCACCAACGAGAACGGCTTCACCTGCTATCCGCCCTACGGTGTTCCCGGCGACCCGTTCAACGACTGCCGCTGGGGCGACTACTCGATGGGCGTCGCCTACGACAACCGCATCTTCATGGCGACCGAATACATCCCGCCGCCCGGAGTCCAGGACATCTACACGAACTGGGGCACCTACATCTGGGACACGCCGTTCGAGAAGTAACAGCAAGCGAGCCCTGGCAACGCGTGGGTCCGGCGAGCAAACTCGCCGGACCCACGCGAACGCGAACCTCGCCGCCGCCGGGACCCGTCACAAGGCGCGCCGAGCGCTTACACCGGTCCCTCGGGCTGATGCACGCCTCGTCACAAGGAGGACACCGCCCTTTTTTGTTTCCCTAGGAAGCTCTCGCCGATTTCGAAGCAACGCTTCGACCGTACAGACCACGCAGTAGCTGGGCCTGCGGGCTGCATCAAGCTGCTTCGCGAAGCGAAGCGATGAGCTCTGGGGTCGTGCGGTCACCCAGGAGCAGCACGGGGACTCCGTAGTCGCGCAGCGCGGCGGCAACGTCGGTCGGTTGCATCCTCTGGCCAGCCGTGGTCCGCGTTGGAACGAAGAGCGCATCGGGGTAGGCGCATTGGCCGCGCCATCCGTGCTCGCCTGCGACGACGCGGCCCCAGAGGCGGACGCGGCCGAGGACGCGCTCGACGATGCCGCGTCCGGGGTAAGTACTGTCGAGGTACCGGGCGAGGCTCTCCGGCGACCGCGCTGCGTAGATACCGCAGTCGCACTCAGGGTCAGGCGCCGCGTGGGTCGGGTACGCCTCTACCTCTTTCGAGTTGCAGAAGTAGCAGCGGCGGTGTTGGACGCAGCGAGCTTCGTGCGGACGGCGGGGTGACCAGCGGCTCCGATAGAGCACGCTTTCGAGCCAGAGGTAGCCGCCGTCGGGGACGACGAGCCAGAGCCGCCAGCCAACGATCGGCTCGATCAGGTCTGGTGCTTGCTGGAGTCCGGTGGAGCGCCGCATCACGTCGCGCCTCCCATAACCGCGTCCTTCCAGACGTTGCCGAGCCAGCGGGGCGTGTCACGCCAGCCGGATTCCAAGTCCTGCGCGATCTGGCCAACGATAGGCGGCAGGGTCAACGGCCACTCGTCGTGCGTGAGGTCGAGGAGCGTGAATCTTGCATCGCGTAGTGGGGCGCTCGACTCTGCGAGGAAGACCAGATTCACCTCCTGCAGGCGATGCGGGGCGGTGACCTCGGCGACGTAGAGCAGTTGGCGCGGCTCGACCCTGAGGCCGGTCTCCTCCTGCACCTCGCGAACGAGCGCCTCACTCAACGTCTCTCGGTCGCCAACGCGTCCCCCCGGGAGCGCCATGTGAGAGTGCGCGCCGCGGCGGCGTTCTGGGACCACGAGCAGCCGTCGGTCGTCGACGATGATGGCGCGAACCTTCACTCTCACCGTCTTGCCCTCCGCACCTTCATGCGACCTGGCGTTCGAGTTGCAGCACGTTCTCCACCTGGTTCGCCATGGTGACGATCCACTCGGTGTCCGGAGGCTCGTCGCCCACCGAGCGTTCGTCCGTCCGGAGTCGTCTGCTCGAACAGCATGTTCACCACCTCCGTGCTTCTGACGGAATAGACCGTTCGTAGAAGCCGTCAGCCCGGAGGCGGTTACGGCGGGCTCCATCGCCTGCATGCACATTGTGCCCTTTCCGGTCGACCCGCGCTCAACTCAGCTGGACGCCAGCCAGGGACGACGCGAACGACTGGGCTCGACTACGCTTGGCTGATAGCGCGATGAGGCGCCGCGCCGAACCGCCCTCCGGGGCTGATGGCCTCTAGTTCAGTCCAAGCCAGGAGGTTCGGCGATGGATCTCGGGAAGCCTGAGCGCGTCTACACGGTCGAGCCACTTGCTGACCCGGTGCCGCAGCCGGAGCCGGCGAAGCCTGAGCTTCCCGATCCGGAGCCGTCCACTCCGTGCGAGCCGGAGGAGGTTCCTGCCGGTGCGTCACGGCGTTGAACGACAAGCCAGCGCCTGAGCAGGGCGTAGGCTCGCAGGAGGCAAGGGGGAAGCGCTGGCTGACGCCCGGCGTCGGAAGCGTCGGGCTTGCCAGCTTCTTCAGCGACTCCGGCCACGAGATGGCGACGTCGCTGCTACCGACGTTCGTCACGGTCACCCTCCGATCGACGGCGGGAGTGCTGGGCCTAATCGAAGGGATCGCGGACGCGCTGACAGGCGTCGCAAAGCTCGCCGGCGGACCGTTGGCGAACGACGAGTCGCAGCGCGTTCGGATCGCCTCCGGCGGCTACCTCCTTACGGCTGCGGCGACCGGAGCCATCGGCCTCTCAGGCGCGGTGTGGCAAGCAGGACTCGCCCGGGCCGGCGCCTGGCTCGCGCGCGGAGTTCGCTCGCCCGCGCGTGACGCGGTGCTCGCGTCGCTCGCGCCGCCCGAGGCCTACGGTCGCGCCTTCGGTCTCGAACGCGCTGGAGACAACCTCGGCGCCGTGGCCGGGCCGCTGATCGCGGCCGCCCTCGTCGGAGCAATCGGGATCCGCCACACGCTCTACCTCTCCGCTGTTCCGGGCGCCTTCGCGGCCGTGGCGATCACCGTCGCCGCCGCCGAGGCGCGCCGCCGCCGCGCCGGCCTGCCCGCTCAGCGCCGGTTCCGGCTCGAGTTCGGCGGCTTGCGCCAGGCGGGTTTGCTGCGGCCACTGATCCCGATCGCCGCCTTCGAGCTCGGGAACGTCGCGACGACGCTCCTCATCCTGCGGGCGACGACGCTGCTTCACCACGGCGGCCGCTCCGCGGCGGCTGCGACGTCGCTGGCCGTCTTCATCTACGCCGGCCACAATCTCTTCGGCTCGTTCGTCGCCTATGGCGGAGGTCACTGGCTCGATCGGGCCGGGCCGCGGATCGTCTTCGCCTCTGGCGCCACCGTCTACGTTGCCGCGTACGCGCTCTTCTCACTGCCGTTTCACAGCTGGCCGCTCCTGTTGGGGGCGTTCCTGCTCGCCGGCAGCGGGATCGGCTTCGCCGAGACGGCGGAGTCGGCGCTCGTGGCGCGGCTCGTGCCGGACCATTTGCGCGGCAGCGGGTTCGGGCTGCTCGGGGGCGTACAGTCGTTCGGCGACTTCGCGTCGTCCGCCGCCGTCGGACTGCTCTGGACCGAGGTCTCGCCGACCGTCGGCTTCGTCTATGCAGCGGGCTGGATGGTGGTGGCGGTCGTAACCTCGGTCCCGACTATCGCTTCCGGACCGCCTCGCGTCTAGAGACGATCTGCTGGTAGAGCGGCCGCCCGTGCAAGGTGCCGGCTCCTTGACGTAGATCCGGAGCATCCGGCCGCCGGGGACGCTGCTGCCCGTCACCCGGGATCGTCCTCGGTGACTATGAGAACGGGGCACGAGACATCGTCGATGAGTTGGCGACCGAGCGGATGGTGGTCCTTCTTGCGACCGATGACGAGCAAGTCGAACCCGTGCTCGTGCGCGTAGTCCGCCAGCTCTCGGGCTGCGTGCTGCGGAGAGAGAGTTTCGATGAACGCGTCCGCACCGGCCGCTGCCTGCGCCTCCACTGCGTCGTCTCCGAAACAGCACACGGTCAGCTCGGCGCGATAGACGTCCGCGAGCGCACGCGCCGCTTCGAGCGAGGCTCCAGGAGGATTGTCGTGCTCCCAGGCAAGGAGGATCTGCTGAAACATCAGTACGTGTAAATGAGGTAGGCGAGGAGGACGACGACCAAGACGTAGAGCAGATAGAGGTTGACATCACCAGACTGGATCGGCCGAATGAAGTCGGCCAAGCGCTCGACGCCGCGTACGAGCGGCGCGTAAAGGAACCGCTCGAAGATCGGCATCACCCGGAAGTGGTAGTGGACAGGCCCTGATCGCCCCGCGGGGTCATCCGAGGCCCGTTCGACGTGGAACTCGGGCCGGTAGAGCTCGTCGAAGGTGACGCGGGTCGGGTTCGCGTACGTCGTCGCCGTGTACTGCATCGCCTCGCGGAAGGCGAGGATTCCGCCGTCCCAGACGGGAACGATGCGGCTCTCGCCACGTGGCCGCCCAGCCAGGTAGATCAGCAACGGGACCGCGGCCACGCAGACCAGGAAGACGGCAAGGTAGGTCGGGGAGAAGGCGGCGAAGTCGGTGTGGGCCGGGATCACGGTCAGCTGCGGCACCAGCAGGCGCGCGTGGATCTCGATCCCGCTCGTCGCCCGGACGACGCGGTCGAGCACCGTTAGCGCAAGCGGCGCGCCGACGCCGAGGGCGACACAGGCGGCGGCGAGGAGGGCCGGCCCCACGAGCGGCTGTCCGGGCTCGGACGCTCCGGCGGCACCACGCGAGCGCGGCATGCCCAGGAACGGGATCCCGAAGCCACGGGCGAAGCCCATGATTGCCAGTCCGCCGGTAAGAGCGAGACTGGCGCCTGCCACGACGATCAGGATTCCGACCAGGTTGTTACCGATCCTGAACCCCTGGAAGAGGCCTTGGAAGATGAGCCACTCGCTGACGAAGCCGTTGAGCGGCGGCAGCGCCGCGATTCCGAGGGTGCCGACCAGCGAGACGACCGCGCTCGCGCGTAGCCGGTGGATGAGGCCACCGAGCAGATCCATGTCTCGCGTCCCGGTGGCGTGCTCGACCACGCCGGCTTCGAGGAAGAGGAGCGTCTTGTAGACGCCGTGGTTGAAGACGTGGTAGAGGCCCGCCAGGAGCAGGAAGGTGCCGATCGCTCGCTGTCCGTAGGCGCTGAAGACCATGGCGCCGCCGAGCGCCGTGAGGATGACGCCGATGTTCTCGATACTGGAGTAGGCGAGGAAGCGCTTCAGGTCGCGTTCCATCAGCGCGTAGAGGATTCCGAGCACCGCCGAGAGGGCGCCGAGCCCCATCGTCAGGAGCCCCCACCAGGCGGGGCCGCCGCGTTCGAGCTCGAAGCCGAAGAGGGCGATCCCAAACACACCGAGCTTGAGGACAAGGCCGGAGAGGAAGGCGGAGCCATCGGCTGGTGCGGCGGGGTGAGCCTCCGGTAGCCAGATGTGGAGGGGTACGAGGCCGGCCTTGAAGCCAAAGCCGAGAAGCGCCAGCACGAAGGCGGTATCGCGCCAGGCCGCGGGAACCGCGTCGGCTCGGGCGGCGATTCCGGCGAGATCGAGCGTGCCGGTGTGGGTGGCGAGGATGGCGAAGGCGGCGACGATCAGGGCGAAGCCGGCCTCGCCCAGAGCGAGGAAGAGAAAGGCGGCGCGTGCGACGCCCGCGCGGCGGTGGTGGCGGAGGATGACGAGGTAGGAGAAGAGCGTCATCGATTCCCAGGCGACCAGGAAGACCACGGCGTTGCCCGCGACGAGGACGCCGAGGGAGGCCAGCAGCGCGAGGTTGAGCGCTGGCAGGTACCAGGCAGTGCCACGTCCGGCGCCGTGGTAGCGCGGCATGTAAAGCCCGATTGCGAGTGCGACGATCCCGAGCAAGCAAATGAACACGGCGGCGAGCGGGTCGAGCCGAAGGGTGACGCTGCCGACGAGGTTGCCGGCACCGATCGTTCGGACCGCGCCGGATCCGTGGGCGGCGATCAGTCCGCCCCCGGTGGCGGCTCCGGCGCCGCCGAGGGCGGTTCCCGCGGAGGCGGCAACGAGGCCGCTGACCCGTGCCGCGGTAGTTCCGAGCGCTGCGGCGACGAGCCAGAGGCCTGCCCCGGCAAGAACGCAGAGCGCGGCCGCGTGGATCACCCGACCAGCTCCTCGCGCAGGTCGAAGTCGAGCGTTCGCACCTTCTCCTCGAGCCGTCCGACGGCGACGAGCAGGCCGTGCAGGAGCGCGAGCGGGCTTGGCGGACAGCCGGGCACGTAGACGTCGACCGGAACGACTGCGTCGACTCGCCCATGGACGAGCTCGTCGGGCGCGAACACTCCGCCGAGCGCGCAGGCGCCCACGGCGACCACGATCCGCGGCTCCGGGATCGCCGCGAGCGTCTTTCGAAGCGCCGTATCGGCCGCGCGAACCGCGGCGCCGCTGACGAGGAGGAGGTCTGCGTGCCGCGGAGCGGGGGTGAAGAAGAACCCGAGCCGGTGCAGGTCGTAGTGCGGAGCCGAGAGGAGGCGGATCTCCGACTCGCAGACGGCACAGGAGCCGCTGTCGAAGGTGCGGATGTGGAGGCTGCGAGCGAAGAGGGCTACGGCCCGCTCGCGCAGCTCGTCGCTCAGGCGTTGCTCTTCCGTCATCCCTCGGCTCCGATCGGGATCCGCTTGATGAGCGCGTCGCGGGCACTGGTAGCCAACTCGAACTCCCCGCTCGGAACCACTGCGTCGTCGCCGGCGGTCAGGCAGTCGCCGCAGCCGGTGCAGGCCCCGAGGTCGAGCACAAGCTCGCTTCCCTCGAGCCGCAGCGCGCCGGGCGTACAACTTTCCGCCAGCCGCGCGGCCAGCTCGGGTGTGAGCCGCCTCGAGCGGAACGCCGGCGGCGAGGGCAGCTGCCGGGCCCAGGCGTCGGTCGCGCGCGGGTAGCGCGTGGTGACCACGCCTCGTCGGATGCCACGCAGGAACCAGAGCATTAGCGCGCGAACCCCGCGACCGTTTGCCAGAAGCTCGCCTCGATGATCGGCACGTCGGTGAAGACGTTGCGAGCGCGCGCGGCGTCGTCGAAGGCGCGCCAGTTGCGAACCGATGCCGGCCGCAATCGTGCGCGGCTGATTCGCCCCTGCTCGTCGAGGGAGACGAACGCAAGCGCCTCGCCGCGCGGCGACTCGGCCCAGCCGAGACCCATGCCAGCGTTGCGCGGCACGTCGACGACCGCCGTGCGCGCCTCGGGGAGCAGCTCGAGTATCAGCCGCTGCGACTCCTCGACCTCGGCGACCATCACCTCCATGCGAGCAAGCACGTCGCCTGCGGTGCGCGTGGCGACTCCCAGTTCGGCGGCAGCTGGATGCCACGGGTGGTCGCGGCGCGTGTCCGTATCGACGCCGCAAGCCCTTGCCACCGGACCGACGAGGGCGAGACGCCGTGCCGTGTCGCCGCTCAGGATTCCGCACGCTTCGAGCCGGTCGACGTGGGAGTTCGTCCGCAGCAACGCGCGCACGGCCCGACGGAAGCTGTCGACAGCGGCTGGAAGCGAGCTGCCCAGCGCCTCGGCGTCGGGCGCGCGGCGCACTCCACCGAGCTCGACGACCCCGAAGAGGTAGCGGTGTCCGAAGGCGGCGAGGTTGACGCGCAGGAGTTGCTCCAGGGCGATCTCGGCTTGCGCCTGGCCGACGGAGAGACCGGTCGTCTGGCAGAGAAGCGCGACGGCCTGGGCGTGGTTGTAGATCCGCTCGAGCTCGAGCGCGATCATTCTGGTCGAGGCGGCCGAGTGTGGGGTTACGACGCTCCCGGCCGCCTCGACCGCTCGGCAGTACGCGACGCCCAGCGCCACTGCCGAGAGCCCTTCGGTGCGTTCGACCAGGAAGAGCGCGCGTGCGGGATCGAGGCCCTGCAAGCGCCGCTCGAGGCCGCGGTGCTTGTGCCAGTGGAAGAGGTAGAGGTCGAGCACCTCCTCGCCGGTCGTCACCAGTCCCATGTAGAGCGATTCCCAGCCAGCGGCCCGGACCGGGCCGAAGGGAAACTCGAATGCCTCGCCGCGGACGTGATGCGGTGCGTGCAGCTCGCGGGGGACGGCGCTCCGGCGGCCGCCGTCGAGTAGGGGGAACGTGTTCTCTGCGCCCGGCGGCAGCAGCACCCGGTTGAGTGGTCGGTCGCCGCTCGGGCGGATGCCGACCTGCTCGAACAGCTCGCATTCCTCGACGAACGCGGCGGGCTCGTCGTCCGAGATCGGCGGGTGCCCCTGGTCGGTCACGGCGGCCTCCACGATCAGGTACTGCCCGGCGGAGTCCAGCGCGTAGACGAGCCGCGCGACGACGCCGTCCTCCTCGTGGGCTCCGAACAGATCGGCGAATCGGGCCGCATTGGTCTCCGCGATGGCGGCGACCGCGAGGCGGAGCTCGTCCTCGGGGAGACGTGCGACCACAGTTCCATCCGGGCCCTCGCGAACCTCCACGCCGCGAGCCGCCCGATGCAGAGCCTCGAGCGGCGCCGCCACTGCCGTGCTCATCGAATCGCTCCGATCGAGTGCATGATCAGCGTGTTCAGCCCGCCGGGGATCCAGACGCCGAGCAGCAAGAGGGCCGCCATCCCGGCGACGAGCGGGAGCGCAGCCACGAACGATCGCCGCTCGACCACGGTTTCCTCTGCGAGCTGCGGTTCGCCCGTTGCCATGTCGGCGGTCGTGCGGGCGAAGGCGATAAACGCCAACACGAGCAAAGCGAGGAGCAGGAAGGCGAGCCCGCTCGAGCCCTGGAAGCCGGCGCGGACGATCGTCAACTCGCTCAGGAAGAGTCCGAACGGGGGCGACCCGACGATCGCAAGCGACCCGAGCAGGAGCACGCCGCCGACGAGCGGCGCCCGTGCGAGTACGCCCACGACCTCGCTCGCGTTCCGCGTCCGCCAGCGCTGCACAATCTCGCCGCTGGTCAGGAAGAGCACGCACTTGCCGATCGCGTGGTTGAGGGTGTGCAGGAGGGCGCCGTAGAGCCCCAGCGTTCCGCCGAAGCCGAGGGCGACGGAGATGATCCCCATGTGCTCGATCGACGAGTAGGCGAACAGACGCTTGAAATTGCCGCGGCGCACCATGAAGAGCGCTCCGATCGCGATGGAGGCGAAGCCGAAGACGAGCAGGACGTGGTTCGTGTAGCGGCCGAGCTCGGGCGTCGCGACCGCCTGAAAGCGGATGATCGCGTACATGCCGGTGTTGAGCAGCGCAGCGGACAGCATCGCGCTGGCCGGGCTCGGCGCCTCCGAATGCGCGTCCGGCAGCCAGGTGTGCATCGGCGCCAGCCCGACTTTCGTCCCGTAACCGATCACGGCGAGCAGGAAGGCGAGCCGCAGGCTGTCGTGCTGAAGGAGACCGGCATGGAGGAAGAGCGCCGGCCAGGTGAGCCGCTGGTTGGGGCTGAGCGCGAGCGGACTCGACGCGTAGAAGAGAAACAGCGTGGCAACGAGCGCCATCGTCACCCCGAAGGAGCTGATGATGATGTACTTCCAGGCCGCCTCGAGCGAGCGCGCTTTGCCCTCGAGCCCGACGAGCACGGCGCTCGCGAGCGTCGAGGCCTCGATCAGAACCCAGAGCAGGCCGAGATTGCCCGTCTCGAGCGACGCAAGCATCAGTCCGCCGAAGAGCGCGAAGCCGGCGGTGTAAAGGCGCAACTGCAACCGGTTCAGCTCCCCGCTGCCCTCCTCGTTCCGCAGGTAGGCGGCCGAGCCGACGCTCGCGAGCACGACGACGACGGCGACGGTCAGGGTGAAGAACGAGCTGAGCGAGTCGACGTAGAGGAAGCCGGAGCCGGCCTCGAACGAGCCGTGGCTGGCGACATGGACGGCGACGGCGACTGCGCAGGCCAGCCCGCCGCCGCCGCCGGCGGCGAGCGCGATCCCGAACCCGCGGGCCCGTAGCGGAGCGAGCGACACGAGCGCGGAAAGAAGCGGCAGCACCGGCACGAGGACGACCAGAGCGGTCAATGCCGCAGCTCCCTCAGCTCCGGTGCTGCCGCCGTCGCCAGCCGCAGTGCCAGGCCGGAGACGAAGGTGAACATGATCAGAACGGCCGCGACGAGGTCGAGGAAGACCCCCGCCTCGACGATGAACGGGAAGGTCGCGGTCAGCGTGATCGCGCCGAGAAAGACGCCGTTCTCGAGGATCAGCCAGCCGATCAGCTGCGCGATCGTGTGCCGGCGCACGACCATCGCGAGCGCACCGAGCAGGACGATCGCCGTCGAAAGCGGCACGACGGCCGAGGCGACGAGCGCGTGCGGCAGCGTGCTCGGCCGGATCGCGAGATAGGCAAAGGCGGTCAGGAACGCTCCGATGATCAGCGACGTCGAGAGGCCGGTCGAGATCGCGACGTCGCGGTGAAGCTCGAGCCGATCGAGCAGGAAGCGCCGTGTCGCGAGCGGGATCGCGACCCCTTTGATCAGGAAGGTCAGCGCGGCGAGCGCCCACAGCGCAGGCTCGTTCAGCGCGTCGGCGACGACGCCCGCCGCGATGGCGAGCACGATCGACTGGAGCGCGTAGTAGGTGACATAGCGGTCGAACAGCTTCGAGCCCAGGCAGGCGAAGGCGCAGAGCAGCATCACGACGGCGCTCAGGTCGAGCAGCGTCCCCGAGGTCGAGGCGGCCGAGAGGCTCTCTGCGGCGAGCGGCAGCGTCATTTCCCCAGCACGTACGAAGTCGCGATTCCGATGAGGGCCAGCAGGAAGGAGGCGCCAAGGAACTCGGCGATTCGGAAGAAGCGGAGCTTCGCGAAGGAACTGTCGATGATCACGATCGCGAGCCCGCAGACGGCAAGTTTGCCGAGCAGCGCTCCGATGCCCTGGAAGCCGCCGGCGATCGTGTTCGCGTGACCGAGACCCCACGGGATCACGAACACGTTCATGAAGATCGAGGAGAGGAGGAAGAGCTTCATCCAGCTCGCCCACTTGACGATCGCGTACTCGCGCCCCGAGTACTCGAGCACGCGACTCTCCTCGATCATGGAGATCTCGATCGTCCCGGCCGGGTTGTCGATCGGGATCCTTCCGTTCTCGGCGAGGACGAGCATGAAGAAGGCGACCGCTCCGAGGATGTGTGTCGGCAGCACGTAGGCCGCGCCGGAATGCGCGATGCTGTGGTTCTCGAGATACGGGTTGTCCGATTGCGAGAGTGCGGCGACCGTAAAGAAGACGAGGATCAACGCCGGTTCGGCCAGGCTGCCGATCCAGGTCGTCCGGCTGGAGCCGAGGCCGCCGAGCGGGCTCGCCGTGTCGAGGGCAGCGAGCGAGATCGCAAAGCTGGCCAACGCGAGGACGAAAGCGCCGCCGATCAGATCCCCGAGGAAGGCGAGCGGCAGCGGCTCGTCGGTGATGATCGGGACAATCGCCGAAACGGTCAGGTAGGAGGCGAAGGCGACGAAGGGGGCACCGCGGAAGATCCAGGAAGCGTGCTCCGAGATGGCGCTGCCCTTGCGGAGCAGCTTCGCGAGATCGCGGTAGGGCTGGATGACGCTCGGACCGCGTTTCGACTGGACGATCGCCTCGGCACGTGCGAGCACGCCGGCGTAGAGGGGGGCGACGAGTAGGACAGTCGCGCTCTGGAGTATTTGCAGTCCGTCGCCTATGGACACGGGCCTCTACTCGGTCGGTAGAAGCCATCAGCCACGCCGGAATCTCCGGCAGGGCGTTACGCGAGCCTCATCGCGTCGCGCTCGAGTTCATGGACTTATAGCCGCGCCCGGGACGGGAAATCAAACAGCGAGGCACGGAGAGATACGAGACGCGGCCGAGGTTCGCTCTCGCGGGCTGGGGCTGACCTACAGTCGGCCGATCGTATTCGGCGGGCCATGAGCCGACATGGCTGCGCCGGCGATAGAGTTGCGGAGCGGCGATGAAGCCCGCCGTCAACCGCCGCGAGGCTGATGGCTTCTACCGAATCGAGCGAGGAGGTAGGAGCTTGGGATGCTGAGAGACGTGTGGCGAGACGTTCGCGCTCGGCCGAGGGATGCGTGATGGATGCGGCGCCGCTCACCGTCTACGTGGAGATCCCCACGGGCTGCCGGAACAAGTACGAGTACGACGAGGAGCTCGGGAGTCTCGTCCTCGGGCCGTCGCCGACGCGTTGCTCGCGGAGGCGAAGGGGCGGGTCGGAAGACGAGAGACGGAGGCGGAATGAGCCGGACCGTGAGGGGAGCGTTGATCCAGGCGCACGCGAACCTGGCGAAGCAGGAGGCGCTCGATAAGCACGTCGCGATGGTCGAGGAAGCGGCCGGGAACGGGGCCGAGGTCGTCTGCCTGCGGGAGATCTTCTTGCGACCTTACTTCTGCGCTCAGCAGGAGCCGCACTGGTTCGAGACGGCCGAGCCGGACGACGGGCCGACGGTCACGGCGGTGGTATCTCGCCGCGGCCGCACTCGAAGCACTGGTCAAGATCACAGGCGCGAACGAGCAGAGCGAACTGCTCGAGGAGCTGCGGCAGAGCGGATCACCGCCGGTCCGTCAGGTCGCGGGCCGCTTAGTCGGCGAACGGTGAGATGACCGGTCGGGCGCCGACGTAGTGCTCGATCATCTCGGTGCACGCGTGCCGGTCGCTCTCATGGCGCTCGTGCGCCCGGCGATAGTCGCGCCGGCGGTCGTAGTCGGCGACGCGGCGCCGTAGCTCGGCCAGGCGCCGCTGCGCGTCTTCGAGCACGTATCGCGAGTCGGCTCCGATCTCCTCCGCGGCATCGAGAACGTCGACAAGGTGCCTGACGCAGACTCCCGCCGACCTCTCGTACCTGCCCCGTCCCCTTTCGGTCGCGAGCAGCTCGAGGAGGAACACGGACTTCCTCGGCACGGCCTCTGCCTCCTCAGTGCAGACCGAGCAGCTTGCCTCCCGTCGCAGGAGATCGGCAAGCCGCCGGCGTCGCTTCTTTCCGCCGATCTCGTCGTTCAGGCGGGCGAGATCCCGCTCCGCGAGGCGTCCGTAGAGGTCTGCGATCGGCGCGCCCGACTCCCCGACGAGCTCGTCGAGGAGCCAGGCGTGACGGGGGCAGAAGCCGCCGGATGCGTAGAAGCGTTTCCGGGTCTCCGGGTCACGCCGCCCTTCCTTCCACAGTGCGTCGAGCCAGCGCCGCGTGTGCCGCGCCATAGCGAAGCAGATCGGGCAGTGACCGCTTGCGAGCCCGTCCTCGAGATCGAAGCCGAACAGATCCGTCATCTTTCCCGCCTCACGGTCGGAGGGTCGCCGCGAGTGCGCGCGGCTCCGCCAGCAGGTCGAGCGCTTCCAGGATCGACCGGCAGACTATGTCGGCTTTCGCGGCGGCTTCCGTGCTCGTTCCCTCGGGTCCGATCACGGCGATGCCGAGGGCGGCTTCGGCGAGCATTCCGGCGTCGTTCCGCCCGTTGCCGATCGCGACGCAACGACCGGCGCCGAGGCCGCGCAGGATCCTCACCTTCTCCTCCCCGGACGGAGCTCGCCGAGGCTCCAGGCGTAGCCGAGCGGCGATATCGTCGAGCGAGCCGAACGTGTCGGCGGAGAGGAGGCGAGGCGCGATCCGATCACCGAGTTCGGCGAGTCGTTGCTCCACGCCCTCAATGAGAGTGCCGCGATCGCTGAGGGTGCCATTGACGTCGAGGAGCAGAAACTCGAGTGCGAGAGGCTCCTGTCCCGGAATCTCGACGGTGATGGGCATCCACTCACTCTCCTCGTCGGCCATGCCGGTCTTGCCGCACCCGCCTGTTCCAGCTCCGCCCCACCGCGGGCGCGGCCAGCGCGGCTGGAAGTGACGCGAACCCAAAGCCCAGCAAAGCGAACCAGAATGGCAACTTCGCGGGCCATCCAAACCTCCCGGTGTGGGACGTCACATCCGTAGAGGCCATCAGCCTGGTAGGCGGTTACGCGCGGTGCCTCATCGCGCCGGTGGGATCGTAACGCCGTTTTCCGCGCCCGGTGCACAGGTATCATCGAAACCAAGGTGATGAAGCCCGCCTGAACTGCCTTCGCGGCTGATGGCTTCTACCGCACTCGATTCGGTGGAAGCTGATGGCAACTCCGGACACCCAGGGATTAAGCGCCGCGTACTCGCAGGACGGAGCAGCCGCCGAGACGTCGTCGGTGCAGACGGCGGCGAGCGAGGCGCCGTTCTACAGCATCCTGTTCGAGAGCGGGACGCCCAACCTCGACACCGTCCCCGAACCCGGGTACTTCGGCGACCTCAACCTCGATCAGGTGCTCGAGGCGCTCGCGGCCGGCCGCGACCATTACAGCCTCGAGCCGTTCTTCTATCTCGTGCTGCACGATGCCGAGGCAGTCGGCTATCGGCACGAAGTCTTTCGCGACCTCGAGCGCGAGGAGGTCCGAGAGCCGGTCGAGCGGTTCGCACAGGCGATGACTCGGATGCGCGAGCATCTCGCGCAGGTCGACAAGCTCCGTCACCGCCTCCAGAAGCAGGCGTGGCTGCTGGACGCGATCGAGATCTACTGCAGGGCAGTCGAGTCACTGGCGTCCGAGCTAGCTGAACTCGACCTGAGAGCGCGGGCTCTCGATCGGTGGCGCAGATACCTCCGCGCCTACGCGGCTTCGGAGCGATTCGCGGCTCTCGTTTCAGAGGCCCGCGAGTTGCAGAACGCCCTCGGCTCTCTCGAATACGCCGTCCACATCCACGGCGGTCACGTGAGCGTAGAGAGGCCTCAGGGTGAACCCGACTACGGCGTCGAGGTCGAGGCGACCTTCGCCAAGTTCCAGCAGGGTGGGGTTCGGAGCTACCTCGTCCGCTTGAACGACTACCCCGAGATGGACCACATCGCGGGTCGGATCCTCGATCTCGTTGCCAAGCTCCACCGCGACGTCTTCGGCAGGCTCGCCAACTACTGCGACCGAAGCCGCGGCTATCTCGACGAGGTCGTCGGCCGCTTCGACCGTGAAGCCCAGTTCTACCTCAGCTACCTCGAGCTCGTCGATCGGTTTCGAGCCAAGGGCCTTCAATTCACGTATCCCGAAGTCTCGGACGGATCAAAGGCGATCGACGTCGCCGAGACATTCGATCTGGCCCTGGCGGACAAGCTCGTGCCCGCGGGACAGAAAGTCGTCTCCAACGACCTTCGCCTCGAGCCGCCCGAACGCGTGTTCGTCGTCACCGGACCGAACAACGGCGGCAAGACGACGTTCGCCCGAACGTTCGGCCAGCTGCACCACCTTGCGAGCCTCGGAGTGCCGGTACCAGGAACGAGGGCGCGCCTCTTCCTCCCCGACCAGATCTTCACCCACTTCGAAAGGGAAGAAGACATCGAGACGCTGCGCGGCAAGTTCGAGGACGAGCTCGTCCGGGTCCACGAAATCCTCGATCAGGCGACCCCCAACAGCGTCATCGTGATGAACGAGAGCTTCAACTCGACCACGCTCGACGACGCCCGAACGGTAGGGGGCGGCGTCTTGCAGCAAATCCTCGACCTCGGCGCGCCTGCGGTCTACGTGACGTTCGTAGACGAGCTCGCCTCCTTGAGCGAGGCAACCGTCAGCATGGTCAGCCAGATCGTTCCCGACAACCCGGCCGAGCGGACGTTCAAGGTTCTGCGCATGCCGGCGAACGGGCTTGCCTACGCCTGGGCTATCGCCGAGAAGTACGGACTCACGTACGACCGTCTGATGGAGACGATCCCCTCGTGAAGGTCTTCCTCCTCCACCGCGATCGCGACTTCTGGATCAAGCCGGAGCTACAGAGCGATCCCGTCTTCCGAGCGATGGTCGACAAGAGCGCCAACCCGTTCGCCATCGAGAACGTGAAGCGCAACCTCGAGCGTGAACGGGAGAAGCATCCCGACTGGGTCGATTCCTCGCCTTCGAGCGACGACACCCTGACGCAGGATCTCGAGCTCACGACCGTCTGGCGCTGGATGGCCGCCGGGGACGACTTCCTCTACGAGACGGCGAAGCGCGGCCTCCTCTCCAGCCTCACCGATCCGAGCGAGATCCTGTACCGGCAGCAGGTGCTCGCCGACTGCCTCGCTCACGCCGAGATTGTGGGGGAAATCTACGGCCTAGCGCTCGAGGGACTTCAGGCGGAGCGGGAGGCCGGTTCCCTCTGGAGTGGTGCCCGCCCGGACATGATCCTCCACCGTTCGGTACAGAAGCTGACCCTGCATGTCGGCGTCCTCCGACGGCTGCGGCAGCTTGCCGAGAAGCAGGGCGACGTGTTCCAGTCAGAAGGGTTCAGGCGGTTCGTCGCGATGCTGCGGGAGGAGTTGGATGACGAGTACCTGGCAGAGGTCGAGCAGCACCTGGGCGAGCTGGAGTTCAAGCAGGGGGTGCTCGAGACGGCCCAGTTCGGCAAGGGGCTGAAGGGCAGGCATTACGTCGTGCGCCGGCAGCGCGAGCTCGGCTGGCGCGAACGCTTTACCGGTCGCCGACGCTCGTCGGGATACAGCTTCGATCTCCATCCACGGGACGAGGCCGGCTTCCGCGCGCTGGAGGACGTCCGCGCGCACGGGATCAACGGCGTCGCCAACGCGGTCGCGCAGTCTGCAGACCACGTCCAGAGCTTCTTCACGATGCTCAAGCTCGAGCTGGCGTTCTACCTCGGTTGCCTCAACCTTCACGAGCATCTCGCTGCCAAGGGCGAGCCGGTGTGCTTCCCCGAGCCGCGGACCTCAGGCGACCTGGAACTGACCGCCGCCGGTCTCTACGACGTCTCGCTGACGCTGCATCTCGAGGAGCGGACCGTCGGCAACGACGTCCACGCCGAGGACAAGGACCTGATCGTCATCACAGGGGCGAACCAGGGAGGCAAGTCGACGCTGCTTCGGGGTCTGGGGCTCGCGCAGCTGATGATGCAGGCCGGGATGTTCGTCGGAGCGGAATCCTTCACCGCGAACGTCTGCACCGGTCTCTTCACGCACTACAAGCGAGAAGAGGACGTAACGATGGAGAGCGGCAAGCTCGATGAGGAGCTGCGGCGGATG
Organism: Gaiellaceae bacterium; assembly: GCA_039583515.1. GTDB lineage: Bacteria > Actinomycetota > Thermoleophilia > Gaiellales > Gaiellaceae > Palsa-739. Next base: position 18,402 of record JAVKST010000012.1, read on the forward strand.
AGCGCGATCGCGGCTGAGCTCGTCCCGCACGCCTTGCTTCTCTGCAACGAGTCGTTCGCCTCCACGAACGAGCGCGAGGGGTCGGAGATCGCACGGCAGATCGTCCGGGCGTTGCTCGACAAGCGGATCAAGGTGGCTTACGTAACCCACATGTACGACCTCGCGCACGGCTTCTACGAGCAGAAGCAGGTCACGACCCTCTTCCTCCGCGCCGAAAGGCAGGACGACGGGACACGGACGTTCCGGCTGCACGAGGCGCCGCCGCTTCCGACGAGCTACGGCGAGGACTCGTATCGCCGGATCTTTGCCGATCGGCTGCCCGACGAGGCGATAGCGGAATCACGGTGAGGGCGCTGGGGTGAGCGAAGCCCAGCCGCAGCGCCTCGCGCTCGACGAAGAGATCCGCGAAGAGATCTCGTTCGGGAGCATCCTCTCGCCGATCGGCACTCCGGCCGAGATCGCGGAGCAGCCCGCATTCTTCCGCGATCTGAACCTCGACCAGATCGTCGCGGCCGTCTCGCGGCGCAAGCCCGACTACGCCCTCGAGCCCTACTTCAACGCGCCGCTCGAGAGCAGCGACGAGATCGAGTACCGCCAGGAGGTGTTTCGCGACCTCGAGCGAGACGAGATTCGAGCTGCCGCCGGCCAGTTCGCCGAGCGGCTCTGGCGCGTGCGGGCCTACCTCGGCTCGTCGCAGAAGCAGCAGTACAAGCTGGAGCGTGAGCGGTGGATTCTCGACGCGGCTTTGCAGTACTGCCAGGGCGTCGCGGGTATCCGGGAAGCGCTCGACGAACACCCGCCCGGTTCCCGGGGGCTACGCGGACTCCGCGACTTTGCCGCCAGGCTGCTGGATTCCACGGAGTTCGAGAAGCTCCGCACGGACGCCGAGCAGGTCGCCGATGCGCTCGGCCGCATCAGGTACGCCGTCCGGATCAGGGGCCGCCGCGTCAGCGTCGGCGAGCCGGGGGACGAGGCTGACTACACGCAGGAGGTCGAGCGGATCTTCGACCGTTTCCGGCAGGGAGGCGAGCCGGACCATCTCGCCGTCCCGGCCGACACCGGATCGATGGATAGCGTCGAGGCCCAGATCGCACAACTCGTCGCGCGCCGCTACCGGCAGGAGTTCGCGCTCCTCGAGTCGTTCTGTAGCAGCCATCGCTCGCTCGTCGATCCGACGCTCGCGCGGTTCGAGCGGGAGATCCAGTTCTACCTCGCCTGGCGGGAGCACATGGCGGAGCTTTCCGCCTGCGGGCTCCCCTTCTGCCACCCGGTCGTGGCCACGGAACCCAAGGTGACGCACGCGGAAGGCGCCTACGACCTCGCACTGGCCGCAAAGCTCAAAGCCGACGACGACAACGTCGTCCTCAACGGCTTCTCCCTCAGCGGGAAGGAGCGCGTCCTCGTCGTCACGGGCCCGAATCAAGGTGGCAAGACGACGTTCGCCCGCATGTTCGGGCAGCTGCATCATCTCGGACGCCTCGGCGTCCCCGTCCCCGCATCCGAGGCGCGTCTGTTTCTCGCCGATCGGCTCTTCACGCACTTCGAGCGACAGGAAGACGTCGGTGCTCTGCACGGCAAGCTCGACGACGAGCTGATCCGGGTCAAGGAGATCCTCGAGGACGCAACGGCGCAGAGCATCGTCATCGTCAACGAGGTCTTCGCCTCGACGACGCTCGCAGATGCCGTGCTCCTCGGGGGCGAGGTGCTGGAACGCCTGATCGAGGACGATTGTCTCGCCGTCTGCGTCACCTTCGTCGACGAGCTCGCGTCGCTCGGGGAGGAGACCGTCAGCATGGTCGCCGAGGTCGAGACCGACGACCCATCGAAGCGGACCTTCCGCATCGTGCGAAGGCAGGCCGATGGGCGCGCCTACGCCTTCGCGGTCGCCGCGAAGTACGGCCTCTCGTACGAGCGCATCCGGGACTACCTGCGCCGATGAAGGTCAGGCTGCTTCATGCCGACCGCGACGTCGACCTGGTGTCGGATCTTCCGGGGAACGCCGAGGCGCTCGAGCAGGATCTGGGGATCGACGTGGTCCTCGATGCGATGGCGCGCGGCGACGCCTTCCTCCGTGAGCGTGCCGAACGCGAGCTCCTCCTTGGGCTCGACGACCCAGACGCGATCGGCTACCGGCAGGACGTCCTCTCCGACTTCCTTACGTCGCCGAAGCTCGCGCATCAGCTCTACGACCTCGCGATCCAGGGGGTCGAGACGCGGCGCGAGGCCCGCCTCATCTGGCTACCCAACGAGTCGCCGGACTCGCAAATCAGCAAGTCGCTGAGGATGCTGGTGCTCCTCGTCGACGTCTTGCGACGCTTGCGCGCCATCGCAGACGCGGAGCCCGAGCACGTCGAGTCGGTGGGACTGACTCGCCTCTTCGCGACCCTCAGGAGCGAGCTCGAGGACGCGTATCTGCGCGAGGTCGAGCGCCATCTGCAGGAGCTCGAGTTCAAGCAGGGCCTGCTGCTGACGGCGGAGCTGGGGAGCGGAAACCGTGGCACGAACTACGTCCTTCGCCGGCTGCGCCGCGGAATTCTCGACCGCCTGACTCCGGATCTGCCGAGCGGGTCCAGCTTCGTGGTCTCGAAGCGAGACGAATACGGGATGCGCGCGCTCGGCGAGCTGCAAGCGCGCGGCCTAGCCGTCGTCGCCAACGCGCTCGCCCAGTCGACGGATCACGTCCTGTCGTTCTTCACGGTCCTGCGGGCCGAGCTGGCGTTCTACGTCGGCTGCCTCAACCTCGAAGACGAGCTCCGAGCGCGCGGCGCGCCCGTCTGCATCGCCGAGGCGCACCGCGCGGCCACCCGCTCGCTGGTGGCCGAGGACCTCTACGACGCGGCGCTCGCGCTGCACCTAGAGCGACCTATCGTCGGAAGTGACCTCGACGCCAACGAGAAGCGGCTCCTTGTCGTCACCGGCCCGAACGAGGGCGGGAAGTCGACCTTCCTGCGCGGCATCGGCCTCGCGCAGCTGATGCTCCAGGCCGGGATGTTCGTCCCGGCGCGCAGTTGCAGGGCGAGTGTCGTGAGCGGGGTCTTCACCCACTTCAAGCGCGAGGAAGACGCCACGATGGCGAGCGGGAAGCTCGACGAGGAGCTACAGCGGATGGCCGAGATCGTCCACAGCATCCGCCCGGCCGGGCTGCTCCTCTGCAACGAAAGCTTCGCTTCGACCAACGAGGCCGAGGGCTCGGAGATCGCGCAGCAGGTGGTGTCTGCGCTCGTCGAGGAAGGTGTCTGTGTCGTGTACGTCACGCACATGTACGACCTCGCCGCGAGCCTGCGCAGACAGGAGCTCGCGACGGCCCTCTTCCTGCGCGCGGAACGGCGTTCGGACGGCACCCGCACCTTCCGTATCGTCCGCGGCGATCCCGAGCCGACGAGCTACGGGACGGACTCCTTCCGTCGAATCTTCGGCACATCCCCTCGCGGGATCGTCCGGGCTGTCGAGTAACCTCTCCAAGACGCCAATGAAGCCCTGGCACGAGGCGGGGCCGGTGAATCGGTTGCCTCGGAACCGCCGTCCCGACGGCTGATGGCTTCTACCCACGCCGACCAACGACGAGGGAGACCGTCGGGCGATGCCACAGTTGAGCGACGGCTGGATCGAGGTGCTGCAGGTCGGGACCGTCCTGGTGGTCTCGCCTCTCGTCACGGGCCTGATCGCTCGAGCCGAGGCGATCGTCCAGGGGCGGCGGGGGCCGCGCGTTCTCCAGCCGTACTACGACATCGCGAAGTTCTTCCGCAAGGAGACCGTGCTTCCCGAGGGGGCCGGACCGCTCTTCCGCGCCGCGCCGTACGTGTCGTTCGCGTGCTACTGCGTCGTGCCGCTGATCATTCCCGTGCTGACGGCCTTTCCGCCCCAAGGCGCGTACCTCGCGGACATCCTCGGCGGCGGGCTCATCCTGGGGCTTGCCAGCTATTCGGTCTCGCTCGCGGCGATCGACAGCGGGAGCCCGTACGCGCAGCTTGGCTCGAGCCGGGTGCGGACGTTCGGCGCGCTCGGCGAGCCGACGGTTCTCTTCGTCGTCTTCACGGTCGCCCTGATCACGCAGACCGACCTTCCGTATGCGTTCGCGAAGACCCTCGAGACATCGTCGGTGGAGATCGTGCGGCCTTCACACCTCTTGGCGGCGGCCGCGTTCTTCATGGTGGTGCTGAGTGAGACCGGTCGGATTCCGGTCGAGAGCCACGGCGGCACTCTCGAGTTCGGCTTGATCGAGGAGGGGCGGACTCTCGAGCACTCCGGCCCCGGGATGGCGCTCCTCAAGTGGGGCTCCTCGATGAAGCAGCTGATCCTGTACACGATCCTCCTCGACGCGCTCGTCGTGCCGTGGGGGATCTCTCAGAGCCGGGCGCTGGGCAGCGTTCTCCTGGCGATCCTCTACCTGTTCCTGAAAGCCGTCGCGCTCGGCGCGATCGTGGTCGCGATCGAGTCGTCGTTCGCCAAGCTCCGGCTCTACAAGATCCCCGAGTTCACGGTCGGGAGCTTCCTACTGGCGGTGTTGGCAGTCGTCATGTTCGTCCTTCAGCGCAACTACGGCGTCGTGCACCTGACCGTCTTCGGCGCGGTGGCGAGCGTCGTCGCCGTCATCGTCCTTCTGCTCGAGTTCGGCCTCCTGCGGTCGCAGGAGATCTGGGAGCAGCTGCGTCTCTACGGACTGAGCTCGATCGCCGTCGCCGCGATGGCGGTGGTCGCGGGTTGGAAGCTCGGCGGCGCCGATCTCTACGCGATCGCCGCGATCACGATTGCCTTCAAGGGGCTCGTCATCCCGCTTGCCGTCGGGACCATCATCCGCAACCTGGATGTCGAGACGCGAGTCCCGTCCGTGCTCAAGGCGCCGACGGCCGTGCTCCTCGGCATCTTTCTCGCCAGCTTCTCGTTCGTCGCCTTTTCACGCCTCGACACCGGCAGCGCCGCACCGTTGCCGGTTGACGCGCTCGGAGTGGCGGTCGCCGTCGTGGTCCTCGCGTTCCTGCTCATGATCGTGCGCCCGTATGCGCCCTCGCAGCTGATCGGTTTCCTGATGCTGGAGAACGGCGTCACGCTGGCGAGCCTCGTCGTCGCGCCGTCGCTCCCGCTCATCCTCGTGCTCTTGCTCCTCTTCGACGTGTTCATCGGCTTGCTCGTCTTCGTCCTGCTCGTCCAGTACTTCGGGCTCCGGCGGACCGCGGTGACAACCGACGTTCTCACGAGGCTACGCGGATGAGCGCGCTTCTCTACGTGCTCGTTGCCCTTCCGGTTGCGGGGGCGCTGGTGTCTGCCGTCTCCCGAAGGCCCGCGCTGGCCGAGGTGATGACGGCGGCGACGGCCGTCATCTGCTTTGGGAGCATCCTCGCCCTCGCGGCACATGTCCGTCACGGCTCGACGGTCTCCGCCGCCGGCGACTGGCTCCACCTAGACGCGCTGGGCGCCGTCTTCCTGCTCGCAACGGGTCTTCTCTACGCGACCGGGTCTGCCTTCTCGATCGGGTACCTACGCGGAGGGGAGCAGCAGTCGACGTTCCGGCCCTTCGCCCGCCGCTACTACGCGTACCTCAACCTCTTCGGCTGGGCGATGCTCATCGTCCCGCTGATGAACGACTTCGCGACCCTTTGGGTCGCCGTCGAGTTGACGACGATCGTGTCGGTGCTGCTCGTGGCGCTGGAGCGAACGGACGGAGCACTCGAAGCGGCGTGGAAGTACGTGCTCCTAGCATCCGTGGGACTTGGGATCGCGCTGCTGGCGGTCGTTCTGCTCTACGCCGCGGGCGTCCCTGCTCTCGGTGACGGCTACCTACCGCGGTTCGCCCATTACCTCGCGGTCGGGCATCGGCTGCCCAAGGTGCAGGTCGAGTTCGCATTCATCCTGGCCGTCGTCGGCTTCGGGACGAAGGTCGGTTTCGCGCCGATGCATACCTGGCTGCCGGATGCGCATTCCGAAGCGCCGAGTCCGGTTTCGGCGCTGCTGTCGGGTGCTTTGCTCGCGAATGCCTTTTACGCGATCCTCCGCTTCTTCGAGGTGGCCCGGCTCGCCGCCGGCGACGCCTTCCCTCGCGACGCGCTGCTCGTGTTCGGAACGCTCTCGCTCTCGGTGGCGGCGCTGTTCGTGCTCCGTCAAGAGAACTACAAGCGCCTCCTTGCGTACTCGACGATCGAGCACATGGGAGTGATCGCTGTCGGTGTCGGGTTCGGCGCGCCGATCGCCGTTGCGGGAGCGCTCTTCCACGTGATCAACCACTCCGCGGCGAAGGGGCTCGCGTTCTTCGGCTCCGGGTCCGTCTTGCGCCGCTATGACACCAAGGAGATCGAGGGGGTCCGTGGCGCCGCCACCGTCCTCCCGTGGAGCGGGCCGATGTTCCTGCTCGCCGCGCTTGCGCTATCGGCCTTCCCCGTCTCGGGGATCTTCCGCAGTGAGTTCCAGATCGTCAGCGGCGGCTTCGCGAGCAGTGCCTACACCTGGGTGGCGCTCCTGCTCGTCCTTGCGAACGTTGCGTTCTTCGGCGTCGTCTGGCACGTCGGCAGGATGGTGCTGACGTCGCCGCGCGACGCCGGAGCCGCAGTCGCGCGCGGCGAGACGAGTTGGTGGATGGTCGGCGCGATGCTCGCCTGCACGATCGTCGTGGTGGGCCTCGGCTTCTACCTGCCGGGCGGGCTCGCGTCCCTCCTCGACCAGGCCGCACGCACCGTCGGGGTGAGTCGATGAGCATCGACCGCGCGCACGCCTCGAGCCGCGTGCCGACGCAGCTGCTGGACGGCATCCGTGTCGAGCCGGAGGAAGCTGAGGCGCCAGAGCGGCGGCTGCTTGTCTCGGCGGGAGAGCTTGCGCGGGCAACCCGTGCGCTGCTCGATGCGGGCGGTCACTTCGTGGGGACGTTCGCGGCGCGAGAGCCGGCGCTGACGCTTCGCGTGCTCGTCGCCTATCGCGGCGAGCTCGTCGTGCTCGGAGCGAGCCTCGGGGAGGAGCGCGGATATCCCGCGATCGCCCGTGTGACTCCGGCCGCACTCCTTCCCGAGCGAGAGCTTCACGACGTGACCGGGATCGTCCCGCTCGACCACCCCGAGCTCGCACCCGCGTTGCGGCCCGACCCCGATCAGCTGCCGCGGCGCGTCGTCGGCGACCAGACGTTCGTGATCCCATATGGACCGATCCGCTCTGGCGTCTTCGAAGCGGTGCAGTTCCCGATCGACACCGGTGGGGAGGACGTCCTCTCGCTGACGGTGCGGCCTTACTTCAAGCGTCGGGGCCTCGAGCAGCGCTTCGCGGGTCTGCCCCTCGACCATGCCGCTCATCTCGCAGAACGGATCGCGGGGATCTCGACCGTGGCGCACGCGTTCGCCTTCGCGCAAGCCGTCGAGCGCACCGGGCGCGTCGAGGTTCCGCCGCGGGCCGAGAGATGGCGCGCGATCCACGCCGAGCTCGAGCGGATCGCGAACCACCTGGACGTCGGCGTCAAGCTCGCAGAGGATGCCGCCCTCTCGGTCGGTGTGGCGCGGTTCGGATCCCTGAAGGAGCAGGTGATGCGGCTGCGGGCACGTCTCTGTGGAAGCCGGTTCGGACGCGGCGTCGTCGCCCCCGGCGGGATCCGCAACGAGCCGCTGATCTCGGTGGGCGAGGTGCTTGGAACCCTCGACGGCCTCGAGACGGATCTGCGACGGGACCGCTCCCTCCTCTTGCGGACGACCTCGTTCACCGACCGGCTCATCGGTACCGGTCGTCTCGACGTGGAGACGATCGTCGCCTACGGCGGCGTGGGGCCGGTCGCTCGCGCCTGCTCGCTCGGTATCGACGCGCGCCTCGAGCGCCCCTACGGCGCGTACCCGAATCTCGGGTTCACGATCGCGCGGGCCACGGGCGGCGACGCGATGGCGAGGTTCGACGTCCGTCTGCAGGAGATCGACCAGAGCATCCACCTGATGCGCCAGGCCCTGGAGCACCTCGATCGACTGCCGGCGGAGCTCGCCGTCCGTGTAGACGCGGCCGAAGGCGAGGCGTGTGGGTGGACGGAGGCTCCCAGTGGCGAGCTCGTCTACTGCGTACGGACCGAGGGTTCGACGGTGCGAGAGGTGCACGTCCTCACACCCTCCCTCCGCAACTGGCCGCTTCTCAGCGCGAGCTACCGCGGGGACGTCCTGACCGACGTCTCGTTCATCGAGCACAGCTTCGGACTGACGCCGGCGGAGGCGGATCGCTGATGCTCGAGTGGCTCTTCCGCGGTCTGCGCCACGGTGTCGTGACGACGCGCTACCCGCGGCGCCCCGAGACACCCCCGGTGGGCTTCCGGGGGCGCGTCGATCCTGTTGGGCGCGGTGGGGTTGGGCTCGAGGACCTGTGCCCGACCGGCGCCATCCACGTATCGGATGGCCGCATCTCGGTCGATCGGGGCTCCTGCGTCCTCTGCGGCGCGTGCGTCGCCGCCGAGCCGGAGCTCTTCTCGTTCGTCGCCGACTACCAGACGGCCGCGCACCGGCGCGGCGCGCTCTTCACCGGGGGGAAGGGGCCGCGAACCGAGGAACTGCGGCCCGCGCTCGGCGAGCGCAGCCGCACGTTGCGACGCTCGATCCACATCCGCCATGTCGACGCCGGCTCCGACGGGTCCGAGGAGTGGGAGATCCATGCGCTCACGAATCCCTATTACGACATGCAGCGGCTCGGGTTCTTCTTCACTCTCACGCCACGGCACGCGGACGTGCTGCTCGTGAGCGGCGGTGTGACGGCTTCTATGCGCGAGCCGCTGCTCCGTGCGTTCGAGGCGATGCCCGAACCCCGAGCGGTTGTCGCCGTCGGCACCGACGCTTGCTCGGGTGGATTCTCAGCCGCCACCGGCGAGGTGGCGGGCGGAGTCGACCAGCTCCTCCCAGTCGATGTCTACGTCCCGGGGTCACCACCCGCGCCGATAGCGATTCTCCACGGACTTCTCCTCGCCTCGGGTGTCCTGACGAGGGAGATCGCGGCGTGAGCGTCGTCCTGGCGATCGGCTACGCGGGCTTTGTCGCGTCCGTGCTCGCTACGGCTCTGTCGGCCCGGCTTGCGGCTGCGACTGCGACGATCTCCACCGGATTGGTCGGTGCGGTCGGTATCGCGACCGCAGCCGCGTACGGCACGGCGTCGGTCGCGATCGGCTCCTGGCTCGGCTTCGGGCCGGCCTCGCTCCTCTCCGATCGGCTGGCCGGCATCTTTCTCGCCGCGACGGGAGTCGTCGGTGCAGGTGTCTCGCTCGCCTTGCTCGAGCGGGGCTCGTCGAAGCTCGTCGCGGGCCTGCACGCGCTGATTCTCCTGGCGATCTGCGCCGTGATCGGCACCGACCAGGCGTTCGTCTTCCTGCTGGCATGGGAGACGATCTCTCTCTCGCTCTATCTGCTCGCCTCGGCCGATCGCGAGCGTCCGGATGCCCTCGTCGCGGGCTACTTCGCGGGAGGGATGAGCAAGCTCGGCGGCGCCTCCTTGCTCGCCGCCTTCGGCTTGCTCTACGCGAAGACCGGGAGCTTCGAGTTGTCCGTCTGGGCGCAGCAGGCGTCTCACCTCGGCAGCGCCCGCGACGCCGCATTCATTCTCTTCGTGATCGCGTTCGGATCGAAGCTCGGACTGATCCCGTTCCAGGGACCACTTCCGGCCCTCTATGCCGCGGCTCCGGGGCCGTCGGCAGCGACCGTCTCGATCGCGTTCAACGCCGCGTTCTACGGTCTCTGGCGTCTGGTCTTCTCTGTGCTCGGCCCCGCGCCGCTCTGGTGGGGAGAGGTGCTCATCTCGATCGGGGCTCTCACGGCTTTGATCGGGATCCTCTACGCGATCGCCCAGGACGGGATCAAGCGCTTTCTCGGCTTTTCGAGCGTCGAGCACGGTGGAATCGCGACGCTCGGCCTCGGCGTCGCCCTGGTCGGAGAGGCTGCGCATCTGCCGAAGCTCGCGGCGGCCGGTCTGCTTGCGGCGACGCTGCATTTGCTCGTGCACTGTGTCGCAAAAGCGCTCGCGTTCGTGGCCGCCGACCGAGTCTCGCAGGCCGTCGGAGACGACGAGCTTCGGCCCCTCGGCGGCATTGCTGCTCGTCTTCCGGTGACGGCAACCGGCTTCGGCGTTGCGGTTCTGACGCTGGCGGCCATGCCCTTCTTCGGCGGTTTCGTCAGCGAGTGGATGACGTTCATGGCGCTCCTGCAGGCCTTCCGCGTCCACAACACGATCGCCGAGCTCGTCCTCGCGCTCGGTGGCGCGTTCCTGGCGCTCACAGCCGGGATTGCACTGCTTGCCTTCGCGAAGCTCTTCGGCGGTGTCTTCCTCGGGCGCGCGCGTCAGCAGCTGGCGGTTGTTCGGGAACGGCGCTTCGCGTTCGGCCTCGGTGCCCTCACGGTTCTCGCGCTCGTAGTCGGGCCGATCGCGCCATGGGAGGTCCGCTGGCTCGGACACGGCCTCCAGGGGGTCCTCGGCTTCGATCTCGGTCCGCAGGCAGTCACGTTCCCACTTGTCCTCGGGCCGGTCTACCAGGGATTCTCGGTGCTCTCGCCGACCTGGGACGCCGCCGGCATCTCGGCCTTTGCCCTGACGGCCGCGCTACTTGTCCGGCTGCTCCTCCGCCCGCGCGTCCGGCGCGCCCCCGTCTGGATTTCTGGTACAGCGGCGCCGGTCGCGAGCGTCCAGTACACACCCGACGCGTACGCGAACCCGATCCGAGTGGTACTGGCCGGCTTGTATGGCTTCAAGCGCACGATCGAACGCCGCCGCGACGAGCAGGGACGGGAGATCTCCGTGGCGCAGACGAGAGTCGTGCCGGCCTTCGAGGACTACCTCTACCGCCCGATCGTCGACGGGTCGGTCCTGCTTGCCGCACAGGTGCGCCGTCTTCAGTCCGGCCGGCTCGGGAACTACATCCTCTACGTCCTTGCCGTGCTGCTCGCGGTGTTGGCTCTGATCCCCGCCCTGACTCGTTGATGTTCCGCCGCATCCTCATCGCCTGGGACGGGTCGCCGCCGGCCGAGTGGGCCTTCGACGCAGCCCTCGACGTGGCACGACGGTTCGGGGCCGAGCTATGCGCCGTCTCGATTGCGCACTCTCCGGCGCACGCAGAGACCGAGGAAGACCGGCGCGAGTCGGTCGAGGATGCGCGCCGCTACCTCGAAGAGACGTTCGTGGGCGTGAAGGACCGCGCCGAGCGCGCCGGGATCGCCGTCGACCAGGTCGTGATCGAGGGCGACGAGCCGGCCGCGGCGCTCCTCGATTACGCGCACCAGCACATCTTCGACCTCCTCGTCATCGGCCACCACCGCAAGACGCGCTCGCGTCGCTTCCTCATCCACGGCCTGACATCGAAGACGATGGACGCCACCGACCTGCCCGTGCTCGTCGTCCCGCACGGGTACTGGAAGACTTAGCGCTCTCGTTTGACCGCGGTCGCGGCCTTTCCCTTCGGTTTGGGAACCTGGTGCCGAAGGGGGGAATGCGCCTTCTCCGGCCGTAGCAAACACTCGTTGCGGCGGCCAAGCGGTCCTGCCTGCGAGGAACGACGCAAGCCGCTGCCGGGCTTGGAGCGCAGCCGGCTGCTCGTACGTGTCCTCGCCGACGTCCTCGGACGCGCTGCAGATGACCTGCGCAGCTATGCCCTCAAACGCGAGTCCCTCCGCCGGTACCTCCTCAACGAAGAAGAGCTCTACGCATACCACCAGACGATCGCACGCCTGGCAGGCCATCGCGAGCTTGCACGTCCCTGGCGAATCGACGACGACTTTGACGACCGCAAGCGATCCGAGTCCCGCCGAGGTTCGGGGCGTGTCTATCGCGACGCCGAGTTGATCCGCCGTGCCCTCGCCTACTCGAGCAGCACATTCAAGAGCTGAGAGCGGCCGCCTGAGGCAGGCATGAGGTGGGAGCTGAGGGAGGCCGCTACTGAGACAATCAGGGTAGAAGCATCAGCGTAGGAGAAAGGAGCGACGTGAGCGAGAGCGAGAACCCGGTAATCCCGAGCCCGACTCCGACGGCGACACGGCCGAGGACGAACCGTGACTGGTGGCCCAACCAGCCGAATCTTTCGGTCCTCCACCAGCCCTCGCGGCTCGCCGACCCCATGGGAGAGGACTTCGACTATGCGGAGGAGCTCGAGACGCTCGATCTCGAGGCGCTCAAGCGGGACGTCTTCGAGTTGATGACCACATCGCAGGAGTGGTGGCCGGCCGACTACGGCCACTACGGGCCGCTGTTCATCCGGATGTCGTGGCACGCCGCCGGCACCTACCGGATCGACGACGGCCGCGGGGGCGGAGGCACCGGCGCTCAGCGCTTCGCTCCTTTGAACAGCTGGCCGGACAATGCGAGCCTGGACAAGGCGCGCCGGCTGCTCTGGCCGATCAAGCAGCGCTACGGCCGCAAGCTGTCCTGGGGCGACCTGATCATCTTTGCCGGCAACTGCGCCCTGGAGTCGATGGGGTTCAAGACGTTCGGCTTCGGTTTCGGTCGAGAGGACATCTGGGAGCCCGAGGAGATTTTCTGGGGCTTGGAGGACACCTGGCTTGGTGACGAGCGGTACAGCGGCGACCGCGAGCTCGCCAATCCCTTCGCTGCCGTGCAGATGGGCCTTATCTATGTGAATCCGGAGGGCCCGAACGGCAACCCCGACCCGCTTGCCGCCGCGAAGGACATTCGGGACACGTTCGGCCGAATGGCGATGAACGACGAGGAGACGGTCGCCCTGATCGTCGGCGGCCACACGTTCGGCAAGACGCACGGTGCGGTCGGTCCGGAGCACATCGGGCCTGAGCCCGAGGCCGCTCCCATCGAGCAGCAAGGCCTCGGCTGGAAGAACAACGTCGACGGCGGCAATGGCGTCCACACGCTCACGAGCGGCCTCGAGGGCGCCTGGACGAACGGGCCCACGCAATGGGACAACGGCTTCCTCGACAACCTCTACCGCTACGACTGGGAGCTGACCACGAGTCCGGCAGGCGCGAAGCAGTGGACGCCGAAGAGTCCAGAGGCCGACGACGCTGTTCCGGACGCCCACGACCCGGCGAGGCGACACGCGCCGATGATGCTGACCACCGACATGGCGCTGAAGCTCGACCCGGACTACGGGCCGATCACGCGGCGCTTCTACGAGCACCCCGACGAGCTCGCCGACGCGTTCGCCAAAGCCTGGTTCAAGCTGATCCACCGTGACATGGGCCCGGTGTCACGCCTGCTCGGCCCGTGGGTGCCCGAGCCGCAGCTGTGGCAAGACCCGGTGCCGCCCGTCGACCACGAGCTGATCGGCGAAGAGGACGTCGTCGCCCTCAAGGGCTCGATCCTCGGCTCGGGCTTGTCGATCCGGCAGCTCGTCTACACCGCCTGGTCATCGGCGGCGTCGTTCCGCGGCACCGATAAACGCGGCGGCGCGAACGGGGCGCGAATCCGTCTGGCGCCCCAGAAGGAGTGGGAGGTCAACGAACCCGCTGGACTGCAGACAGTGCTCGAGAAGCTGGCGCAGATCCAGGCCGAGTTCAACGACTCGCAGACCGGCGACAAGCCGGTTTCGCTCGCCGATCTAATCGTCCTGGGCGGCTGCGCTGCGATTGAGCAGGCGGCGCTGAATGCCGGCTTCGAGGTGACCGTCCCCTTTACGTGCGGACGCACAGACGCCTCGCAGGAGCAAACCGATGTCGAGTCCTTCGCCGTGCTCGAGCCACGCTTCGACGGTTTCCGCAACTACCTCCAGGCCGGAGACACCCGGTCGCCCGAGACGCTGCTCGTGGAGCGGGCGAACTTCCTTACCTTGGCCGCACCGGAGATGACCGTTCTCGTCGGGGGCATGCGCGCGCTCGATGCCAACTTCCGACAGTCCAAGCATGGCGTTTTCACCGACCGACCCGAGGCGCTGACCAACGACTTCTTCGTCAATCTGCTGGACATGAGCACGGAGTGGTCGCGCTCGGGTGAGAACCTGTATGAGGGCCGTGATCGCGGCACCGGCGAGGTCAGGTGGACTGCCACCGCCGTCGATCTCGTCTTCGGCTCGAACTCCCAGCTCCGAGCCCTCGCCGAGGTCTACGCGTGCGACGACGCCCAGGAGAAGTTCGTGCACGATTTCGTCGCGGCTTGGGAAAAGGTCACGAACCTCGACCGATTCGACCTCGACCGATCCCGCCGTCAGGTCTCAGCGACTACGGGAGCAGGCACGCCCGCAACCGTCTGACCCGCTCTAACGCCCAGCTGTTCCC
>JAVKST010000013.1:0-30565 GCA_039583515.1 Gaiellaceae bacterium
CGCCGCCGCCGAAGCAAAACACCGGATCGCAGCCTGATGACATTACGAGTCCAACCAAACTTCAAGGGCCACTAGAACAGCGGCTCGGGCTCCGGCGGCTTCGCCGTCTTCTCGAGCACGCGCCGCGCGCGCCGGCCGAGGTCGCCGAGGTCGACGCGGCCCTGCTCGACCGCGTTCGCGAGCCGCTCCGCCAGGTCGAGCGCGTCGTCGAGAACGGCACTCGACCCGGACGAGTCCTGCCCCATCTCGGCGAGGATCGTCCGCTCCGTGCGCGACGCGACGATCGCCTCCGGTATCCCCTCCACCCAGACGCGCGTACGGCGGCCGTGCCCGCGCTCGCCCTCTCCGAGCGGCTCCAGAGCGTAGATCCGGTCGGCGCGCGCCCACTTGCCGAAGCCGAGGAAGACCATCCGCGCCGCGCCGTCCGCCACGGCCGGATCATCTCACGGCAGCGCGGCGGCGAGAACCTCGGCCACGCGCTCCTGGGCGACGGGCTCGATGCCGGTGAAGAACGGGAGCGCCAGCGAGCGCGAGCTCACGTCCTCGGCCACCGGGCACAGGCCCTCGCCGAAGCCGAAGCGCTCTCGCATGTACGGCTGCAGGTGGATGCACGGGACGTACTCCGCCGTGTTGACCCCGTCCTCGCGCAGCCGGGCCATCACGCGATCGCGGTCGATTCCAGGGTCGGCCTGGACGACGTACACGAACCACGAGCGCCGGTGGTCGGCGTCGTCCGCGCGGAGCGGCATCACGCCGTCGATGCCGGCGAGGAGCTCGCCGTAGCGCGCGGCCGCTTCGCGCCGCAGCTCGAGGATCCGATCGAGCTTCTCCAGCTGGGCGACGCCGATCGCAGCTTGCACGTCCGTCCAGCGGTAGTTGAAGCCGAGCCGTACGTGGTTGAACCAGCCGCCGGTCTCGTAGTCCCGGCCCTGGTTGCGCAGCGACACGACGAGCTGGCGGATCTTCTCGTCGTGCGTGACGACGACGCCTCCTTCGCCTGTCGCGATCTGCTTGTTGGGATAGAACGCGAAGACGCACGAGGTGCCGTGCGCGCCGATCGGACGGCTCTTGTACTCCGCGCCCAGCGCTTCCGCGGAGTCCTGGACGAGCGCGACGCCGTGCCGGTCGCAGATCGCCCGCAGCTCGTCGAGCTCGCATGGGTAGCCGAAGATGTCGACCGCGACGATCGCCCTCGTGCGCGGCGTGATGGCAGCCTCGACGGCCGGCGGATCGAGGTTGAGTGTCGACGGGTCGATGTCGGCGAAGACCGGCGTCGCGCCCTCGTAGAGGAAGCAGTTCGCGGAGGAGGCGAACGAGAAGGGCGACGTGATCACCTCGTCGCCCGGGCCGATCCCGGCGGCGATGCAGAGCAGATGCAGGCCGGCGGTGCCGGACGAGACCGCGGCCGCGTACGGGGCGCCGACCCGCTCCGCGAGCAACTCCTCGAAGCGCTCGATCGTCGGGCCGAGCGAGAGCCGGCCCGACCGCAGCACCTCGAGCACGAGCTCCTCCTCCCGCTCGCCGAGGTACGGGCCCGAGAGCGGGACCTGCTCGACCTCCTGCTTCACGTCAGGCCTGCTTCGCGGCAGGCGCGTACTCGAGCCAGTGCGGCCAGCGGTCGCTCCGTCCCTGCGCCGTTTCGAGGTAGGCCTCCTGGATCTCGAGCGTGACCGGGCCCGGCTCGCCCTCGCCGATCACGTGGTCGTCGATCTCCCGCACCGGCGTCACCTCGGCGGCCGTGCCGCACATGAACACCTCGTCCGCGAGGTAGAGGTCGGAGCGGATCAGCTGCTTCTCGACGACGCGGTGGCCGAGGTCCTGAGCGATCTGGATGATCGTGTCCCGGGTGATGCCCGGGAGGATCGACGCCGAGAGGTCCGGTGTCGCGAGGACGCCGTCGCGCACGCAGAAGATGTTCTCGCCGGGCCCGTCTGCGACGTACCCGTCGCCCGTCAGGAGGATCGCCTCGTCGTAACCCGCGCGCCGTACCTCCATCGTCGCCAGCATCGAGTTGAGGTAGATCCCGGTCGCCTTCGACGTGTGGGGGATCACGTTCGGGCCGATCCGCTGCCAGCTCGAGATCTTCGCCCGGACACCGCGCGTGAGCGCCTCCTCGCCGAGATACGAGCCCCACGGCCAGCTCATCACGACGACGTCGACGGGATTCCCCGCAGCC
Organism: Gaiellaceae bacterium; assembly: GCA_039583515.1. GTDB lineage: Bacteria > Actinomycetota > Thermoleophilia > Gaiellales > Gaiellaceae > Palsa-739. Next base: position 2,177 of record JAVKST010000013.1, read on the forward strand.
GAGACGCCGAGCTCTCCGTAGCCGTAGTAGGCGATCGGACGCAGGTAGCAGGACGGCAGCTCGTTCGCGCCGATCAGGTCCCAGCAAGCACTGCGCAGCTCGTCGATCGAGTACGGCAGCTCCATCGAGAGCAGCTGCGCCGAGTTGGCGAGGCGCTCGAGGTGCTCCTGGAGCCGGAAGACCGCAGTGCCGCGCTCGGTCTCGTACGCGCGGATCCCCTCGAAGACGCCCGAGCCGTAATGCAGCCCGTGCGTGCCGACGTGGATGGTCGCGTCGGCCCAGTCGAGGAGCTCGCCGTTCATCCAGATCTTCTTCGTCTCGCGCATGGCGTCGGTCCCTTCAGCTCGTGGCCGACCGAGATCGTACCCGCGCGCCTACGTGGACAAATCCGCGGCGCGAGCCTGCGTCAGCCGCGCGAGGTCGAGCGGCGAGAGGCCGGCCATATGCCGCTCGGAGCCCGCACCGATCCAGACGAGGTCGTGTGCGAGCAGCTCGCGGGCGAGCAGGACTTGCGTGACGCCCGGCGCGGGAAACGGGGCGACGCCGCCGGGCTCGAAGCCGGTGGCCGCGAGCACCTCGTCCCTCCGGGCGATGCGCACGCGGCGGGCGGCGGCCGCCGCCGCGATCTTCGCCTCGTCGGCGTGCCGGTCGCCCGGGACGAGCACGAGCGTCGGCCGGCCGTCGCACACGAAGAGCAGGGACTTGACGATCTGCGCCCGGGAGCCACCGACTGCTGCGGCGGCCGCCTCGGCCGTCGGCGTCCCCTGCTCGAACTCCTCGAGGCGCGCGTCCACACCTGCCTGCCGCAAAACCGCCGCGACCCGCTTCACCGGCTCCGGCCAGCGCTCCACGAATCGCAGTATCGGGGACGGGGTTTCCCGCCGCGCACCCCGTCGTCCTCGTCGGACGTTCTCTAAGCGGGAGACGAACCGAAGGGAGACGAACGTGAACGAGCACGAACGGCGCGCCACGACGGAGGCGCTGTTCCGCGACGTCAACGAACGGATCGCCGAGAGCGCGGAACGGTTCGACGCCGATCGCACGGAGTTCGTGTGCGAGTGCGCCGACCCGAACTGCACGCACCGCGTCGCGGCCAGCCTCGCCGAGTACGAGGAGGTGCGGGGCGAGCCGACGACGTTCCTCGTCACGCCCGGCCACGAGCAGGCGGACATCGAGCGAGTCGTCGCGGACCGGGGCGGGTTCCGCATCGTCGACAAGGTGCAGGCGGTCGTCCGGCGGACGGTCGTCCGCCTCGACCCGCGCCACGGCCCGGCGCCGAGCCAGTCCTAGTCAGTCCGCCGCGACGGGGCCGAGCTCGAGCACGCGGGCGTCGTCGAAGCCCTCGCCGCGGAGGCGCTGAACCAGCGCCGGCGGCGGGAACGAGTCGACGGTGAGCGCCATCAGCGCCTTACCGCCGCGCCGGCTGCGGGAGACGGTCATGCCGGCGATGTTGATGCCGGCCTCGCCGAACAGCGTCCCGACGCGCCCGATCACGCCGGGCACGTCGTCGTAGAGGCAGAGCACGAAGAGCGGCGCGAGCTCCAGCTCGATCTCGAAGCCGAGCACGTTCACGAGCCACGGCCGGTGGTCGCTGCCGATCGTCGTGCCGGCCACGCGCACGGGGTCGCCGCCGCCGCGCAGCTCCACCCGCACGAGGTTCGTGTAGTCGCGGGCCGAGCGCGAGCGCTCCTCCCGCACTTCGATGCCGCGCTCGGCCGCGATCAGCGGAGCGTTGACGTAGTTCACCGGCCGGTCGGCGCGCCCCTGGAAGGCGCCGTTGAGCGCGGCCACCGTCAGCAGTCGGGCATCGAAGTCCGCGAGGCCGCCGTACACGGTCACGACGATCTCCCCGGCGCGGCCGTCGGCGAGCTCCATCGCGATTCGCCCCAGCCGCGAGGCAAGCGGGACGTACGGGCCCAGCACCTCGAGGTCGTCGGCGCCGATCACCGGGATGTTCACCGCGTTCGTGACGAGGCCGCCCTCGAGCGCCGCCGCGACCTGCTCCGCGACGATCAGTCCCGCCCGGTCCTGCGCCTCGCCCGTCGAGGCCGCCAGGTGCGGCGTCGCGACCACCTCGTCCAGCTCGAGCAGCGGCCCCGAGTACGGCTCCTCCGAGAAGACGTCCAGGGCCGCCCCGGCCACCTTGCCCGAGCGAAGCGCCGCGAGCAGCGCGTCCTCGTCCACGAGAGCGCCGCGGGCGGCGTTGACGAGGCGCACCCCCTCGCGCATCGCCGCGAAGGCGGCCGCATCGAGCGAGCCGCGCGTCTCGGGCGTCAGCGGCAGGTGCAGCGTCAGGAAGTCGGCTGCCGCGTAGACCTCTTCCGTCGTCTCGACGCGTTCCGCGCCGAGCTCGCGGAAGCGCTCGGCCGTGACGTACGGGTCGTAGGCGACGACGCGCATCCCGAGCCCGAGCGCCCGCCGCGCGACCTGCTGGCCGATGCGGCCGAAGCCGAGGACGCCGAGCGCCTTCCCCGCCAGCTCGATGCCGCCGTACGCGCTGCGCTCCCACCGGCCCTGCTTGAGCGCCGCGTGCGCCTGCGGGATGTTGCGCGCGAGCGCGACGAGCAGCCCGACCGTATGCTCCGCCGCCGAGACGACGGTCGACTCGGGCGCGTTGGCGACGATGATCCCCCGCCGCGTCGCCGCCTCGACGTCCACGTTGTCGACGCCGACGCCCGCGCGGCCGATCACCTTGAGCCGCTCCGCGCGCTCCAGCAGCTCCGCGGTCAGCTTCGTCGCGGAGCGGACGACGATCGCGTCGTAACGGCCGATGACCTCCTCGAGCGCCGACTCGGCGTCCACGTCGACGTCGAAGCGGGAGCGGAGGAGGTCGACTCCCGCGTCGGCGATGGGCTCTCTGACGAGGACGCGGGGGCTCACGCCGGCGTAGCGGCATGCTCGTACGCCTCGAGCGCGGCCGTGACGGCGACGCCGCGCTCGACGTCGGCGCCGAGCTCCGCGAGCACGAGCTCGACGGCGGCGATCTGCGTCGTGATGTCGAAGACGTCGAACCAGCCGATGTGGCCGAGCCGGAAGATCTTGCCCTTCAGCTCGCCCTGGCCGTTGGCGATCGTGATCCCGAAGCGGTCGCGTACGCCCCTGACCACGTCACCGGAGTCGACGCCCGCCGGCGCACGCACCGCGGTGACGACGGCGCTGCGATCCTCGTCCGGCGAGAAGAGCTCCAGCCCGAGCGCCTTGACCCCGGCGCGCGCCGCGCGGCCGAGCCGGACGTGGCGGTCGAACGCCGCCTCCAGGCCCTCCTCGAGCAGCAGCCCGAGCGCGACGTCGAGCCCGGCGACGAGCGAGACCGGCGGCGTGAAGGGCGCGTCGAGCGTCCGCTGGGCCTTGCGCGTCCGCGCCCAGTCGAAGTAGAAGCGGGCCGCAGAGCCTGTCGCGGCGAATGCCGTTTCCGAGACGGCGGCGAGGCCGAGCCCCGGAGGCGCCATCAGCGCCTTCTGCGAGCCGGAGACGACGACGTCGAGACGCCACGCATCGGCGTCGCACGGCACGGCGCCGAGGCTCGAAACGGCGTCGACCACCACGAGCGCGCCCGACTCCTTCGCAGCGGCGGCGAGCGCCTCTACGTCGGAGACGACGCCCGTCGACGTCTCCGACTGGACGAGCCACACCGCCTTCGCGCCGCGCTCGCGCAGGCGTCCGCGGAGGTCGCCGGCGGCCGGCGTCTCGCCCCAGGCGTAGCGGAGCACGTCCACCTCGGCGCCGTAGGCGGCTGTCATCGCCGCCCAGCGCTCTCCGAAGTTGCCCGCGGACACCACGAGGTGCGGCTCCCCCGGCGAGACGAGGTTCGCGACGGCCGACTCGAAAGCTCCCGTGCCCGAAGCCCCGAACAGCAGCACGTCGCTCTCCGTGCGGCAGACCTCGCGCAGGCGCTGCAGGACGCGCTCATAGACGGGCAGGAAGTCGGGGCTGCGATGGTGGACGACCGGCGCGCCGACCGCGGCGAGCACCTCCGGCGGCACCGGCGTCGGCCCGGGCGTGAACAGGTAGCGCTTCGCCACCGGCGGAGCGTAGCCGTCTACCCTGCCGGACGTGGACGCGCTCGTCGCCTTCGCGGCCGCACTGCTCGCGCTCCGCCTCGCGGGGCGCCTCGTGGCGCGATACCGGGCGACGCGGCGCCCGGAGCTGCTCGCCTGGGCCTGCTCGCTCGCGGCGTACGCCGTCGCGGCTGCCGCGATCGCGTGGGGCGAGGCGCACGGCTGGGACGCCCGCACGTTCCGCGTCTACTACGCCGCGGGCGCGCTCCTCACCGCGCCGCTCCTCGGTGTCGGGTCGCTGCTCCTTTCCGGCCGCCGCGGCGCCGCACCTGCGGCGCTCGCCTTTGCCGGCCTCGCGGTCGGGATCTCGCTCGCGATGCCGGTGCACGGGGCGTTCGCGGCGCACGGCGTCCCAGCGGCGCAGGACCACCTCGCCTTTCTTCCCGCGCGCCTGCTCGCGATCCTTGCCAACGCGCTCGGGACGCTGGCCGTCGTCGGCGTCGCTCTCCGCTCGCTCCGGCGTCGGCCGCTCGGCAACACGCTGATCGTCCTCGGAGTCGCCGCTGCCGCCCTGGGCAGCGGCCTCGCGGGCCTCGGCGGCGCCGGCAGCGCCCTCGGGATCGCGGTCGGCGCCGCGCTCCTCTACGCCGGATTCGTGTCGCCGCCGCGCCTCTCCTCGCGTGCCTGGCCGGGCCGCGCACGCGCCGAAGCGCCCTGAACGCAACGGTTGCCTCGACGTAGACGTCGCTTCTGTCTCTAACGTGGCGGAACGCATATAGCCGCGCCGAGCGGTGCCCGCCCAAGAAGGCGAATCCCGCCCACTCGGCCTCCGACTTTGCAATCGACACTGGGGGGTGTACGACTTGCGGCGCTCGATCCTCGCCTGCGGGCTCCTGCTCGCGTTCGCAGGCATCTTCACCGGCATGGGTGCGGCCACCGACCGCCAGGCACGGAGCCCCGACCATGCGAGATCCGTCGCGTACTGGAGCCGCCGCGCCGGGATGTGGCGCGCCGAGACATGGCACTGGCAGCGGGTGATGGGCGTGCGCCGCTTCCGGCCCATGTCCCGTAGGGCACTCGAATCCCGCCCGCTCCCGCGGCTCCGCGAAGCCGCGGCCGTGTGGCGGACGCGCGAGCACGGGGCGTGGCTGCGCGCCCACCATCCGCCGCTCCTCCCGGACTGGCTCTGCATCCACCGCTACGAGGGGGCGTGGAACGACTCGGGCGCGCCCTACTGGGGCGGGCTCCAGATGGACATCTCCTTCCAGCAGACGTACGGGGGCTGGCTGCTCCGGCGCAAGGGGACGGCGGACAACTGGACGCCGATCGAGCAGATCTGGGTCGCCGTCCGCGCGTGGCGCACACGGGGCTTCTCGCCCTGGCCGGACACCGCCAGGGCGTGCGGCGTGTAGCCGCAGCCAGGCGGCTGTCGTGATGACTTGACAATGATGTCACTCTGATGTCACCATGGCGGCATGCAGATCGACGGTCACCTCCAGGCGCTCCGCGAGGACCTCGCGCGCGTGGCCGCGCTCGGCGACGACGCCACCACCCGTGCGGCCGAGCTGCTCTCGGTCGCGCTGGAGGCGTCCGTCGCCCGGCGCGTCCAGGACGTCCTCGTCGAGGCGGCGCTCGAGGTCAACGCCCAGCTCGACGACGCGCACGTCGAGGTCCGCATCGCAGGCCGCGACCCGGAGCTCGTGCTCGTCCGCGAGGACGGCACGGCGCCGGAGCCGGTCGACGAGGCCTTCTCGGCCCGGATCACGCTGCGGCTGCCCGAGAGCCTCAAGCAGCGGATCGAGGCTGCCGCCGCCCGCGAAGGCGCTTCGGTCAACACCTGGCTCGTCCAGGCGCTCCAGCGCGCGGTCGAGTCCAACCGTCCCACGCCCGGCGGCCGCGAATACGGCGGTCGCAATCGCCTCACCGGCTACGGCCGGAGCTGAAAGGAGCAGCCATGTTCCCCGACTACCACCACCTCCCCCTGCTGGCGGAACGGCCACTGAGGCCCGACCGGCGCCCACTTCCGCAGGCGAACGAGATCCGGCTGCGCGTGAAGCGCGCCGCCAGGCCCAAGGAGAGCTGAGATGCCCGAGCACAGCTTCCACACGCCGCTTCCGCTCACGCTCGAGGTGGCGATCCCGTCCGGCGGCATCGACGTCGAGACGACCGACGGCGAGGAGTCGACGATCGTCCTCGAGGGCGACGAGCGGCTGCTCGAGCAGGTCGAGGTGCGGCACGAAGGAGATCGGGTCGCGGTCGTGACGCGCGGCAAGGCGAAGGTCGGCTTCTCCTTCTCGCTCGGCTCACTCGTCTTCGGCAGCGACGGGATCGCCGTCCGCGCGCGGATTCCCCACGGCGCGTCGCTGGAGGTCAAGACGGCCTCTGCGGACACCGACCTCTCCGGGCGCTTCCTCGGCCTGGACGTGAATACGGTTTCGGGCGCCCTGCGCGTGCGCGGCGAGGTGGCGGACGACGTGAAGGTGAAGGCCGTCAGCGGCGACGTCGATCTCGAACGCGCCGGCGGCGACCTTTCCGTCCAGAGCGTCTCGGGTGACGTGCGTGCCGGGAGCGTCGGCGGCGACGTCGACCTCAAGTCCGTCTCCGGCGACCTGCACGTCGGCGCGCTCGTCTCCGGCGAGGCCCGGTTCACGAGCGTCTCGGGCGACGTCGAGGTGGGCATCGCGCAGGGCTCGTTCCTCGACGTCGACGCCGGCTCGACCTCCGGCGACCTCTCCTCGGAGGTGCCCCTCGCGAGCGCGCCCGCCGGCGAGGGCGTGGGCGAAGACCCCACGGTCGTGCTCCGCGGCAAGACGATCAGCGGCGACGTGCGGGTCTTCCGGGCGGCGTAGTGCGGCGGCTGCTCTCGTATCGCGACGCGCGGCTGCTGCTCGGCGGCCAGACGCTCTCGGCGTTCGGCGACTGGGCGCTGTGGATCGTGATGGCGGTCTGGATGAAGACGCTGACCGGCTCGAGCGCCCAGGCCGGACTGGTCTTCTTCGTGCTCGGGCTCGGCAATCTCGCCGGGCCGCTGGGCGGGCTGCTCGCCGACCGCTTCCGGCGCCGGCCGCTGATGATCGCCTCGGACTGCGTTCTCGGCGCGTCCGTCCTCGTCCTGCTCTTCGTCCACGACCGCGGCGACGCGTGGCTGATCTACCTCGTCGCGCTGCTCTACGGTCTCCTGGGGACGGTGTTCTATCCGGCGCAGTCGGCGTTGCTGCGCGTGATGCTGCCGGAGGAGCTGCTCGCCGACGCCAACGGCGCGCTCTCGTCCTCGCGCCAGGGCCTGCGAATCGTGGCGCCGCTCGCCGGCGCGGGCCTCTATGCGGCGTTCGGCGGCGGCGTGGTGGCGATCCTCGACGCGGCGACCTTCGCGGGCTCCGCGCTCTTCATGTCGCTGATGCGCGTGCCCGAGCACGATCCGGAGCCGCCCGAGCACCATTTCCTGCGCGAGGTCACCGCCGGCATCGAGCACGTCTGGCGGACGCTGCCGCTGCGGCAGCTCACGCTCGGGACGACGCTCGCGCTCCTCGTCGTCGGTTTCACCGAGACCCTCATCTTCTCGGTGATCGGGCACCTCGGCCACAAGCCCTCGTTCTTCGGCGTCCTCGCGACCCTGCAGGGCGTCGGCTCGATCGCCGGCGGGGTGACCGCGGGAGTGGTCGTGCGGCGGCTCGGGGAGGTGCGAACCGTCGGGATCGGGCTTGGCTGCTTCGGGCTCTGCGGCGCGCTACTGGCCGTCCACTCGCTGCCGGTGGTACTCGCCGGCTTCATCGTCGCCGGCGTGGGGATCGTCTGGGCGATCGTCGCCTTCAACACGGCGCTCCAGACGCGCACGCCGCTGCGGATCCAGGGGCGCGTCTCGGCCGCCGTCGATCTCTCCCTCTCGATCGCGCAGACGACGTCGATCGCGACCGGCGCCGCGCTCTCCACGCTCGTCGACTATCGGATCCTGCTCGTCGGGATGGCCGCGGTGGTCGTCGTGAGCGCGGTCTACCTCGTGACGCGGCGCGAGCCCGTCGTCAGCGCCGAAGTCGCTCCGTTAGCAGGCGATTGACGACCTTCGCGTCGGCCTTGCCCTGCGTCTCGCGCATCACCTGGCCGACGAGGAAGCCGAGGACGCCCTCCTTGCCGCCGTGGTAGGTCTCCACCTGCTGGGGGTGGGCCGCGAGCACGGCCTCGATCACCGGCCGCAGCGCCTCCTCGTCCGAGACCGCCGTGCGCGCGAGATAGTCGTCGGCGGCGATCGGCCCTTCGGCGGCGGCGGCGAAGGCGTCGTCGAGCGCCTCCCGCGTCACGTTCGCCTGGACGATCCGGGCGAGCGCAGGGGCGTTCTCGCGCAGGAAGTCGCCGCGGTTCATCGCGATCGCATGGGCCGCACGCCACTCGACGCCCTCTGCGGCGAGCGCCTCCGCCTTCCACTCGTTGCCGGTCGTCACGAGCTCCACTGCGGCGGGGAGCCCTACGTGCTCGCCGAGCCGCGCGATGCGCTCCGCGGGGCGTTCGCGCACCTGCTTCCTCAACCGTTCGACGAGCTCGGCCGGAGGCTCGACCGGGACGAGGTCCGGCTCCGGGAAGTAGCGGTAGTCGTCGGCCTCCTCCTTCGAGCGGTGGACGGTCAGCCGGTCCGTGTCGGCGTCGTAGTCGTACGTCGACTGGACGACCTCCTCCCCCGCCTCGTGCGCCGCCACCTGCTGACGGAACGCCGCCTCGATCGCGCGCCCGACGAAGGTGAAGGAGTTCATGTTCTTGATCTCCCAGCGCGGCCGGAAGCCCGCCTCGCCGCGGCGCCGCACCGAGACGTTCACGTCGGCGCGCAGGGTGCCCTTCTCCATCTCGGCGTCGGAGATGCCGAGCTCGACGATCGTCTGGCGCAGCAGCCGCAGGAACCACATCGCCTCGTCGGCCGAGCGCAGGTCGGGCGCCGTGACGATCTCGAGCAGCGGCGTGCCGCCGCGGTTGAAGTCGACGAGCGAGTAGTCGGCGCCGACCGAGCGGCCGGTCGCGCCGCCGGCGTGGACGGTCTTGGCGGCGTCCTCCTCGAGGTGCGCGCGGACGATCCCGATCTCGCGCTCACCGTCCGCCGCCGGCAGGCCGAAACGCCCGGGGCCGCAGAGCGGCGCCTCGTACTGGCTGATCTGGTAGCCCTTCGGCAGGTCGGGGTAGAAGTAGTTCTTGCGGGCGAAGATCGCGCGCCCGGCGATCTCGCAGTCGAGCGCCAGCCCGAGCAGGATCGTCAGCTCGATCGCGCGCCCGTTCGGGACCGGGAGCGCGCCGGGGTGCGCGAGGCAGACGGGACACGTGCGCGTGTTCTCCGCCGCGCCGTATTCCAGCTCGCAGCGGCAGAACATCTTCGTCCGCGTCTTCAGGTGCGCGTGCACCTCGAGCCCGACAACCGGCTCCCAGTCACTCACGGCCACCGAGCTTCTCCTTCGCCTCCCGGAGGGCGCCCTCGATGTCGTCGGCGACCTCGACCATCGCCAGCCGGTGCTCGAGCACGCCGTGCCTCTCGATCAGCCACAGCTCGCGCTCGCCGGCCTCGAGCTGGAGCTTGACGTCGCCGAGCAGGACCGCACGCGAGCCGTCGAGGACGCGTGGCTTGTCGCCGAACACGCGCTCGACCGCGAGCACGAACTCCGCCGCGGGATCCTCGAAGCGCATCGTCATCGCAGCCGCTCCGGCACCGGGTCGAAGCCGAGCGCCTGCTCGAGGGTGTGGCCGATCCGGAAGAGGGTGTTCTCGCCGAACTGGGGCCCGATCAGCTGGAGGCCGACCGGCAGCCCCTCGCTCAGGCCGCACGGGACGTTGAGGCCGGGGAGGCCGGCCATGCAGGACGGGATCGTGAGCAGGTCGCTGAGGTACATCGCGATCGGGTCGGCGGTGCGCGCGCCGAGGGGGAAGGCGACGGTCGGCGAGGTCGGCGAGAGGAGCGCGTCGAAGCGCTCGAACAGCGCATCGTGCTCCCGCTTGATCACCGTCCGCACGCGCTGCGCCTGCCCGTAGTACGCGTCGTAGTAGCCCGCCGAGAGCGCGTAGGTGCCGAGCATGATCCGCCGCTTCGGCTCGTCGCCGAAGCCCTCGTCGCGCGTCCGCTCGTACATCTCGAGCCGCTCACCGGCGGCGGCGCGGAAGCCGTAGCGAACGCCGTCGTAGCGGGCGAGGTTCGACGACGCCTCAGCCGGCGCGATGAGGTAGTAGCACGGCATCCCGTACTCGACGGAGAGCGGCAGCGAGCACTCCCCCACCTCCGCCCCGAGCTCCGCGAGCTTGTCGATCGCGGCGCGGACCGCGGCGGCGACCCCGGGCTCGATCCCCTCCGCCTCGTTCAGCTCCTTCGGGACGCCGATCCGCAGCCTCCTGACATCCTCGGCCTGCGGCACCTCGACCGGCTGCGGCAGGTCGACCGTCGTCGTGTCGCACTCGTCCCGCCCTGCGATCACGGAGTAGAGGTAGGCGCAGTCGCGGACGGTGCGCGCGACGGGGCCGACCTGATCGAGGCTCGACGCGAAGGCGACGACGCCGTAGCGCGAGACCGTCCCGTACGTGGGGCGCAGGCCGACGTTGCCGCAGAGCGCGGACGGCTGCTTGATCGAGCCGCCGGTGTCGGAGCCGAGCGCCCAGGGAGCGAGGCCCGCGCTGACCGCCGCCGCCGAACCGCCGCCCGAGCCGCCCGGGACGCGCGCGGGGTCCCACGGGTTCCGCGTCGGCCCGAAGGCGGAGTTCTCGGTCGACGAGCCCATGGCGAATTCGTCGGTGTTCGTCTTTCCGAGCACGCGCAGCCCATGCGCCTTCAGCCGCTCCACTACCGTCGCGTCGTAGACCGGCAGGTAGCCCTCGAGGATCTTCGAGCCGGCCGTGGTCGGGATACCCCGCGTCCCGATCACGTCCTTGACCGCGATCGGGATCCCGTTCCCACCAGGGTCGTCGCAAACGTGGAGGTAGCAGTGCAGCTCCTCGTCGCGCGCGCCGATCGCCTCGAGATAGGCGGAGAACAGCTCGCCGCCCGAGACCTCGCGCGCGTCGAGAAGCCGCTTCGCCTCCTCGGCTGTCAGCCTGAGCGTGTCGATCATCCGCCGGGCGGGACGCGGAAGTAGTCGCCCTCCTGCTCGGGCGCGTTCGCGAGCGCCTCACGCGCCGCGAGCGACGGGCGCGGCTCGTCCTCCGCCCACACGTTCACGACGTCGAGCGGATGCGAGGTCGGAGGAACGTCCTCGAGGTCGAGCTCCGACACCTTCGAGACCGCCGCGAGGATGTCGTTCAGCTGCGTTCCGAGCCGCTCGACCTCGCCCTCGCGCAGCTCGAGCCGCGCCAGGTGCGCCACGTGGAGGATCTGTTGGCGTTCGATCGCCATGGCTTCGAGTCAACCAAAACGGAAGAGGCCCCTGTCGGGGCCCCTTCACAACGTGTGGTCCGACTGGTTCTCTAGATCGCCTGGACGTTCGCGGCCTGCGCGCCCTTCGGGCCCTGCACAACCTCGAACGACACGCGCTGGCCCTCGGTCAGCGACTTGTAGCCGTCCATCGTGATCGCCGAGAAGTGGACGAAGACGTCGTCTCCACCCTCACGCTCGATGAACCCGAAGCCCTTCTCGTTCGAGAACCACTTGACGGTGCCCTCAGCCAACCCTTCCTCCTTGCAGAACAAAACGACGGCCCGGGCACCGAGCCGCCGACCGATGATGAAGCGCCCGGAGTGTAGCTCAGTTTTCGGCGTGTGCAACAGGCGCGGCCCGGCTCTGGCGCGCCGCCGTGACCGCGTTCTGGAGCACCATCGCGATCGTCATCGGACCCACGCCGCCGGGAACCGGCGTGATGAAGCCAGCCCGCTCCAGCGCGCCGGGATCGACGTCGCCCTCGACCTTACGGCTCCCCTCGACGCGGTTCATGCCCACGTCGACGACGGTAGCCCCGGCCTTGACCATGTCCGCCGAGATCAGGTGCGTGCGCCCGACCGCGGCGACGAGCACGTCCGCGTCGAGCGTGTGCCGCTGCAGGTCCTGCGTCCGCGAGTGGCAGATCGTCACGGTCGCGTTCCGCTGCAGGAGGAGGTGCGCCATCGGCTTTCCGACGATCGCCGAGCGGCCGACGACGACGGCGCGAGCGCCCTCGAGCGGGATCTCGTACTCGTCGAGCATTCGCATGATCCCGAGCGGCGTTCCCGGGACGAGGCCCGGCCGCCCGAGGTAGAGCCGGCCCGCATTGACGGGATGGATCCCGTCCACGTCCTTCTCCGGCGCGATCGCCTCGATCACGCGATTCTCGTCGATGTGCACCGGCAGCGGCAGCTGGACGAGGATCCCCTGGATGCCTTCGTCCGCGTTCAGGTCGGCGATGGCGGCCAGGAGCTCGTCCTCGGAGGTGTCGGCGGCCAGCTCGAGGTCGCGCGCGTCCATTCCGGCGTCCTGCGCGGCCTTCTGCTTGAGATCGATGTAGATGTGAGACGCGGGGTCGTCCCCGACGAGCACCGTGGCGAGGCCGACGTGGCCCAGTTCGGCGACCGCTGCCGCGACCTCCTCGCGCACCTTCGCGCCGAGCGCCTTGCCGTCGATCAGGGTCGCCGCCACGGAGCCAGCGTACTGGGCGAGAATGCGCCGGTGGCGCGGCTTCCCCGCAGGAACGACCCGGCGTCCGTCCGCGCGCGGCAGGCGACGCTCGGGCTGCCCGAGGTCGACGTCGAGCCGTACGCCCGGGCGGCCGAATCCGTCACCGGCCTCGTCTCCATCCCCGTGTCGGTCGCCCAGCTCGCGGTCTCGCTCGGCGAGTACGAGCTGTCCGAGGACGGCGACGTCTCCGAGACCGGCCGCTCGGAGGAGGAGGTGACGGTGCCGCTCGCCCATACCGAGGGCGGCCTGACCGCTTCGGTGTACCGCGGAGCGAGGGCGATCGCCGATTCGGGCGGCTGCCGAACGTACGTGATCTCCGACAGGATCACCAGAGCATCCTGCTTCGTCTGCAAGAGCTCCCGCGACGCGCTCGAGCTCGCCGGCTGGATCGAGTCGCAGCTGCCGGCGATGCGCGACTTCCTGCGCGTCGCAGACCGGCCGGAGCTGTCGAGGCACGCCGTCCTGCGCGAGGCGAAGACGCACGTGGTCGGCCCGATGTGCCACGTCCTCTGGCGCTTCACGACCGGCGACGCCTTCGGCGCGAACATGATGACCCGCAACGCGTACGCGCTGAACATGGCGTACGTGATGCCGCAGTCGCCGGTGGCGGTCGAGCGCGTGATGCTCGAGGCGAACATGGGCGGGGACAAGAAGCCGTCGCACGAGTTCTTCCAGCAGGGGCACGGGAAGACGGTGATCGCCGAGACGACGCTGAGCGAGGCGGCGGTCGAGCGCGTGCTGCGGACGACCGTGCGCGACCTCGGGGAGCTCGCCTGGGCGGGTACGCACGGCGCCGTCGCCTCCGGCATGCAGTCCGTCGCGTTCACACCCGCGTCGGCGGTCGCGGCGGTCTTCGCGGCGACGGGCCAGGATCTCGGCCTGGTCGGGACGAGCTCCATGGCCCACGGGGTCGAGCGGCAGGTCGAGGGCGACCTCCACGTCTCGATCCGCTTCCCGGGGATCGAGGTCGGCACCGTCGGCGGCGGTACGACGCTGCCCGACCCGAAGCGCTGGCTCGAGCTGATGGGCTGCGCCGGGCCGGGCAAGGTCTACCGCCTCGCCCAGCTCGTCGCCGCAACCGCCCTCGCGCTCGAGGTCAGCGCGTCGGCCGCGATGGCGACCGCCGGCAGCGAGAACTTCTTCCGCGCCCACTTCGAACGAGGAGGGATCCGTTGACGGCTCGCGAGCTACAGCCCGGGCTCTGGCACTGGCAGGCCCCGCATCCCGACTGGACGTCGGAGGAGTGGTGGCCGGAGCAGGTCTCCTCGTACGCGATCGAGCTCGGCGACGAGCTTGTGCTGTTCGACCCGCTCGCGGTTCCGGACGAGCTGCGGGAGCGCGCAACGGCCGTCGTGTTGACCGCGCCGTACCACGAGCGCGACGCCCGCGGGCTCGGCCTGCCCGTCCACACGCCGCCGGCGGACACCTGGCAGGACTGGGTGGAAAAGTTCGGCGTCGATCCCGACCGCGTCCGCGGCATGGAGAGCGAGGACCTCGCCTGGCTGCGCGCCGGCGAAGGCGAAGGCGAGTTTCACGACCCGGGAGCGTGGCCGTTCGGGATCACGGCGTACGCAGGCCGGGAGGACAACGACGTCATCCTCTGGCTGCCGGCGATCAACGCGATCGTGACCGGTGACTCGCTCTCGGACTTCGGCGACGGGCTGGCCATCCAGCTCGGCGGCCGCAGGCACGTAACGCGTGACGACGTCGCGGAACGGCTACGCCCGCTGCTCGAGCTGCCGATCGAGCTCGTGCTGCCGGCCCACGGCGAGCCGAAGGACCGCGCGGCGCTCGAGCGCGCGCTCGCGTGACGGCGCGCCTCGAAAACGAGGAGAGGCCCCGACTCCGGGGCCTCTCGTGACGTCGCCTGCGGGGGGCCGGCTGCGGCTCCCGTTCCCCTGCTCGGCTCCGTCGACCGGTCGGAGCGGGCTGCGGCACACCGCTCCTTCCGCAAAGAGAAATCGGCGCGCGACCGGTGGGCCAGGAGCCTCATGGCGGGCTCACCCCCCTCCCAGCCGCCGCGGAACGCTCAGCCGGCGGGCATGCGGACGTCGGAGACGTCCAGTCCGAGCGAGTTCGCGAGCCGCACGCCGTGGTTGAGCTCCTCGCGCAGCCGCTCGCGGTCGCGCGTCTCCATCAGGTGGCCGATCATCTCGCGCGCCTTCGGGCGCCAGAGGACGTGCTTGGCGAAGATCGGCAGCATCGTGTTCGCGGCCTCGACCAGCCGCGCGCGCACCTTCTTCCCGGCCGACTGGAGCAGGACGCGCTCGTACGCCATCCCGGCTCCGTGGTGGATCCCGTCGTCGATGGCAAGCCGGTTGCAGAGGTCCTCGAGCACCGTCCCGCGCGACGAGCGCGCGATCAGCCGGAAGCGCGGGATGATCAGCCGCTCGAAGAAGACCTGCATCAGAAAGACCTTCTCCTCGAGCAGGTCGGCCTCGAGGAACATGTGCGCGAGCCCGTCGAGGTACGGGTCGCGCTCCCCCTCTCCGCCGACGTGGCCGATCAGCCGCAGCCACGCCTCGGTGTGGCGCGACTCGTCCTGCACCATCGTCGAGTAGTAGAGGCGCGCCTCCGGGTCGGGCGCCGCGGTCAGGAGCTGCGACGCCATCTCGCACGCGAAGACGTCCGCCTGCAGCTGCTGCATGATCACCGAGCGCCAGATGTCGCGCCGCCGCGCCTGCCGCTCGGGCGAGCCCTTCCCCTCCGGCACGAACGGGATCGCGCCCCACGGCAGGTCCCTCACCTGCCACTCCTGGTGCTTCGCCAGGTGGTAGAAGCGGAGGACGCCCGCGTACTCGGCCCGTTCGTCGAGCTGCTCGGGAACGGCCTCGGCGCTCATGCGAGGACCTTATCCTCCTCGCGTGATCGCACTCGTCTTCAGCTACGAGGTGCACGACGCGCCCGAGTTCGAACGCGCCTACGGCCCCGAGGGCGAGTGGGCGCAGTTCTTCCGTCGGGGCCGCGGCTACGTCGCGACCGAGCTCCTGCGTGACGTCGAGGCGCCCGGCCGCTACCTCGTGGTCGACCGCTGGGAATCGGCGGACGCATACAACGCCTTCGTGGCGGAGCACCGCGAGGAGCACATGAGCCGTGTCGACGAGACCCGCTTCCACTACGACAGCGAGCTCCGCTTCGGCACGTTCGAGAACGTCTGGGTCTCCTAGCTGCGCATTTCGACAGTCGCGGTGGTCGCGCACCGCGCAATCCGCGGCGGATCCCGCTTGAACCAGACGCATCGCGTAGCGATAATCCCGGCGGGCATGTCGGTGGAGGAACGCGCAGGCGCGGCGGAGCAGGTGCTCGCCGCACGGGAACGGTACGTCCCGCGCGGCGTCTCCACGCCCTCCCTCGTCGTAGCACGCGCCTCCGGCGCCACGATCTGCGACGCCGACGGACGCGAGTTCCTCGACTTCGCCGGCGGCATCGCCTGCCAGAACCTGGGACACGGCCCCTCCACCGTCGTCGCCGCGATCCACGAGCAGGTCGACCGCTACCTGCACCAGTGCTTCATGGTCGCGACGTACGAGCCGTACGTCGACCTCTGCCGCCGGCTCGACGAGCTCTGGCCCGGCAGCGCAGAGACGAAGTCGCTGCTCGTCAACTCTGGAGCGGAGGCGATCGAGAACGCCGTCAAGATCGCACGCGCCGCCACCGGCCGCCCCGGCGTGATCGTCTTCGACCGCGCCTTCCACGGCCGCACGAACCTGACCATGGCGATGACAGCGAAGCTCGTCTACAAGGACGGCTTCGGCCCGCTCGCCGCCGACGTCTACCGCGCGCCGGCGCCGTACCCATACCGCGGCGTCTCGACCGAGGACGCCCTCCACGGGCTCGAGCTCCTGTTCGAGCAGGACGTCGACCCCCACTCGGTCGCGTGTCTGGTGCTCGAGCCGGTCCAGGGCGAGGGCGGCTTCATCCCGATGCCGCCGGAGTTCGTCCAGGCGCTGCGCCGGATCTGCGACGCGCACGGGATCCTCTACGTCGACGACGAGGTGCAGTCCGGCTGCGGCCGCACCGGCGCCACGTGGGCGATCGAGCAGCTCGGCATCGAGCCGGACCTGCTCGTCTCGGGGAAGACGCTCGGAGGCGGCCTGCCGCTCGCAGCGGTCACCGGCCGTGCCGAGCTGATGGACGCGGTCCATCCCGGCGGCCTCGGCGGCACCTTCGGCGGCAACCCGGTCGCGTGCGCCGCCGCCCTCGCCGTGCTCGACGAGCTGGCCGCACCGGGCTCTCGCGAGCGTGCCGAGCACGTCGCGTCGCTCCTTCGCGCCCGGCTGGAGGAGATCGCCGCGCGGCAGCCGCTCGTCGGCGAGGTGCGCGGCCTCGGCGCGATGCTCGCGCTCGAGCTGCGCGAGCCGACGCCCGACGCGGCGAAGGCGACGACTGCGGCCGCCTTCGAGAAGGGGCTACTCCTCCTCTCGTGCGGCCTGTACGGGAACGTGATCCGGCTCCTGCCGCCGCTCACTGCGAGCGACGCCGAGCTGGAGCGCGGGCTCGACGTGCTGGAGGAGGCTCTTGGCGACGCTGGCGCCGAGCGCGGCTGAGGCAGAGCGGCCGGCGGCGGCTCCGGCCGTCCGGCTCACCGGCATCAGACGCACCTACGGCGACGTCGTGGCGGTGGACCACCTCGACCTCGAGATCGAGGCCGGCGAGTTCTTCACGCTGCTCGGCCCGTCCGGCTCCGGGAAGACGACGACGCTGCGCGTGATCGCCGGCTTCGAGCGGCCGGACGCCGGCCGCGTCCAGCTGCAGGGCGTCGACGTCACGCGGGTCGCGCCGTCCCAGCGCGCCGTGAACACCGTCTTCCAGGACTACGCGCTCTTCCCGCACATGACCGTCCTCGAGAACGTCGAGTACGGGCTGCGGGTGAAGGGCGTCTCCCGCCATGACCGGCGCGCCCGCGCGGCTGCCGTGCTCGACCGCGTGCGCCTCCCCGGGCTCGGCGACCGCAAGCCGGTGCAGCTCTCCGGCGGGCAGCGCCAGCGCGTCGCGCTCGCGCGCGCGATCGTCACGGGGCCGCCCGTCCTGCTGCTCGACGAGCCGCTCGGCGCGCTCGACCTGAAGCTGCGCCAGGAGATGCAGTCCTTCCTCAAGGCGCTTCAGCGCGACCTCGGCATCACGTTCGTCTACGTGACGCACGACCAGGAGGAGGCGCTGACGATGAGCGACCGCCTCGCCGTCTTCGACGCCGGCCGGATCGAGCAGGTCGGCACGCCAGCCGAGGTCTACGAGCACCCGCAGAGCGAGTTCGTGGCCGGCTTCGTCGGCATCTCCAACGTGCTCGAGCGGGACGGGCGCCGCATCACGATCCGCCCCGAGAAGATCCGGATGGCCGACGAGAGCGGGGACGGCGAGCCCGCAACGATCCGCGAGGTCGTCTACGTCGGGATGGTCACACGCTTCGTCGTCGACCTCGACCGCGGCGGGACGCTCGTCGTCGTGCGGCAGAACCTCGAGACGTCCTCGCAGGAGGCGCTCGCGGAGCAGGGCCGAAGGGTCCGCCTCTCGTGGCGGCCGGAGCACACGTACGAACTCACCAAGGAGGGCACGTGAGGAAGATCACCCGGTGGCACGTACTGGTGGCCGCGGTCGCCGCGGCGCTGTGCGTGCCGGCGTCCGGCGTCAGCGCCGGCCAGGGACTGCCCACGAAGATCGGGAAGGGCGAGGGCCAGCTCAACCTGATCGCGTGGGAGGGCTACACCCAGCAGCAGTGGGTGAAGCCGTTCGAGAAGAAGACGGGATGCAAGGTGAACGCGAAGTACGCGGGCACGTCCGACGACATGGTGACGCTGATGCGGCAGGGCGGCGGGACGCAGTTCGACGGCGTCTCTGCCTCCGGCGACGCGAGCCTGCGACTGATCTACGGGCACGACGTCCAGCCGGTGAACCCGAAGCTGATCCCGGACTTCAAGAACTTCATCCCCGCCCTGAAGTCGCCGCCGCACAACACGATCAAGGGCGTCCACTACGGCATCTCGCTCCAGTGGGGCCCGAACACGCTGCTCTGGAACACCAGGAAGGTGAAGCCGGCGCCGACGAGCTGGTCCGTGATCTACAGCAAGAAATACCGGGGCAAGGTCACCGTCCCCGACAACCCGATCCAGATCGCCGACGCGGCGCTCTACCTCTCGAAGGCGAAGCCGTCGCTCGGGATCGAGGACCCGTACGAGCTGACGCAGACGCAGCTCAACGCGGTCATCTCCCTCCTGCGCCGGCAGAAGCCGCTGATCAGGAAGTACTGGGCCCTCGCGTCCGACGAGATCGACCTGTTCAAGAACGGTGACGCGGTCGTCGGCGCGTCGTGGCCGTACCAGACGAACACCCTGAAGGCGGATCACGTCCCCGTGAAAGACGAGATCCCGAAGGAGGGCGCGACCGGTTGGGCCGACACGTGGATGATGTCGGCGCACGCCCGGCACCCGAACTGCATGTACAAGTGGATGGCGTGGGTCTCGACGCCGAAGGTGCAGGCGGAACAGGCGATCTACTTCGGCGAGACGCCGGCCAACACCAAGGCCTGCGCGATCATGAACAAGCTCGCGCCGGGCTCCGCGAAGCAGTACCACTGCGGCGCCTCGAAGAAGTACTTCAACTCGATCAAGTTCTGGAAGACGCCGGTCTCCGCCTGCGGCAACGGCCAGAACGACTGCATGAACTACACGCAATGGCAGAGCGCCTGGACGCAGCTGAAGGGGTAGCGGCTGTCCGTCCATGCTGCTGAGCTGACCGAGCCGGGCCGTCCTCTGCGGGCGGCCCGGCTGCGCTTCACCGGCTTCTTCTGGCGCCATCCGTGGGCGAAGGCGCTGCTGCTGCTCGCACTGCCGCTGCTCGCGTTCCTGCTCGTCTACGTCGCGTCGCTCGTGGCGCTCTTCGTCTCGTCCTTCTGGACGGTGAACCCGCTCACGACGGAGCTCCAGCACGTCTGGAACGTCGACAACTACAAGCAGCTGTGGGACTCCAGCGTCTACCGCACCGTCACGATCAGGACGGTCGGCATCGCGGCCGCGGTGACGCTCACCGACGCGGTCCTCGCCTTCCCGCTCGGCTACTTCATGGCGCGGATCGCAGGCAGACGCTCCCGCGCGTTCCTCTTCGTCGCGGTGCTCCTGCCTCTCTGGTCGAGCTACCTCGTCCGGGTCTACATCTGGCGCCTCGTCCTCGACGACAAGGGCGTCCTCAACTGGACGCTGCAGAAGGTCGGCCTCCCGAGCGCGAGCATCGGCTACACGAACTGGGCGGTCTGGCTGATCTTCGCGTACGTCTGGCTGCCGTTCATGATCCTGCCGGTCTACGGGGCGCTCGAGCGCGTGCCGGAGTCGTTCCTCGAGGCTTCGCGCGACCTCGGGGCAGGCGGCTGGACGACGTTCCGGCGGATCCTGCTCCCGCTGGCGCTGCCGGGCGTCGTCGCGGGCTCGATCTTCACGTTCTCGCTCACGCTCGGCGACTACGTCACGCCGCTCCTGGCGGGCGGCACGTCGTCGCAGTTCATCGGGAACGTCGTCTACAGCGAGATCGGGTCGGGCGACGTGCCCTCGGCGGCGGCGTTCGCCGCGGTCCCCCTCGCCGTCATGGGCATCTACCTCCTGATCGCGCGCCGGCTCGGCGCGTTCGACGCGCTCTGATGGAGACGCGGCCGACCCGCATCGCGCTCGGAGCCTGGACGACGCTCGTCGTGCTCTTCCTCTGGATCCCGCTTGCGCTGATCGTGCTCTACGCGTTCAACACCTCGAACGTCGAGAGCTGGCCCATCACGAGCTTCACGACGCGCTGGTTCCATGCGGCGTGGACGTCGGACGTGCGCGGGGCGCTGTGGCTCTCCGTCCGCGTCGGCCTGATCGCGACCGCGATCGCGCTCGTCCTCGGCTCGATGGCGGCGTTCGGCGTCGCGCGCTTCCGCTTCTTCGGACGCGAGGCGGTCTCGTTCCTGCTCGTGCTGCCGATCGCGCTGCCCGGGATCGTCACCGGCATCGCGCTCAACTCCGCCTTCGTCGCCGGCAGCGTGGCGCTCTCGACGTGGACGATCGTCGTCGGGCACGCGACCTTCTGCGTCGTCGTGGTCTACAACAACGTGCTCGCCCGGCTGCGGCGCTCGTCTCCCTCGCTGCTCGAGGCGTCGCAGGATCTCGGCGCCGACGGCTGGCAGACGTTCCGCTTCGTGGTCTGGCCCGTCCTCTCGACCGCGCTCGTCGCCGGCGGCCTGCTCGCGTTCGCGCTGTCGTTCGACGAGGTGATCGTCACGACGTTCACGGCCGGCGCCCAGAACACGCTCCCGCTGCTCATCCTCGGCTACATCCGGCTCGGCCAGCAGCTCCCGGTCGTGAACGTGATCGCATTCGCGATGATCGCGGTTACGGCGATCCCCGTCCTGCTCGCGCAGCGGCTCATGCGCGAGACCGGAGTCCTTCGCCGCGGAGCCGCAGAGGTGACCGAAGCCGTCGAGACAGCGAAGATCAGCGCCTACTGAAGGACAGGAGGGACACATGAGCACCACGACGACCCAGTACCGGATCCTGATCGGCGGCGAGCTGGTCGACGCCGCGTCGGGCGAGACGATGGAGGTGATCGCGCCCGCAACCGGCGAGACGGTCGCCGAGGTGCCGCGCTGCGGCGCCGAGGACGTCGACCGCGCCGTCGAGGCGGCGCAGAAGGCACTACCCGAGTGGCTCGACAAGACGCCGAAGGAGCGCTCGGAGCTCCTGTACGCGCTCGCCGACGCGATGGAGGAGAACGCCGACGAGCTCGCGCAGCTCGAGTCCGTGAACGTCGGCAAGCCGCTGATGGCCTCGCGTGACGAGATGCCCTTCTCCGCCGACAACCTCCGCTTCTTCGCGGGCGCCGCCCGCAACCTCGAGGGCAAGTCGGCCGGCGAGTACATCGAGGGCTACACGTCGATGATCCGGCGCGAGCCGATCGGGATCGTCGGCGGCATCTGCCCATGGAACTACCCGCTCATGATGGCGGTCTGGAAGATGGGGCCGGCGCTCGCCGCGGGCAACCTGCAGATCCTCAAGCCGTCGGAGCAGACGCCGCTCTCTCTCCTCCGCTTCGTCCAGCTCGCGCAGGAGGTGATCCCGCCGGGCGTGCTCCAGGTGGTGACCGGCGACGGCGTCCCCGTCGGGCAGCGGATCGTCGAGCACCCGGCGATCGGGATGGTCTCGCTCACCGGCGACGTCGAGACGGGCAAGACGATCGCCCGCACCGCCGCGGACACGGTCAAGCGCGTCCACCTCGAGCTCGGCGGCAAGGCGCCGATGGTGGTCTTCGACGACGCCGACCCCGAGGCCGTCGCCCAGGGCATCCGCCTCGCCGGCTACTGGAACTCCGGCCAGGACTGCACCGCAGGCTCCCGCGTGGTCGCCGGGCCGAAGATCTACGACCGGCTGCTCGAGGAGCTCGTACCCGCCGTCGAATCGCTCAAGGTCGGCGACCCGCTGAACGACGAGACGGAGATGGGGTCGGTCATCTCACACGACCAGCAGGAGCGGATCCTCGGCTTCCTCGAGCGCGCGAAGGGCGCGACGATCCTCACCGGCGGCGGGACGAACGGCGACCGCGGCTTCTTCGTCCAGCCGACGATCGTCACCGACGTGAAGCAGGAGGACGAGATCGTCCAGCGCGAGGTCTTCGGCCCGGTCGTCACCGTGCAGCGCTTCGCCGACGACGACGAGGCGATCCGCTGGGCGAACGACGTGCGCTACGGCCTCGCCGCCTCGGTCTGGACGCGGGACGTCGGGCGCGCCATGAACGCGGCGCGCAGGCTCCAGTTCGGCGCCGTCTGGGTGAACGACCACCTGCTGCCGATCTCGTCGGAGCTGCCGCACGGCGGCTACAAGCAGTCCGGCTACGGCAAGGACATGTCGATCTACTCGATGGAGGAGTACACGCAGCTCAAGCACGTCGCGATCAAGGTCGACTAGCCGGCGCGGGGCCGACGGCCGAGCTACGCCTGCTCGCTGAGGCGCCGTAGCGCCGCGTGAGCGCGGTCGCGAAGCTCGTGGAGCTCGGCGAGGATCGCCTCGTCGGCGATGTCGCCGTTGATCCGCTCTGCCACCTCGATCAGGATGTCGGTGACGGCGGCGAGGCGCATCATGTCGCCACTCTCGGCGGGGTCGCGGTCCACCGCCGCTGCCTACCCGCAGTTCCCGAAAAGCAGTCCGCCCGCATTAGGAGATTGCAGCGCCGCGGACTAGCATCCGCGTTCCATGTCGCGGCGGGAAGAGCGGGCGATCCGCAACGAGAGGCTCTTCCGGGAGGTCAACATCCAGATCGCCGGCCTGGAGGAGCGCGTCCACTCGACCGGCGAGCTCCTGCCGCTGCTGTGCGAGTGCGCCGAGACCGGCTGCGCCACTCCGATCGAGGTCGCGCCCGCCGTCTTCGAGGCTGTGCGCGAGCATCAGCAGCGCTACCTCGTCGCCCCGGGGCACGAGCGGCCCGCGGTCGAATCGGTGGTCGAGCGACAGCGCGGCTATCTGATCGTCGAGAAGCACTCCCCGTAGAGCCTCGGCGCCCCGGACGAAAACTCCGCAAAGAGCGAACGACGAGCCCGGGAAGCCGTTTCCCTTTCTTCCGCTCGAGGGTTTAACGCGCGCCGGAGCATTTTGTCGTCGATCGCGGGAGGTCCCGCCCATGACCCGCAAGACGCATCAACAGACGCTGGACGTCTACACGCGGACGTTGAGCACGATGACCGACGTCCTGGATGTCCTGCACGATCAGCCGGACCCCGACGGCGTCTTCGTCGACCTGGCGAAGCGGATCGAAGCCGAGCGAGAGTGGGTGCGCTCGCTGCTCGCGCTGGGCGCGGAGCCGAGCCGGCCGCCCGAGATGCTGCGCCGACTCCCGCACATCGCGGCGTAGCGCCTGACCGGCGACCGGGCGGTCATAGGATCCGCGGCATGGCACGCGCGCCGCGGCCCGACGAGCTTCGCTCGGCATACGAGCGGTCGTTCGCGACCGCCGTCGAGGAGCGCCGTCTGGTCGGCGCCCTCTCCTTCGGGGCGACGTTCGCGCTGACGCGGTTCGTCACGCATGCGATCAGGGCGCACCGGGGCCCCTTCCGCAACATCACCCCCGGCGGCCGCCACATCCACCACATGACCTTCGGCATCTGCGGACTGATCGGAGTCGGCTGGGCCTGGCTCAACGAGATCGGGATCGGCGGCGGACCGCTCGCCTCCCGGACGACCGCCGGCGTCTACGGGGCCGGAGCGGCGTTGACGCTCGACGAGTTCGCGCTCTGGCTGAACCTGGAAGACGACTACTGGAGCGCGGAGGGGCGCGAGTCGATCGACGCCGTCGTCGCGTTCGGGTCGCTGCTGGCGATCGCCGCGAGCGGCCATCGTCTGGCAGGCGAGCTCGTGCGACTCGGCCGGCGCGTGCTGCGGGAACCCGCGAGCTGATCCCACTGGCCGCGACGGCTTTACCAGCGGCCGTCCACGGAGCTAGGCTGGTCGGGCTCGTGCACGAACCGGCCGAGAAGCGAGCCACCGTGTCCCTGCTACGCAGCTTCCGAGTCCCCGCGCTGACGGCGTCGGCGATGACGGGTGCGACGGCGGTCGTGACGATTGCGAACCGCCTCGGAGAGCTCCCGCTTTCCACGCTCTCCGCGACCCCGCAGTCGATCGGCGAGGGCAGGGTCTGGTTGCTCGCGAGCAGTGCGCTGCTGGCCGATCGACCTGCGATTGCCTCCTTGCTCGGCTTCTGGATCGTCGGCTTCGCCGTGCTGTTGGTCTGCTCCGCCCGCGTTGCCGCCGGAGCGGCCGTCGGCGGCCACGTCTTCTCGGCTCTCGGCGTGTACGGCGTCATCGGGCTCGCGCGCGTGGCGGATCCCCACGCGTTCGCGTCGGTCGTGCACGCCGCGGACTACGGGCTGTCCGCGATCATCGCCGCATGGCTCGGGGCGATCGCGCGCGTTCTCTGGAGCCGACATCCGGATCGCGTTGCGCGCCTGTTGGTCGTCCTCGGGTCGCTCGGCTGCGCCGGCATCGGGCTTCTGCTCCGGCCCGACGTGACGTTCCTCGACACCGAGCACGTGTTCGCCTACGGCGTCGGCGTCGCCCTCGCCGACGAGGCCGTGCGTCGAAGCCTCGCGCGTCCCTCGCGGCAGCTCGTCGCGGCGACCGCAAGCCTCTTCTCGTAGGCGGAGCCGGAGAGAGGGGCTCCTTCACATATTCGCTGAGCGTCAGCCGGTGTCGGCGCCGATTACTCCAGAAAGACGGCTTCGATCTCGAACTCGTCGAGGTATTCACGGAGAAGGTGCGTGTGCGTGACGCCCCGGACGAGGGCTGCCATGTCCTGGAGCCCTAGTCGCGTCTGACCCCGTGGGCGCCTGTCGAGATCGAGCCGGTTAGGAGAGACTGCAGCTAAATCTCCGCAGACGGCCTGTGCCGCACCGTTCTGAATCATTGGGAACTCATCGACCGGGTGCTTCGCTTGGGCGATGGTGCGGCAGATAAGCACTGTCTTCTTCTGCTGGTTCCAGAGGTCATTCGACACGACCAGATACCTCTTAGCCTCTCCCGCGATCCGGTCGGCCTTCGGGTAATGGATCTCACCCCATTGCGGGTAGTCGATTCGCCCCGCGGGCGGCCTTGTCGCACGCAGGCGCTCGCGGGTCAAACGAGGTGCATCGATCAGCTCGGCGAGAGCGCGCTCGAGCCGATACAGACTCTGGTCGTCCAGAACGAGCATCGCCCGCCCCAGCCTTTCGCGCGGAAGAGCCATCAGGCGCGCTGGGTCCAGGCATCGTGTGGGATCATCATCGAGAGGAAGGGCGAGAGGCGATGTCCTCTCTTCCAGCTGAGAGATGGGAACTACGCCGACGTTGCGCATTCGGCGGTTCCACGAGTCCTTGGTCAGGACGACGCCGAGCTTGTCCCTCCCGTTGATTACATAGGCGACCCCGCGGTCGATCACGCCGGGGGGCTTAGATCAGCCCGTCCTCGACTGCGAAGGCGAAGATGTCTTCTCCGAACTCGCGGTGAGCCGGGTCGGCGGAATGGGCAGCGTAGGCGTCCCGCCGCTCACGTTCAACCCGGCGAGCACGACGCAGAGCGGCCCCCTCCTCGAGGAGGAGCGCGTAACGACGCGTCTGTGACAGCTCCGGGTCGAGGTCGAGCCGATCGGGATGCTCTTCGACCTCGACTGAGAGCGTGTCAGTAACGGGGATGGTGACTCTGCTCATGCTCGGATCCTGTCGTACCTGTGCGCACGGTGCTGCAAACTTCGCATCGCTTGGTGCTGCAGCGTTGGATGCACGGATGGTAAGGCGGGGCGATGCGACTGTCAAGAGACTTGTGGCAATTGACTCTATACCGCCTTCTTGCGCCGCTCCCTATCCCTCTCCCGCCCCAGCTCGACCAGCTCCTGAAGGCGGTGTTCGTCCTGCTGCCAGGCCGTGTTCGAGCGCCAAGCCGCCTTCGGCGCGTCGTCGAGTTTCGACCAGTCTCGCCAGGGCTTCGCCGACAGCGGTCAGCGATGAGAGCGGCGATCTGCTCCGGCGTGAGCCGGGCTCCGTGGGTCGGGCGGTCGGCTGCGGTCTCCAACCCGCGGCTGGTGCGGTCGGCAACCAGTTCCTCCACTAGCGTCCGAGAGGCGCCTACCGGAGTCGAACCGGTGTACCGGGTTTTGCAGACCCGTGCCTAACCACTCGGCCAAGGCGCCGCGCGGCAGCCATGCTATCGCCGCGCCCACGCAGCGACGCCCGCGAGCTCCGGGATGATCTCGTCGCCGTACGCCTGCAACGTCTCCTCCTGCCCGTGCGTCATGAGGTAGATGTTGAACTGGTCGACGCCGACCGCCTCGAGCTCCCTCAGCTTCGCCTTCGCCTGGCCGGCCGTCCCGAGGACGCAGAAGCGGTCGCAGATCTCGTCGGTGACGAACTCGCCGTGCTTCGCGCCGACGCGCGAGTGCTCGTCGTAGTCGTAGAACTTCCGCGCCTGCACGTAGTCGGTGAGCGCCTTCGGAACGGCGCTGCCGTCGGCGCCGTAGCGCTCGATCAGGTCCATGACGTGGTTCGAGACCATCGCCGGGAACCAGCGCACCTGCTCCCGCGCGTCGGCGAGATCCGGCGAGATGTGGCTCGGCGCGCCGACGATGCACTTCAGCCGGGACGGATCTCGCCCCGCCTCCTCCGCCGCGCGGCGCGCCGTCTCCATGATCCACTGGATGATCTCCGGGTCGGCTAGCTGGATTATCACGCCGTCGCCGACGCGGCCCGCTACGCCGAGCGCCTTCGGCCCGTAGCCCGCGATCCACATCGGGATCGGCGGCAGCTCGGGCCGCACCCACTTGAGCTGGAGCTGCTTCTCGTTCCACTCCACCTCGCCGCCGTTCATGAACTCGCGCACCATCGAGCACGCGCGCTCGAAGTCGGCGACCTTCATCGGCTGCCGGCCGATGTAGCGGACGGCGGAGTCGCCGCGCCCGATGCCCATCGCCATGCGGCCGTTGGAGAGGTCGTGCAGCGTCGCGTACGCGCTCGCGAGCACCGTCGGGTCGCGCGTCGCCGGATTCGTGACGAAGTGGCCGAGCCGGATCTGCGACGTCTCGCGCGCGGCGACGGCGAGCACCGGCACCGACTCCTGCCAGAGGACGTGCGAGTCGTAGGTCCACGCATAGCCGAAGCCGTGCCGCTCCGCGAGCTGGATCAGCTCGAGCCAGCGCGAGAACGGCGGATCCGGGAGGACCGTCACTCCGAAGTCCATGCGCGCGAGCCTAGCGCGGCGTGGCGAGCGAGGCCAGAGCCGCGACCGCGCCGAGCACGACGAAGCCGATCCTCCCGTCGCCCGGGAGCGAGAACGTCAGGCCGACGAGCGGCGTCGCGGCCACGATCGTCAGCGCGGCCCACGCGTTGACGAAGCCGACTGCCGCTCCCGGAGCGTCCGGGCGCGCCGCTGCGGCGCCGGTGAAGGCGCGCGCGAAGGGCACACCGGCCGCGAGCCCGAGGACGGTCGCGGCGGCGACGTAGCCGGGCAGCGTCAGCGGCAGCGCGAGCACGATCGCCGCTGCGCCGCCGAGCGCGAGGCTTGCCGCGACCGCTCGGTTCGCATGCTCGCGGCGCAGCATCGCTCCTCCCGCGATCCGCGTGAAGAAGCCGAGCAGGAGCGTCAGCGACCCCACCGCCGCGGCCGCCTCCTTCGACTGGCCGTGCCGCTCGAGCAGCGTCACGACCCAGTTGCCGACGATGACGCTGAAGCCGAACGAGAACGAGTGGATCGCCGCCAGGCGGTAGAGGCGCGGATCGCGCACGAAGCTCCAGTCGAGCCGCTCGCCCGCGTGACGTCTGCCGGCCGGCGCGTCCGGGGCGAGCGCGAGCAGCAGGCCGCAGAGGACGACCACCGCGATCGTGGAGTAGTACGGCGCGCGGAAGCCGGTCCAGGCGGCGAAGCCCGGGACGAGCGCGAGCGCGATTCCCGGCGCCAGCACCGAGGCTCCGCCGTAGACGCCCTGCAGCGTCGGCGAGCCGCCGTGCGCGCGGATGTAGTCCGAGCCGCCGACGAAGGAGAGGCCGGTGCCGACGCCGACGATCGCACGGCCGAGGAAGCCGAGCGCCGGGGTCGCCGCGGGAAGCGCCACCGCGTTGCCGACCACGAGGATCGCGAGCCCGAGGGCGGTGCTCCGGCGCGCGCCCCAGCGGTCGGCGGCGCGACCGCCCGGGATCTGCATCGCCATGTGCAGGACGAACTGGACCGTGACGAAGAGCCCGATCGTGATGAGGCCGACGCCGTACGCGTGGCTCTCACGCGTGGCGACGGGCCCGAGCGCGGCGAGGTTCCAGCCGGCGGCCGC
>JAVKST010000014.1:0-30124 GCA_039583515.1 Gaiellaceae bacterium
GCCACGGCCTGGGGCTCCCGTAGCCAGCGTCGTCAGCCTTTCGCGGAGCGCCGCGCCACTGCGCGGGAGCGAAAGGCGTCCAGGGACGTGAGAGTCGCAGTGGCCTTCGATCATCGCGGTGTCCACCTGCGCGAGCGGATCATCGAGACGCTGCGGGAGGACGGCCACGACGTCGTCGACCTCGGCACCGACACCGACGCCGTCCGCATCGACTATCCCGACAAGGCGGCGGAGCTCGGAGCCGCGCTGAAGGACGGGCAGGCCGAGCGCGGGGTGCTCGTCTGCGGCTCCGGCGTCGGCGCGTCCGTGGCCGCCTGCAAGATCGGCGGGATCCGCGCCGCGATCTGCCACGACGTCTATTCCGCGCACCAGGGCGTCGAGCACGACGACATGAACGTCCTCTGCCTCGGCTCGGAGGTCGTCGGCCCCAGCCTCGCCGCCGACCTCGTGCGCACGTTTGTCGCGGCACGGTTCGACGGAGGAGAGCGTTACCTCGCCAGACTGGCGAAGGTGACGGCAATGGAAAGAGGGATGCGGAATGGCTGAATCGAGACTCCACGAGCTGAGCGCGCGCGGGCAGTCGGTCTGGATCGACTACCTCTCGCGCGACATCCTCGAGACGGGCGAGCTGAAGCGGATGATGGAGGAGGACGCCGTCGTCGGCGTCACGTCGAACCCGACGATCTTCCAGAAGGCGATCTCGCACGGCAACGCATACGACGAGCAGCTGAAGGAGCTGCTTCCGCACGAGGACGATCCGAAGGAGATCTTCCTGCAGCTCGCCGCCCGCGACGTCGAGGCGGCGCTCGATCTCCTGGCGCCCGTGCACGAGGGGAACGCGGAGGACGGGTACGTCTCGCTCGAGGTCGACCCGACCCTCGCCGACGACACGCGAGGGACGTTCGACGAGGCGATCCGCTTCCACGAGTGGATCGACCGCCCGAACCTCTACGTGAAGATCCCGGCGACGAAGGCCGGGCTGCCGGCGATCGAGGACTGCATCGCCGCCGGCCGCAGCATCAACGTGACGCTCATCTTCTCGCTGCAGCGCTACCGCGAGGTGGTCGAGGCATACCTGCGCGGGCTCGAGCGGCTCGTCGAGTCGGGCGGCGACCCCACGCGCGTCCGCTCGGTGGCGAGCTTCTTCGTCTCCCGCGTCGACACGGAGGCCGACGAGCGGCTCGAGGCGATCGGGAGCGAGGAGGCGCTCGCGCTGCGGGGCAAGCTCGCCATCGCGAACGCGAAGCTCGCGTACGAGCACTATCTCGGGGCGTTCTCCGGCCGGCGCTGGGAGGCGCTGGAGGGGAAGGGCGCGGTGCCGCAGCGCTGCCTCTGGGCCTCGACGTCGACGAAGAACCCGGAGTACCGCGACGTCGTCTACGTCGAGGAGCTGATCGGCCCGCACACGGTGAACACGATGCCCGAGGAGACGATCCATGCCTTCCAGGACCACGGCGAGGTGCGCGGCGACACCGTGTGCGAGGGCATCGCCGAGGCGCACGAGCTGCTCGAGCGGCTGGCGGCGGTCGGGGTCGACTACGACGACGTGACCGAGACGCTCGAACGCGAGGGGGTACGGAAGTTCGCGGATTCGTTCAGGGAGCTGCTCGACGGGGTGCGCGCGAAGCGTGGAGAGCTGGTCGCCCCCTGAACCGCGCGGACCTGATCAACGGGATCTGGGAGCGCGACCCGACGACGTGGACCGGGGCGGACGAGGCGAAGTGGCTGGGCTGGCTCGACGAGCCGCGGCGGATGCGCGAGCGGGTCGGCGAGCTCACCGACTTCGCGGGACAGGTACGCGGCGACGGGATCGAGACGTTCGTGCTCCTGGGCATGGGCGGCTCGAGCCTCGCGCCCGAGGTGCTGCGCCGCACGTTCGGCGTCGAGTCGCTCCACGTCCTCGACACGACGCATCCGCGGGCGATCCGCGCGCTCGAGGAGTCGATCGACCTCGAGCGGACGCTGTTCCTCTCCGCGTCGAAGTCCGGATCGACGCTCGAGACGCGCTCCCACACGGACTACTTCTGGGAGCGTACGGGCGGGCGCGGGGAGCGCTTCGCCGCGATCACCGACCCGGGCTCGGAGCTCGAGCATCTGGCGCGCGAGCGCGGCTTCCGCCGCGTCTTCACGGGCGAGCCCACGATCGGCGGCCGCTACTCCGCCCTCTCGCCCTTCGGGATGGTGCCCGCGGCGCTGATGGAGATCGACGTCGACCGGCTGCTCGCCGCCGCCGAGGAGATGGCCGACGGCTGCCGCCGCGACGACGGCAACCCGGGCTACGAGCTGGGACGGCAGTTCGGCGAGGGCTGGCGCGAGGGACGCGACAAGATCTGTATCGCGGACTACGGCGCGGGCGGAGACGCCGCAGGCGGCCACGTCTCCGGCCGGGCGGCGGCGGCTTCGCCGCCGCCGTATCCAGCCACAGGCTTCGGGCTCTGGGCCGAGCAGCTGATCGCGGAGTCGACCGGCAAGCAGGGGAAGGGGCTCGTCCCCGCGCCCGGCGAATGGCCCGAAGGCCCCGACCGGCAGGAGGCGGAGCCACGGATCCCGGAGCCGCTGGCGCTCGGCGCCGAGTTCTTCCGCTGGGAGTTCGCGATCGCCGTCGCCGGCGCCTATCTCGAGATCAACCCGTTCGACCAGCCCGACGTGCAGGCGGCGAAGGACAAGACGAACGAGGTGCTCGCGAGCGGCGAGGAGCCGGCGCTCGCGACGGAGTCGTCGGTCGACGAGCTGCTCTCGCAGGCGCGCGAGGGCGACTACGTCTGCATCCAGGCCTTCGTCCAGCCGACGGAGGAGAACGAACTGCGGATCGCCGATCTCGTGGCCGAGCTGCGCCGCACGAGCGGCCTCGTCGTCACGCACGGCTACGGCCCGCGCTACATGCACTCCACGGGGCAGCTGCACAAGGGCGGCCCGAACACCGGGCTCTTCCTGCAGGTGGTCGACGAACCCGGCGAGGAGCTGCCGATCCCGGGGAAGCCGTTCGGGTTCCGCCGGCTGATCCGGGCGCAGGCGGCGGGCGACTTCGAGTCGCTGAAGGAGCGCGGCCGTCGCGTCGCGCGCATCCAGATCGAGGAGGCGTAGATGCAGCTCGGGATGGTCGGCCTGGGCCGGATGGGCGCCAACATGACGGAGCGGCTGCGCTCGGCCGGCCACGACGTCAAGACGTTCGACCCCAAGGTCGGCTCGACCGCGTCCTCCCTCGAGGAGCTCGTGCAGCAGCTCGACGCGCCGCGGTCGGTGTGGCTGATGGTTCCGGCCGGGATCGTGGACTCCCTCGTCGGCGACCTCGCGCCGCACCTCGCGGAAGGCGACACGATCGTCGACGGCGGCAACTCGTACTACGTCGACGACCTGCGCCGCTCGCACGAGCTGCGCGACCGGAAGGTCAACTACGTCGACGTCGGCGTGAGCGGCGGAGTCTGGGGACGCGAGCGCGGCTACTGCATGATGGTCGGCGGCGACGACGAGCCGGTCGGGCGCCTCGTGCCGGTCCTCGACACGCTCGCACCGGGCCTCGACGCGGCCGTCCGCACCCCCGGGCGCGACGGCGATCCCGCACCCGAGGAGCAGGGCTGGCTCCATTGCGGGCCGCCGGGCGCGGGCCACTTCGTGAAGATGGTCCACAACGGGATCGAGTACGGCCTGATGCAGGCCTACGCCGAGGGCCTGAACGTCCTCAAGCACGCGAACATCGGGCTGCACGCACAGGAGACCGACGCCGAGACGACGCCGCTGCGCGACCCCGACCACTACAAGTTCGAGCTCGACGTGGCCGCGATCAGCGAGCTCTGGCGGCGCGGCTCCGTGATCGCCTCCTGGCTGCTCGACCTCACTGCGGAGGCGCTGCACGAGTCGCCGAACCTCGACGACTTCGCGGGCCGCGTCAGCGACTCCGGCGAGGGACGCTGGACGGTGCAGGCCGCGGTCGAGGAGGGCGTGCCCGCGCCGGTGCTCGCGGCGTCGCTCTTCGACCGCTTCGCCTCGCGCGGCGAGTCCGACTGGGGCAACCGGGTGCTCTCCGCGATGCGCAAGGGCTTCGGCGGGCACCTCGAGAAGAGCCCGGAGCAGTGACCGAGACGGCGCAGGCGCGGCAGGAGGAGGAGAACCCGCTGGAGACGGGTCTGTCGCTGCGGCGCTCGCCCGACCCCTGCGCGCTCGTCATCTTCGGCGCCTCGGGCGATCTCACGCACAAGAAGCTGATGCCGGCGCTCTACGCGCTTGCCGTCCGCCGGCTCCTGCCGCAGCGGTTCGCGATCGTCGGCGTGGCGCGGACGGAGGGCGACGACGACGGCTGGCGCGAGGACATGAAGAGCGCCGTCCAGCAGCACGCGCGCGACCCCTTCCGCGAGGACATCTGGGACGAGCTCGCCGCGCAGCTCCACTACCTCTCGACGGATTTCGCCGACGCAGGCGGCGAGGACAAGCTCCACGACCTGCTCGGGAAGCTCGACGGGGAGCTCGACCTCTGCGGCAACCGCGTCTTCTACCTCGCGGTGCCGCCGCCCGTCTTCCCGACGATCGTCGACGCGCTCGGGCAACGGCGCGACGAGCGCGGCTGGACGCGCCTGATCGTCGAGAAGCCGTTCGGCCACGACCTGGAGACGGCGCGGACGCTGACGGCCAAGCTGCTCGAGTACTTCCGCGAGGACGAGATCTTCCGCATCGACCACTACCTGGGCAAGGAGACCGTCCAGAACATGCTGGCGCTGCGGTTCGCGAACGGCATCTTCGAGCCGATCTGGAACCGGCAGTTCATCGACCACGTCCAGGTCACGGTCGCCGAGTCGATCGGGATCGAGGGCCGCGCGGGCTACTACGAGAACGCCGGGGCGATCCGCGACATCTTCCAGAACCACCTGCTGCAGCTGCTCGCGCTGACGGCGATGGAGCCGCCGATCGACTTCACGGCGGAATCCGTGCGCAACGAGAAGGTGAAGGTGCTACGCGCCCTCCACACGCCCGGCCCGAAGTCGGTCGTGCGCGGCCAGTACGGGCGCGGCTACGTGGAGGGCGAGGAGGTCGTCGCCTACCGCGAGGAGCAGGGCGTCGCCGCGGACTCGATGACCGAGACGTACGTCGCCGCGAAGCTCTACGTCGACAACTGGCGCTGGGCAGACACGCCGTTCTACGTGCGGATGGGGAAGCGGCTGGCGCGCCGCGAGACGACCATCGCGATCCAGTTCAAGCGCGCGCCCCACCCGCCGTTCGAGGAGACGGCCGCGGAGGGGCTGCGTCCGAACGTCCTGCTCGTCCACGTCCAGCCGGACGAGGGCGTCTCGCTCGCGATCGGCGCGAAGGTGCCGGGACAGGGGATGACGATCCGCACGGTCCACATGGACTTCCTCTACGGCGGCGCCTTCCGCACGGGCATGCCCGAGGCGTACGAGCGCCTGATCCTCGACACCATGCTCGGCGACTCGACGCTGTTCACGCGCGGCGACGAGGTCGAGGAGCAGTGGCTGCTCGTCGACGCGATCGTCGCCGCGTGGCAGCGTGACCGGCCCGGCTTCCCGAACTATCCCGCCGGCTCGTGGGGGCCGCCGAGCGCCGACGACCTCCTGCACCGCGACGGCCGCTCGTGGCGACGCCACTGACGGAGGCTCTGAGCTGGGCCGGCGAGGACGTCCGGGTCGCCGACGTCGACGCGGCGCTCGCGCGGCTCCGCGCCGCGGCGGCCGTGGATGCGCCCAGCATGCGGACGTCCGTGATGACGCACATCGCCTGGGTGCCGGAGCCGTGGGTGGAGAGGGCGCGGGCCGCGCTCGCCGGCATGGCGGAGCTGCACCCGTCGCGGACGATCCTCCTCTTCCCGGAGGCGAATGCGAGCGACAACCGCATCGACGCGTCGGCCGCCGTCGAGCGCTACGAGGTGCCGGGGACCGAGCGCGGAGTCGTCACCGAGGTGATCGAGCTGACGCTGCGCGGGTCGCGGGCGACGGCGCCGGCGAGCATCGTCGAGCCGCTGCTGATCTCCGACCTGCCGGTCTTCCTGCGCTGGCGCGGCGAGCCGCCGTGGGGCGCCGAGGAGCTCGGGCAGCTCGTCGCGCTCACCGATCGGCTGATCGTCGACTCGACGGAGTGGGACGAGGACGAGATCCCGTTCGCGTACCGCCGCCTCGCGGAGCTCTTCTCCCGCTGCGCCGCTTCGGACATCGCCTGGGCGCGGACGTCGCGCTGGCGCTCGCATCTGGCGACGCTCTGGCCGTCGATCGGGGACGTGGCGACGCTACGGGTGCGGGGCACGGCGCCGCAGGCGTGGCTGCTGTGCGGCTGGCTGCGCTCGCGGCTGGGCCGCGACGACCTGGGGGTCGAGCACGTCCCGGCCGAGCGGCTGGAGAGCGTCGAGCTGGACGGCGAGGCGGTGCCGTTCCCGCCGGGCGACCCGCCGGCGCCGAGCGACGTGCTGTCGGACGAGCTCGAGCGCTTCACGCCCGACCCGGTCTACGAGGCCGCGGTCATCGCCGCGGCGCAGTAGCCGGCGCGGCGCGCTAGTGGTGGACGACGCGGAGCTTGAGCTTGCGGCCGACCGACGCGACCTTGTACGAGGGGCGCGCGACGACGATCCGCTGCGGCGTCGACCACGCCATCTGCTGCGCGCCCGTCGGCAGGTTGTAGTCGAAGCCGCGCACGCGGTAGTACCACGTGCCGGGCTGGAGCGGCAGGATCGCCGAGGTCGAGGACGTCAGGAGCGCCTGAGTCGTGGCGGCGGAAACGCTCGGCGACGCGAAGGAGCGCAGGCTTCGGCTCCACTGGGCCTCGTAGACGCTCGCGCCGGACGCAGCCGTCCAGGCGACGAGCGGCTGGCCGTAGAAGCGCGCCTTGCGCACCGACGTGATCAGCCGTCCCTTCGCCGAAAGCCCGGTCGCGTACGGCGCCTGGCCGCTCGTCAGCGACGGGGTGCTCGAGATGGAGAGCCGCTGCACCCGGCCCTCGCTGCACACCTGCTGAGGCAGCTCGAGGTCCCGGAAGCTTCCTGTGCCGACCTGCGTCA
Source organism: Gaiellaceae bacterium (assembly GCA_039583515.1). Classification (GTDB taxonomy): domain Bacteria; phylum Actinomycetota; class Thermoleophilia; order Gaiellales; family Gaiellaceae; genus Palsa-739. Next base: position 6,995 of record JAVKST010000014.1, read on the forward strand.
CCCCGACGACCGTCCAGTAGTAGCCGCCGGTGGGCGCACTCGAGTTCGCATTCACGTCCCAGAGATCGACCGGCGGGCCGACGACGGCCGCGGCCGTCGATCCGCCGCTGCCGGACGGCGATCCGCCAGGCAGGGTGAGCGTCGCGCTGGCCGGTGCAAGCTGCTCGTTCGCCGTGATCATCTCGCCGTCGGCAGCGAGGTCGACCGTCGGCCCTCCCGGATCGAGGTACGCGTTGAGCGTCTGCGCCGCGGGAAGGTCGAGGCCGCTGATCCTCGGGGCGTAGGCGGGCGAGGCGACTGCAGGGCTCGCGTAGACCCGGTTCACGCACTGGGCGTCGGTGAAGACGTCGACGCGGAAGTACGGCGCGGCGACGCCGCCGTCCGTCTCGTCGCCGCTCCAGAGGAACCCCGGCATGAGCGCGTGCCCGGGCGAGGCGCCGCTCGCGAAGATGTCGGAGTCGGTGCCGAGGAGCTGGATCGGCGCGGTCATGGGCGCCGTGTTCGTCGACCGGTAAGCCCGGCTCCACGGGCCGTAGGTCGCGGCCGGCATCCCGTTCTGCCGTCCGCCGACGTCGATCCGCATCGCCCTCACGCGCCATTCGACAGCCGCAGGCCAGGAGCCGCCGCCGTAGAAGTCGCGCTCGTCGAGGACATTCGTGCGCGTGACCTCGATTGGGTTCTTGGGTTTGTCGAGGAGCCAGACCTCGTACGCCTCCGCGTCGTCCACGGAGGTCCAGCGGAGGAGCCCCGGGTAGCTCGGCAGCGGCGTCGGCGCGGGAGGAGCGACGACGTCGAACTGGAAGGGCGCGCTCCACGGCGACGCGCTGCCGCTCGCGAAGACTGCGCGCACCCGCGCGTACAGCAAGCCGTTGATCCAGGGCAGGGTCAATGCTGGCGCCGCGACCGGCATCTGCAGGGTCGCGCCGTCGTAGAGCATGCCGTTCTCCTGGGAGTCTCCGCCCGTCTTGAGCTGGAGCTCGTAGTGGTCGGCGCCGGGCACGGGAGACCACGCGAAGGACGGAGCGCGGTGGAAGGTGTGCGTGAGCGGCTCGTTCGCGCTCAGGAGGAAGCCGTGCAGACCGCTCGGGGCAGGGGTGGCAGCCGGCGAGGAGCTCGCGAGCAGGAAGGCGAGCAGGGCGAGCGGGAACGCGAGCCGCAGGATGCGCATCGTCGCTCTCTTGTCGGCAGCAGCTAGGCCGTGACTGTCCCTCGGACGAGGGATGAGAGCACCCGGCCGGCGGCAAGTACGCGCGCGTCGTCTCCTGCGGGGCCGAGCAGTTGCACCGACGCGGGCAGCTGCTCCTCGCCGTTGCCGCACGGCAGGGCGAGCGCCGGCCAGCCGAGCGCGTTCGCCGGATACGTCAGCAGCGTGCCGCGACCGCGGATCTCGAGCTCTTCGACCTCCGCAGCCGGCGGGACGAAGGCCACGGTCGGAGTCAGGAGCAGGTCGAGACCGGCGAGCGCTTCCTCCGCGCGCTCCCGATACTCCGCCTGCTCCCGCTCCGAGGCGGCCGCCGCGGCGTCCCCGACCGCCAGGCAGCGCTCGATCTTGCCTCGCACGTTGTCGCCGTACAGCTCCTCGTTGCCGGGGAAGAGCGCGCGGTGGACGTCCGCCGCCTCGCGCATGAAGACGCTGCGGTCGTCGGGGGCGAGCGGGAAGTCGAGCCTGCGGCGGCGGGGAAAGCGCGTGGCCGCCTCCTCGACACGCGCGCGCACCAGCGGGTCGGCGTGCTCCGTCCAGGCGATCCCGACCGAGAGCTCCTCGAGCGACTCGAGCTCGGCCGGCCGGTAGGCGGGAACCAGCGCGCGCAGCAGCTCCTCGCACCCTTCGACCGTCGCGGCCATCGGCCCGACCGTGTCGTAGCTCGGAGCGAGCGGAAAGCACCCCGCGGTGGAAACCAGCTCGTGGGTCGGCTTGAAGCCGACGATCCGGCACCATGCCGCCGGGATCCGGATCGAGCCGGCCGAGTCGGTGCCGAGCGAGAGGTCCACGGCGCCGGCGGCGATCGCCGCGGCGGAGCCGCCGCTCGACCCGCCTGCGAGCCGTCCGGGCGCGGCCGGGTTCGGCACCGTCCCGTAGTGCGGGTTCTGGGAGGAGATCCCGTACGCGAACTCGTGCAGGTTCGTCTTGCCGGCGACCGCGTAGCCGGCGGCCTCGAACCGCAGCACCGCCTCCGCGCTCTCGGCGGGCACGTGCTCGGCGAAGAGCGCCGAGCCGTACGTCGTCGTCAGGCCGGCCGTGTCGATCAGGTCCTTCACGGCGACCGGCACGCCCGCCGCCGGCGTCTCCGGCCGGGCCAGCCAGATCCCCTCCACTACTGGAAGTGCAGGTACAGGAGCGCGACCCCGATGGTGCCGGCGAACAGGAGCAGGAAGACGCCGAACAGCATCCAGCCGAGGCGCGTGTTGCGGCGTGCGAGCTCCGGGTCCATCAGACGACCGCGTCCACCGCCAGCGCCGCGAAGAGCAGCGCCAGATAGAGGAGCGAGTAGTGGAAGAGCAGCATCGCCCGCCGCGGCGTCGTCTCCCGGCGCAGCCGCTCCGCAAGCCCGACGAACGCCGCGCCGAGGGCGAGCGCGCAGGCGACGTAGAGGAGGCCGGCGCCGCCCCACGCCCACGGCAGGAGGGTGACCGCGACGAGGGCGAGCGAGTAGAGGACGATCTGCCGTGCCGTCTCCCGTTCGCCGCGCACGACGGGCAGCATCGGCACGCCGGCATTCGCGTAGTTGTCCCGGATCAGGAGCGCGAGCGCCCAGAAATGCGGCGGCGTCCAGACGAAGACGACCGCGAACAGCAGCAACGCGGGGAGCCCGAGCTGCCCGGTCGCCGCCGCCCAGCCCACGAGCGGCGGCACGGCGCCGGCGGCGCCGCCGATGACGATGTTCTGCGGTGTCGACCGCTTCAGCCAGCGCGTGTAGACGAGGACGTAGAAGAGGTTCCCGACGAGCGCGAGAACCGCCGTCAAGAGGTTGACGGCGCTCGCGAGCAGGACGAACGAGAAGGCCGAGAGGGCGAGACCGAACTCGAGCGCCCGGCTCGCGGGGACGCGGCCCGACGCGACAGGGCGCGAGCTCGTCCGCTTCCCCATCAGCGGGTCGATGTCCCGGTCGAGGACGTGGTTGAGCGCCGACGCCCCGCCGCAGGCGAGGGCGAGTCCGAGCATCGCCTCGGCCGCGCGGGCGCCGCCGGGCCAGCCGCGGGCGCCGGCGATCATCCCGCAGAAGCCCGTGATCAGCAGCAGCGACATGATCCGCGGCTTCGTCAGCGCCACGTAGTCGTGCCAGGCGCCCCACGGCACGCGCTCGCCCCGGAAGCTCTGCACCGCCAGCACCGCGAGCGCCGCGAGCGAGACGGCGGCAAGTGCAGCGTGGGCTCCGTGGCGGCCCGGCGACGCCGCGGCGGCCGCGAAGGCGGCCGAGGCCGCGAGGGCCGCCGGGAGCAGGCGCCGGTGCGCATACCAGGCGGAGACGACGAGCGCCGCGAGCGGCGGCGCGACGAGCGCCGCGAGCAGCCGATGCGGCGCGCCGAGGTGCGACTCGCCGGAGACGACGGCGAGGACGGTCCCGCCCGCGGCGACGAGCGAGCTCAGGCGCAGCCACGGCCCGGCCGAGACGCTCACGCGGGCGTCTCCTCGAGGCGGCGGCGCAGGTCGCGCAGCGGCCGCGCGCTCGTGACGTACGGGACGGTGTCGAAGTTGTGCGACGGCGGCGGCGACGTCGTGTACCACTCGAGCGTGTCGGCGACCCACGGGTCCGGGCCGACGCGCACGCCGCGGCGCAACGCGTGCGTGATCCACACGTTCGCGACGAAGACGAGGATCGAGAGGGCCATGATCCCGGACCCGATCGAGGAGATCAGGTTGTAGATCTCCCACAGCCCGCCGTGGTGGTACGTGTAGATCCGGCGCACCATGCCGAGCAGGCCGAGCATGTGCATCGGCAGGAACGTCACGTTGAAGCCGACGAACATCAGCCAGAAGTGCGCCTTCGCAAAGTGCTCGTCCAGCATCCGTCCGAACATCTTCGGCCACCAGTAGTAGAGGCCGCCGAAGAGCGCGAACGCCGTGCCGCCGAAGAGCACGTAGTGGAAGTGCGCGACGACGTAGTACGAGTCGTTCACCTGCCAGTCGACGGGGAACGCGGCGAGGAAGATCCCCGACAGGCCGCCCATCGTGAAGAGCGCGATGAACCCGAGGCAGAACAGGAGCGGCGAGTCGAACTGGAGGTTGCCGCGCCAGGTGGTCGCGATCCAGTTGAAGATCTTGATCCCGGTCGGGACCGCGATCACCATCGACGAGATCATGAAGAACGAGTCGAGCCCGACGGGCATCCCGGTCGTGAACATGTGGTGCGCCCAGACGAGCATCGAGAAGAACGCGATCCCGATCGTCGAGAACGCGATCGCCTTGTAGCCGAAGATCGGCTTGCGCGAGAAGACCGGGAGGATCTCGGAGACCATCCCCATCGCGGGCAGCACCATGATGTAGACCTCGGGGTGCCCGAAGAACCAGAACATGTGCTGGTAGAGCACGATGTTCCCACCCTGCGACGGGATGAAGAAGTGCGTCCCGACCGTGCGGTCGAGCAGCAGCAGCGTCACCGCCGCCGACAGCGACGGCAGCGCGACGAGCAGCAGGATCGCGTACGTCTCGATCGCCCAGACGAAGAGCGGCATCCGCATCCACGTCATCCCGCGGGTGCGCATGTTGTGGATCGTGACGAGGAAGTTGATCGCGCCCGCGAGCGACGACAGCGAGAGGATGTGGATGCTGAGGATCCAGTAGTCCTGGCCGTGCCCCGGGCTCGCCCACGGCATCGCCTCCGACAGCGTGGGATAGGACCACCAGCCGGCGTGCGGCGCGCCGCCGGTCGCGAACCAGCTCATCCAGAGGACGATGCCGCCGAGCATGTAGAGCCAGAACGAGAGCGCGTTCAGCCGCGGGAAGGCCATGTCGCGGGCGCCGATCATCAGCGGCACGAGGTAGTTGCCGAAGCCCGCGAGGATCGGGACGACGACGAGGAAGATCATCGTCGTGCCGTGCATCGTCATCACCTCGTTGTACGAGTTCCCGGTCAGGAACTTCTCGTTCGGCGTCGCGAGCTGGGCGCGCATCAGGAGGGCGAGGATCCCTCCGGCGACGAACCACATCAGGGCCGTGGCGATGTACATGATCCCGATCCGCTTGTGGTCGACCGTGACGAGCCAGCTCGAGACGCGGCCGCTCTTCCAGCCGACCGGATAGACGGTTTCGCTTCTAGCCGCCACTCGTGCCCCCGATCGGGGCCGCCCTGTAGACGTGCCTTCCGACGTAGGCCACGAGCGCGTGGATCTGCGCCGCCGTCCAGGTGTCCCCGACCGGCGGCATCGCGCCGCGAGAGCCCGTGAAGCCGTTGCGGACGATTCCCGTGAGGGCGGAGATCTGCTCGAGCAGCGGGTCGTTCGCGATGGCGGGGCCGTAGCCGCCCTGGCCGAGCGCGCCGTGGCACGTCGCGCAGACGCCGGTCCACTCCTGCTTTCCGAGGGTCGCCTTCGCCGTGCGCGTCACGTACTTCCGGTAGGCGGAGGACGGCTCCGCCTCGACGCGCGCGAGCATCTGCGCGTGGAAGACGCCGCACAGCTCGGCACACTGGCCGTGGTAGACGGCGGCCGTGTCTGCGCGGAACCAGAAGTGGTTGATCCGGCCCGGGATCGCCTGCACCTTGCCGCCGAGCTCCGGGATCCACCAGCTGTGGATCACGTCCGGCGAGATCACCTTCAGGTCGACGATCTCGCCCACGGGGACGTGGAGCGTCCCGATCGAGCGCGCCCCGTTCGGGTAGTCGAACTGCCAGTAGAACTGGTGACCCTCGACGGTGACGTGCAGCGGGTCGGCGGCGGCGGGCGCGCCGTCGATCCCCGGCAGCTCGTAGAAGACGAACGAGGCGATCACGGCGAGGATGAGGACGGGGATCGCCGTCCAGATCAGCTCCAGCCGCGTGTGGCCGTGCACCTGCGCCCCCTCGACCGTCCGCGCGCGGCCGCGGCTGCGGTACTTCCAGACAAACGTGACGAGCAGCGACTCCACGAGGACGAAGATCGCGGCGGTGAAGCCGAGGATCAGGTAGTACGCGCTGCTCGTGCGAGCCGCGTTCGGCGAGTGCGGGACGGGCGGCGTGAAGCCGCCGTTGGCGGCTGCGGCGGCGCCGGCGGTCGCGAGAACCACGAAGACGGCGACGAGGAGCAGGGACGGCAGCTTCCGGCGCACCCGAGCGGGCATTCTACGAAGGGTGGGTCAGCGGACGCGGGTGGAACTGCCGGGGCACATCCCGCCCCGCTTCGACGTGTTCGTCAACGGCGTCCGCCAGGTGCCCGGCCGCGACTTCGAGCTGGAGGGGCGCTCACTGGTCTTTCAGCGCCCGCTCGCGCAGGAAGGCCCTCTGGGCTTCTGGCGCTGGACGTCGATGTGGCTCGGCATCGCCGGCACGTACCGCAAGCACGAAAGCGTGGACGTGGTCTACGAGGCCGAAGGGCGCCGCCAGGTCGAGACGGGTCTCGTGCCAGAGTCATGCAACTGAGCCTCTGGCGCCGCCCGCCGCCGCGGCAGCCGTGGGAGCACGGCGGCCACAGCCACGGCGACCGCGAGCAGGAGCGCCCATGCGACGCCGCCGGGGAGCCTCGTCGCAGCCTCCATTCCCGCGCCGGCCAGCGCGGCGGCGGGGAGCGTAATGAGCCAGGCGACGACGATATTGCCCGCGATGCCCCAGCGCACCGCCGAGAAGCGCGACGAGGCTCCCGCCCCGAGCACCGCGCTCGAGACGGCGTGCGTCGTCGACACCGGGAAGCCGAAGTGCGCAGTGAGCCAGAGGATGGTGGCGGTTGCCGTCTCGGCCGCGAATCCCTGCGGGGGCTCGAGCTTCGCCACGCGCTGTCCGAGCGTCCTGACGATGCGCCAGCCGCCGACGTACGTACCGGTCGCCATCGCCACGGCTGCGGACACCACGACCCAGAGCGGCACGTGGAAGGCGCGGCCCGGGTGTGCGGCCACGAGGGCGAGCGCGATCACGCCCATCGTCTTCTGCGCGTCGTTCGTTCCGTGCGTGAGCGAGACGAAGCCCGCCGACAGCAGCTGGAGCCGCCGGAAGAGGCGGTTCACCTTGCCGGGGGCACGCCGCCGGACGATCCACAGGAGGACGAGCATGATCAGCGCGGCGAAGGGCAGTGCGAGCGCCGGCGAGGCGAGCGCGGGGATGACGACCTTTTCGTACAGGCCCTTCCACTGGACGACGCCGAATCCGGCCGCGGCGATCGCTGACCCGGCGACGCCGCCGATCAGTGCGTGCGACGAGCTCGACGGCAGCCCTAGCCGCCACGTCAGCAGGTTCCACGCGATCGCCCCGACGAGGCCCGCCAGCACGATACGGAGCGTGACGGCCGTTGGGTCGACGATTCCCTTCCCCACCGTCGCCGCCACCTTGAGGGAGAGGAAGGCGCCGAGGAAGTTGAAGGCGGCAGAGCCCAGCACCGCGAGGCGCGGCGAGACGGCTCGCGTCGAGACGCTGGTGGCGATGGCGTTGGCGGCGTCGTGAAAGCCGTTGGTGAAGTCGAAGGCCAGGGCCACCGCGACGACGGCGACGAGCGTCAGGTTCATCTCACCCTCCTACGCGTTCTTGAGGACGATGTTGCCGATGATGTGTCCCGCGGTCTCGCAGGCGTCGATCGCCCGTTCGAGCGCCTCGAACACGTCCTTCCAGCGGATCATCGTGCGCGGGCTCACGTCCTCGTCCTCGAACAGCGAGGCGATCGCGTCGCGCGCGATCCGGTCGCCCTCGTCCTCCAGCCGCTTGAGCTCGAGGATCGTGCCTTCCACGCCGCGAAAGTTCCGGAGGGAGGAGAGGGCGCGCTCGAGCTGTGCCGAGGCCTCGACGAGCACGCGGCACTGCTCGAGCGCCTGCTCCATCGGCGCCTCGATCTTGTACAGGTCGAGCAGGTCGGATGACTCCTCGACGTAATCGACGACGTCGTCGACGGCGCGCGCGAGCTCGGAGATGTCCTCGCGATCGAAAGGCGTGACGTATTGAGTGTTGAGTAGCTCGAAGATCTCGGCGACCGTCCCATCCGCCTCCCGCTCGAGCTCCTTCACGGGGGCATGGTCGACCCGCGGGTGGGGCACCTCGCGGAAGCGGATTTCGGTGAGCCGCGCGGCCTCGTGAGCATTGCGGCCGAGGGCTGCGAACAAGTCGTAGAACTCGGTGGTGCGCGGCAGGAGTGCCAGGCGCATGACTATCTCCTCGTCTCGGGTGCCCGTCTCGGCCGACGCTAGTCCGTGCCGCGGCCGTACTTCGTTACAAGGCCGAGACGAAGCGGTTACAGAGCGGTTACGGCCGGTTCGGCGACGACTAGCCGGTAGCCGACGCCGGGCTCGGTCTCGATCGCGACGGGAGAACCGACCTCGGCCGCGAGCTTGGCGCGGAGGCGCTTCACATTCACGTCGACGGTCCTGTCGCCGCGGGCCATGGCGTAGCCCCACACTCGGCGGTAGAGCGCGTCTCGCCGGAGCGTCGTACCCTGGGCCTCCGCAAGGGCGTGCAAGACGTCGCGCTCGCGCTGCGTAAGCGGCAGGCGGCGCCCGTGCCAGGTCGCCTCGCCGCGCTCGCGGTCGACGCGGAGCGGGCCGAGGGCCACAGCGGCCTCGGGTCGCGGCGCGCGGTCAGCGAGCGCGGCGAGGCGCGCAGACTGCTCGCGCGCACCCATGCCGCGGTGGAGTACCTCGTCGGCGCCCGCCGCGAGGAGCTCGGCGGCCAGCTCGTCCGAGTGTTCGCGCAGCCAGGCTGCGAGAGGCACGCCCGGCAGCCGGCGGCGCAGCTCCCCCATCGTCCAGCCGCCGGCGCCGTCGAAGACTGCGGCGTCGAGCATACCCGAGCGGGCGGCGAGCTCGGCCTCCCCCAGAGCGGCCGCCAGCTGCACCGCGTGGCCGGCCGCTTCGAGTCGCTCCGCCAGCCCGGCCGTAGCCAGCGCGTCAGCGTCCGCGAGAAGCAGGAGCTGCACCACGGCCATGATGGCAGACTCTGCGGGCATGCCGTTTACGCTTGGGCCGTTGCGCGACCCATCGTCGCGCTGCTCGTCCACTACGTGCAACGGCTGACCGATCCCGTGCTCGCGCCGCTGTGGCGTCTCGGCGTCAGGTAGCCGGCCGGCGCACGCGTTCGTGCTCCTCGGCGAGCGTGCGCAGCCGGCGTGCGCTCGCCGAGTCGAGCTCTCCCGGCTCGAGCCGCCAGCTCCAGTTCCCGCCACCGACGCCGGGCCGGTTCATCCTCGCGTCGCTGCCGAGACCGAGCACGTCCTGGGCCGGCACGAGCGCGAGCGACGCGCGCGACGCGTAGGCGAGCTCGATCAGCCCCCAGTGGGGCTCGTCCGGATCGAGGCCGGTCGCCTCCCGCTGCCGCCGCGGCTGTGCCCGGTACCAGCCGACGACGGTGTCGGTGTCGTGCGTGGTCGTGTAGACGACGTCGCGCCGGCGGTGGTTCTCCGGCCTGTGCAGGTTGGTCGGCGGGCCGCCGAACGCCCACAGCAGGACGACCATTCCCGGCAGCTCGAGCTCGTCGCGCAGCCGGTAGACCGCCGGCGTGATCAGCCCCAGGTCCTCGGCGATCAGCGGTAGCGCGCCGAGGTCGCGCTCGACCGCGCGGAACAGCTCCTCCCCGGGGCCGCGCCGCCAGCGCCCGCGCCGGGCGCTTCGGTGCCTCTCCGGCACGGCCCAGTAGGAGACGAACCCGCGGAAGTGGTCGATCCGGCAGGCGTCCACGAGCTCGAAGGTGCGCCGGAAGCGCTCGCGCCACCAGCGGTAGCCGGTCGCCCTGTGCGTCGGCCAGTCGTAGAGCGGGTTGCCCCACAGCTGGCCGCTGGCGCTGAGCGCGTCCGGCGGCGCGCCGGCCACCTCGCCGTGCGCGAAGAGCTCGGGCCAGCCCGCGAGGTCGGCCCCCGCGTCGGAGACGTAGATCGGAACGTCGCCGATCAGCCCGATCCCGCGGGCGGCCGCGTAGGCGCGAAGCGCGCCCCACTCACGCTCGAACCGCACCTGGTCGGCCAGCGCCCCCTCGCCGGCGAAGCGCGCCCAGCTCCCGGCCCAGAAGAAATGCCGCGCGACGAACTCCTCGACGTCCGCCGCCGTCACCCGCGCCTGCGGCTTGGCGAGCAGCTGCGGCGAGCCGGCGAATGCCGACGGCGACCGGTACGGCGAGCCGACCTCGTCCGGCGGCCCGAGCGGCAGCACCTGCCACCACGACTGCCCCGCCGCCGCGAGCCAGTCGACGAAGCGGTACGCGTCACGGTCGAGCTTGCCGGACGGCAGCGACGTCGGATGGAGGAGGATTCCCGCCGAGCGCCCGAGGTCCACGTTTCGATCCTCCCTCATCAGTGAGACTGCGAACGTGCTCGACCGGAAGACGCCGCCCCCGCGCATCCAGATCCAGGAAGTGAGCCCGCAAGTCGACTGCGGGCGCTACCCGGTCAAGCGCACGAGCGGCGACCTGGTCGCGGTGACCGCCCGCATCTTCCGCGACGGCCACGAGACGCTCGGCGCGGCGATCCGCCACCGTGCGCCGGGGGCGACCCGCTGGTCGGAAGCACCGCTCGAGCCGCGCGGCAACGACGGGTGGGAGGGCTGGTTCGAGGTCGACCGGCCGGGTGTCTGGTGCTTCCGGATCGAGGCGTGGGTCGACCGCGTCGCGTCGTTCCAGGAGGAGCTGTACCGGAAGGTCGCAGCCGGGCAGCCGGATCTCGCCGGCGAGCTGTCAGAGGGCGCGGCGCTGCTCCGGCGCGACGACCTCACGGTGGAGCAGGCGCTCGCCGCACCCGCCGGCGACCGCTCGGAGAAGGTGTGGTCTGCCACCCAGGCAGTCGACGTCGACCGGCCGCTCGCCCGCTTCGGCTCCTGGTACGAGCTGTTCCCGCGCTCGTGGGGCGGCTTCGAGGGCGTCCGCGCGCAGCTGCCGCGACTCGCGGAGCTCGGCTTCGACGTCCTGTACCTGCCGCCCATCCATCCGATCGGCCGCACGAACCGCAAGGGGCGCAACAACTCGGAGACGGCGGCATCCGGCGACGTCGGCAGCCCGTGGGCGATCGGCAACGAGCTCGGCGGCCACGACGCGATCGAGCCGTCGCTCGGGAGCGAGGGCGACTTCCGCCGCCTCGTCGCGGAGGCGAAGGAGCACGGGATCGAGATCGCGCTCGACTTCGCGATCCAGATGTCCCCCGACCACCCGTGGCTGAAGGAGCACCCCGAATGGTTCAACCGGCGCCCCGACGGCACCTTGAAGTACGCGGAGAACCCGCCGAAGCGCTACCAGGACATCTACAACGTCAACTTCGGCAGCGAGGACTGGCGCGGTCTCTGGCAGGCGCTGCTCGCCGTCGTCCTGCACTGGGTCGGGCTCGGGGTCACCGTCTTCCGCGTCGACAACCCGCACACGAAGCCGGTCGCGTTCTGGGAGTGGCTGATCCGCGAGGTGCGCAGCGAGCACCCGGAGGTGATCTTCCTCTCCGAGGCCTTCACCCGGCCGGCGCCGATGACGACGCTCGGCAAGGCGGGGTTCGCCCAGAGCTACACCTACTTCACGTGGAAGAACTCGCGCTGGGAGCTGCTCGAGTTCGTCGGCCAGCTGCTCGAATGGCGCGACTTCTACCGGCCGAACTGCTTCGCGAACACGCCGGACATCCTCCACGAGTACCTCCAGCGCGGCGGTCGCGCCGCATTCGAGGCGCGGCTCGTGCTCGCCGGGACGCTTTCGCCGACCTACGGCATCTACTCCGGCTTCGAGAGCTGCGAAAGGGTGCCGGTGCGGCCGGGCTCGGAGGAGTACCTCGACTCCGAGAAGTACGAGTTGCGCCCGCGCGCGCTCGACGGGCCGCTCCTGCCGCTCGTCGCGGCGCTGAACGCCGCGCGGCGCGAGAATCCGGCGCTGCAGTACCTCGACCCGATCACGATCCTCGAGACGGAGAACGAGCAGCTGTTCGCCTTCCTCAAACGCCGCGGCGACAACACCGTGCTCACCGTCGTCAACCTCGACCCCCGCAACGCCCAGGAGGGCGCCTGCATCCTTCCCGTGTCGACGGGGCTGCCGCCCGCCTACACCGTGCGCGACCTGCTCGCCGGCGACAGCTTCACCTGGCACATCGGCCGCAACTACGTCAGGCTCGGCCCGGGCAAGAGCCACCTCCTGAGGGTCGGCGGATGAGCGACACCTGGTTCGAGCGCGACCCGCTCTGGTTCAAGCGGGCAGTGTTCTACGAGATCCACATCCGCGGCTTCTTCGACGGCAACGACGACGGCTCCGGAGACTTCCGCGGCCTGATCGAGAAGCTCGACTACCTCGAGTGGCTGGGCGTCGACTGCATCTGGCTGCTCCCGATGTACGAGTCGCCGCTCCGGGACGGCGGCTACGACATCTCCAACTTCTTCGCCATCCACGCCGACTACGGCGCAGTCGACGACTTCCGCAACTTCGTGGAGCAGGCGCACCAGCGCGGAATGCGGGTGATCGCCGACCTCGTCATGAACCACACGTCGTCCGACCACCCGTGGTTCCAGGAATCCCGCAGCGACCCCAAGGGCCCGCGCGGCGACTGGTACGTCTGGTCGGACACGGACGAGCGCTACCCCGACGCGCGGGTCATCTTCATCGACAGCGAGCCGTCGAACTGGACGTTCGACCCGCTCCGCGGCCAGTACTACTGGCACCGCTTCTTCCATCACCAGCCCGACCTCAACTTCGACAACCCCGAGGTGCAGGAGGCGATGCTCGGAGTGCTGCGCTTCTGGCTCGACCTCGGCATCGACGGCTTCCGCCTCGACGCCGTCCCCTATCTCTTCGAGCGCGAGGGCACGGAGGGCGAGAACCTCCCCGAGACGCACGCGTACCTGAAGCGCGTGCGGGAGGAGGTGGACGCGCGCTACCCCGACCGCGTCCTGCTGGCGGAGGCGAACCAGTGGCCGGAGGACGTCGTCGAGTACTTCGGCGACGGCGACGAGTGCCATATGGCCTTCCACTTCCCCGTCATGCCGCGCATGTTCATGGCCGCGCGCCGGGAGGACGCGACGCCGATCTACGAGATCCTCGACCGGACGCCGCAGATCCCGGACAACTGCCAGTGGGGCCTCTTCCTCCGCAACCACGACGAGCTGACGCTCGAGATGGTCACGGACGAGGAGCGGGACTACATGTACGACGAATACGCGAAGGACCCGCGGATGAAGCTCAACCTCGGCATCCGCCGCCGGCTCGCGCCGCTGCTGGACGCAGGGATGGACGAGATGCAGCTGCTGCATGCGATCCTCTTCTCGCTGCCTGGTTCGCCCGTGCTCTATTACGGGGACGAGATAGGCATGGGCGACAACGTGTACCTCGGCGACCGCGACGGCGTGCGCACGCCGATGCACTGGTCGGGCGACCGCAACGCCGGCTTCTCGCGCGCCGACTGGGCTCAGCTCTACCTGCAGCCGCTGATGGACCCGGTATACGGCTTCCAAGCCGTCAACGTCGAGGCCCAACTGCGCACGCCGACGTCGATCCTGCGCTGGCTGCAGCGCTTCATCGCGCTGCGCAAGGAGCATCCCGTCTTCGGCCTCGGCTCGTACACGCCGCTCCGCTCCGACAACTCGCGGATCTTCGCGCACATCCGCGCCTGGGAGGAGGACACGGTCCTCTGCGTCCACAACCTCGCCCGTTCGGCCCAGGCGGTTCAGCTCGACCTGGCACCCTACGCGGGCATGGTCCCCGTGGAGATGCTGGGCCAGACGGCGTTCCCCCCGATCGGGGAGCTGCCGTACCTCCTGACGCTCGCGCCTCGCGGGTTCTTCTGGTTCCAGCTGAGGCAGGACGCATGAGCACGTTCGACGAGAACGCCCTCATCGAGTACGTGACCCGCCAGCGCTGGTACGGAGCGAAGTCGCGTACCGTCTCGCATTCGGAGATCCTCGACGCGATCGACGTGCGGACGGCCGAACGGCCGCTGGCGCTCGCGCTCGTCGAGTTGCGCTACGACACGGGGGCGCACGACCTCTACCAGCTGCTCGTCTCGGGCCGCGAAGAGGGCATCCTCTTCGACGGGCTGGCCGACAACCCCGGCTCCGCGCGGGAGCTGGTCAGCGCGATGCGGACGGGGTCGACGCTCCAGGGATCGCAGGGAGTCGTCGAGTTCCGCCCGGCGCAGGACCTCTCGGCGCTCACGCGCGAGCTCGGGTCCGCGCGGCTGGTCGGCAGCGATCAGTCGAACAGCTCCGTCGTCTTCGACGACGCGCTCATCCTCAAGCTCTTCCGGCGCCTCGAGCCCGGAATCAACCCGGAGCTCGAGCTCCTGCGCTTCCTCGGCGAGCACGGCTTCCGCCACATCCCGGCGCTCGGCGGCTGGTACTCGTACTCTGGCGCCCCGCTGGCCGCGACCCTCGGGCTGCTCCAGGAGTACCTCGTCGACGGCGTCGACGGCTGGGAGCTCACGCTGGACGAGATCGCGAGCGCCCCGGAACGCTCGCTCGACCGGCTCGGCCGGCTGGGCGAGGTCACCGGCCAGATGCACACCGTGCTCGGCTCCGACGTAAACGATCCCGCCTTCGCCCCCGAGGAGCCGAGTGTCGAGTCGCTCGGGCTCCTGACGGCGACGGTCGACGAGGAGATCGCGCGGGTCTTCCTCTCGCTGCCGGAGGACGACGAGCGGATCGCGCCGATCCTCGGGCGCGGCGAGGAGGTCCGCGAGCAGCTCCGCCTCCTCACCCACGCCGGCTCGACCGGCCGCGTGATCCGCACCCACGGCGACTACCACCTCGGTCAGACGCTCGTCAGCGGGACGGACTGGGTCGTCCTCGACTTCGAGGGAGAGCCGGCGCGGACCCTCGTCGAGCGGCGGCGCAAGCGCTCGCCGCTGCGGGACGTGGCCGGCATGCTCCGCTCGTTCGCATACGCCGCGACGGCGGCCGAGCTCGAGCGCGGCGCGGAGGGCGTCGAGGAGTGGGAGCAGCGGGCGCGCGACCGCTTCCTGGAGAGCTATCTCGACACGGTCGACCCGACGCTCCTCCCCAGCGGCGAAGCGGCGATCGAGCGGCTGCTCGCGGTCTTCGAGCTCGAGAAGGCGGTGTACGAGCTCCGCTACGAGCTCGACAACCGACCCGACTGGGTTCGAATCCCGGTCGCGGGGATAGAGCGGCTGATGCGACAGGCGGCCGAGGCGACGTGACGGAGCTCCTGGGGGCGAATCCCCACGGCCTTCTCGGTGCGCACGAGGCGGACGACGGGGTCGTCGTCCGCGCGTGGCGGCCAGAGGCGCAGGCGGTGCGCGTGCAGCCCGCGGGCGTGGAGGCGGAGCTGAAGGACCCGGCGGGGCTCTGGGAGGCGCTGCTGCCGAAGGCGCGGCTGCCGCTCGAGTACGAGCTCGAGGTCGAGTATCCCGACGGGAACACCTTTACGCTGCGCGACCCGTACTCGTTTCTGCCCACGCTCGGCGAGCTCGACCTCCACCTGGCGATGGAGGGCCGGCACCAGCACCTGTACGAGCGCCTCGGCGCGCACGTGCGCGAGATCGACGGGGTCGTCGGGACGGCCTTTGCGGTGTGGGCGCCGAGCGCCCGCTCGGTCTCCGTCGTCGGCGACTTCAACTCGTGGGACGGGCGGCTGAACCCGATGCGCTCCCTCGGCTCCTCCGGGATCTGGGAGCTCTTCGTCCCCGGCGTCGACGAGGGGACGAAGTACAAGTTCGAGATCCGGACGCACGAGGGGCGGCTACGCCTGAAGAGCGACCCGGTCGCGTTCCACACCGAGGTGCCGCCGGCGAACGCGTCGGTCGTCTGGGAGGCGAAGCACGTCTGGCGCGACGAGGAGTGGCTGGAGCGACGGCGCGTGCGCGACCCGCTGCACGCCCCGATGTCCATCTACGAGCTCCACCTGGGCTCCTGGCGGCGCAACCCGGCGGAGGAGAACCGGCCGCTCTCGTACCGCGAGCTGGCCGACGAGCTGGCCGACTACGTCTCCGACCTCGGCTTCACGCACGTCGAGCTGCTGCCGGTGATGGAGCATCCGTTCTCCGGCTCGTGGGGCTACCAGGTCACCGGCTACTACGCGCCGACGTCGCGCTTCGGGACGCCCGACGATTTCCGCCACTTCGTCGACCGGCTGCACCAGCGCGGGATCGGAGTGATCCTCGACTGGGTGCCGGCGCACTTCCCGCGCGACGACTGGGCGCTCGCGACCTTCGACGGCACGCACCTGTACGAGCACGCCGACCCGCGCCGCGGCGCTCACCCCGACTGGGGAACGCTCGTCTTCAACCTCGCCCGGACGGAGGTGCGCAACTTCCTGCTCGCCAACGCGCTCTACTGGCTCCGCGAGCACCACGCCGACGGCATCCGCGTCGACGCCGTCGCCTCGATGCTCTACCTGGACTACTCCCGCAAGGAGGGCGAGTGGGTGCCGAACCCGTTCGGCGGCCGCGAGGACCTCGACTCCGTCTCGTTCCTCAAGGAGCTGAACGAGACGCTCTACGGCCGCGAGCCCGGGATCGTCTCCGCGGCGGAGGAGTCGACCGCCTGGCCGGGCGTCTCGCGGCCGACGTACGTGGGCGGGCTCGGCTTCGGCTTCAAGTGGAACATGGGCTGGATGCACGACACGCTCCTCTACTTCCAGAAGGACCCGGTCTACCGGCGCTTCCACCACCACACGCTCACCTTCTCGCTCATGTACGCGTTCAGCGAGAACTTCGTCCTGCCGCTCTCGCACGACGAGGTCGTGCACGGGAAGCGGTCGCTGCTCGACAAGATGCCCGGCGACCGCTGGCAGAAGTTCGCGAACCTGCGCGCGCTCTACGCGTACATGTGGGCGCACCCGGGCAAGAAGCTCCTCTTCATGGGCTGCGAGCTCGGCGAGTGGGAGGAGTGGAACTACGACGGGTCGCTGCACTGGAACCTGCTCGAGTACGCGGAGCATGCAGGGATCCAGTCGGTCGTCCGCGACCTGAACCGAATCTACCGCGACACGCCGGCGCTCTGGCAGCTCGACTTCGACCCGGCCGGCTTCCGCTGGCTCGAGCCGAACGACGCGACGAACAACGTCCTCGCGTTCGCGCGGCTCGCAGAGGACGACTCCCCGCCGCTCGTCTGCGTGCTCAACCTCTCCCCGGCTCCGCGCTACGACTATCGCGTCGGGATGCCGGTGTGCTGCCGCTGGCGCGAGCTGCTGAACACGGACGCCGCGTTCTACGGCGGGAGCGGCGTCGGCAACCTCGGCGCAGTCGAGGCCGAGCCCGTCCCGTGGCACGACCAGCCGTTCTCGGCGACGCTCACGCTGCCGCCGCTCGGCGCGCTCTGGCTGGTACCGGAGTAGCACGTGCCGGGTGATCCGACCCTCGGCGCCGTCCCCCGCGGGAACGGCACGGCCGACATCTGCGTCTGGGCTCCCGCGGTGGAGTCGCTCGACGTCGTGGCGAGCGGCGACCGCATCCCGCTCGGCTGCGAGGGCGAGTACTGGCACGGGACGTTCCCGGCTGGCGACTACATGCTCGCGGTCGACGGCGAGGAATGGCCGGACCCGTGCTCGCGCTGGCAGCCCGAGGGCGTCCGCGGGCCCAGTCGCGTCCTCGATACCGGCTCCTTCGAGTGGACCGACGACGGCTGGGACGGCGTCCCGCTCGACGAGCTCGTGCTCTACGAGCTCCACGTCGGGACGTTCAGCGAGGCGGGGACGCTCGAGGGCGTCATCCCCCGCCTGCGCGCGCTGCGCGACCTCGGCGTGACGGCGATCGAGCTGATGCCGGTCGCCACCTTTCCCGGCGAGCGCGGCTGGGGCTACGACGGCCTGTACACGTCCGCCGTCCACCCTGCCTACGGCGGGCCGCACGGCCTCGCGCGGCTCGTCGACGCCGCGCACGCGACGGGACTCGGCGTGGTCCTCGACGTCGTCTACAACCACGTCGGCCCCGGGAACGAGGGCCTGCGTGCGTTCGGTCCGTACTTCACCGACCGACACGAGACCTTCTGGGGCGACGCGCTCGACTACGCGCGCCGCGGCGTGCGGGAGTGGGCGATCCAGAACGCGGAGCTGTGGATCCGCGACTTCCACGTCGACGGCCTGAGGCTCGACGCGGTGCACGCGATCTTCGACCACACCGAGCCGCACGTCTGCGCCGAGCTCGCCACGCGCGTCCACACGCTGAGCCCGCGGACGCTCGTGATCTCGGAGATGGAGATCGACGACTGGCGGCCGATCGAGGAGTGGGGCCACGACGCGCAGTGGGCCGACCGCTCGCACCACGAGCTCCACGTCCTCCTCACCGGCGAGCGCGAGGGCTACTACGCCGGCTTCGGATCCGTGGCGTCGCTCGCAGACGACCTGCGGGGCCGCGGCCACGACCCGCGCAGGCTCGTCGTCTGCGCGCAGAACCACGACCAGGTCGGCAACCGCGCCGTCGGCGACAGGCTGCCGGAGGACGCGCTGCACGTCGCTGCGGCGGTGACGCTCTTCTCGCCGTGCACGCCGCTCCTCTTCATGGGCGAGGAGTACCTCGAGACGGCTCCGTTCCAGTTCTTCACCGACCACATCGACCCGGAGATCGCCGAGGCGACGCGCGAGGGACGGCGGCGCGAGTTCGAGGACTTCGAGGCGTTCTCCGGCGAGGCGGTGCCCGACCCGCAGGCGGTCGAGACGTTCCTCCGCTCGAAGCTCCGCCCGCGCGAGCAGGATCCGCTCTACCGCGAGCTGCTCCGCCTGCGGCGCGAGCTGCCGCCGGAGCTCGAGGCCGAGGCTGACGACGACGCGAAGGTGCTCCGGCTGCGGCGGGGCGGCGTGACGCTCGTAGCCGACTTCGGCAACCGCCGGGTGCAATTCTCCCGCTGATGCAGATCTGGCCGGGACGGCCGTTCCCGCTCGGGGCGACGTGGGACGGCGAGGGGACGAACTTCGCGCTCTTCTCCGAGAACGCGGAGCGGGTGGAGCTGTGCCTGTTCGACGACGCCGACGGGGAAGCCCGCATCGAACTGCACGACGTGACGGCGCACAACTGGCACTGCTACCTCCCGGGCGTCGGGCCACGGCAGCGCTACGGCTATCGCGTGCATGGCCCCTACGACCCGGCCGCCGGCCATCGCTTCAACCCGCACAAGCTGTTGCTCGACCCCTACGCGAAGGCGATCGAGGGGCCCGTGCTGTGGGAGCGGGCCAACACGCTGCCGTACGTCCCGAGCCTCGACGAGGACGCCGACCTCGAGCTCGACGACGAGGACGACGCCGACGCCGTCCCGAAGTGCGTCGTGGTCGACCCGTCGTTCGACTGGGCCGGCGACCTGCCGCCCGCGACGGAATGGGACGACACCGTCATCTACGAGGTGCACGTGAAGGGCTTCACGAAGCTCCATCCCGACGTGCGCGACGACCTCCGCGGTACGTACGCCGCGCTCGCGTCGGAGCCCGCGATCGCCTACCTGAAGGAGCTCGGCGTGACGGCGGTCGAGCTGTTGCCCGTCCACCACATCGCCGACGAGGGCTTCCTCCACGACCGGGGCCTGACGAACTACTGGGGCTACTCGTCGATCGGCTACCTCGCACCGCACGCCCTGTACGCGGCGACCGGGACGCGCGGCGAGCAGCTGCGCGAGTTCAAGGGGATGGTGAAGGCCCTGCACGCGGCGGGCATCGAGGTGATCCTCGACGTCGTCTACAACCACACCGCCGAGGGCAACCACCTCGGGCCGATGCTCGCGTTCCGCGGCGTCGACAACGCGAGCTACTACCGGCTGGTCGCCGACGACCCGCGCTTCTACATCGACTTCACGGGGACCGGCAACTCGCTCAACCCGGTGCACCCGTCGGTGCTCCGGCTGATCATGGACTCGCTCCGCTACTTCGTGCTCGAGTGCCACGTCGACGGCTTCCGCTTCGACCTCGCGTCGGCGCTCGCACGCGAGTTCTACGAGGTCGACCGTCTCTCCGCGTTCTTCGACACGATCCACCAGGATCCGGTGCTGTCGCAGGTGAAGCTGATCGCGGAGCCGTGGGACGTCGGGCCGGGCGGCTACCAGGTCGGCAACTTCCCGGTGCTCTGGGCGGAGTGGAACGGCAAGTACCGCGACTCGGTCCGCGACTTCTGGCGCGGGCAGGCGAGCGTGGGCGAGTTCGCCCAGCGCTTCACCGGCTCGGCCGACCTGTACCAGTCGAACGGGCGCGACCCGTTCGCGTCGATCAACTTCGTCACCGCGCACGACGGGTTCACGCTCCGCGACCTCGTCTCGCACGACGGGAAGCACAACGACGCGAACGGCGAGGAGAGCCGCGACGGCACCGACGACAACCGCTCGTGGAACCACGGCGCGGAGGGCGGCACGGACGACGACGGGGTGCTCGCGCTCCGGGCGCGGCAGCAGCGGAACTTCCTCACCACGCTGCTCCTCTCGCAGGGCGTCCCGATGCTACTCGGCGGCGACGAGATCGGCCGCACGCAGGGCGGCAACAACAACGCCTGGTGCCAGGACAACGAGATCTCGTGGTTCGACTGGAGCACCGCGGACGAGGAGCTGCTGGACTTCGCTCGCCGGGCGATCGCGCTGCGGCGCGAGCATCCGGTCTTCCGGCGCGCCTCGTTCCTCACCGGCTCCTCGGCTCGCGGCTCCGGCCTGCCGGACGTCTGGTGGTTCCGGCCGGACGGGCGGCGGATGACGCAGCGCGAGTGGACGGACCCGGGGACGCGGACGCTCGGGGTCTTCCTCAACGGCGAGGAGATCCGCTCGCGGACGGCGAGCGGCGAGCCGATCGTCGACGACTCCTTCCTGCTGCTGTTCAACGCCGCGTTCGAGCCGGTCGTCTTCACGCTGCCGACCCGCCGCTTCGGCGCACGCTGGACGGTCGAGCTCGCGACCGGCGACGCGCCGGACGGCCCGCTCGGCGCCCGCGCCCTCGTCGCGGTGGAGGAGCATTCGCTCACGCTGCTTCGGCGCGTTTGAACCGGGTAAGCACGCGCGGCGTGCCCGACTTCCGCTGCGCCTACCGGATCCAGTTGACGAGCGAGTTCGGCTTCCGCGCTGCGCGCGAGGTCGCGCTGCCGTACGTCCGCGACCTGGGCGTCTCGCACCTCTACCTCTCGCCCGTGCTCCGGGCGCGCCGCGGCTCGGCGCACGGCTACGACGTCACCGACCCGACGACCGTCTCGCCGGAGCTCGGCGGCGAGGACGAGCTCCGCGCGCTCTGCGACGCGGCACGCGCCGCCGGTCTCGGCACGATCGTCGACGTCGTCCCGAACCACATGGCCGCCTCCGAGGAGGAGAACCGCTTCTGGCGCGACCCCGAGCTGCGCCCCCGCTTCTTCGACTGGGAGCCCGCGAGCGGCTGGTACCGCCGCTTCTTCGACATCGGCGAGCTCGCCGGCGTCCGCGTGGAGGATCCCGACGTCTTCGACGAGACGCACGCGAAGATCTTGGAGCTCGTCGCCGAGGGGCTCGTCGACGGCCTCCGGGTCGACCACCCCGACGGCCTCGCGAACCCCCGCGAGTACCTGGACCGGCTCCGCGAGCGCCGCGTCCGGCACGTCTGGGTGGAGAAGATCCTCGAGCCCGGCGAGCCGCTGCGCGGCTCCTGGCCCGTCGAGGGCACGACCGGCTACGAGTTCGCGAACGACGTCACGGCGCTCTTCGTCGACCCCTCCGGCGAGGAGCCGCTGACGGAGCTCTATGCAGAGCTGACGGGCGAACGACGGAGCTTCGCCGACGTCGCGCACGAGGGAAAGCTCGAGGTCGCGCGGTCGAGCTTCACCCGGGAGTTCGAGCGACTTCGCTCGCTCCTTTCGATCGACGGGCTCGAGGAGGCGGCTGCGGCGCTCCACGTCTACCGCACCTACGTCGAGCCGGCAGGCGGCCGCGTCGAGGACGCGGACCGGCGCGCGGCCGAGGCGCTTCCGGATCGGCTGCGGCGCGTGCTCCTGCTCGAGGGCGAGCGCTCTCCCCGCCTCGACGAGTTCGTCGTCCGCTGGCAGCAGACGACCGGCGCCGTGATGGCGAAGGGCGTCGAGGACACGGCGTTCTACCGCTGGTTCCGACTCACCGCGCTCAACGAGGTCGGCGGCAACCCCGACCGGTTCTCGCTCCCGCCGGACGAGTTCCACCGTGCCGCCCTCGAGCGGCTCGAGCTCCACCCGCAGACGCTGCTCGCCTCGCAGACTCACGACACGAAGCGCGCCGGCGACGTGCGCGCGCGGATCGGCGCGCTGGCAGGGATGTACGAGGAGTGGGCGGAGCGCGTCCGCCGCTGGCGCGCGCTGACCGGCGGGATGGACGACCCGAACGAGGAGTACCTCGTGTGGCAGACGCTCGTCGGAGCGTGGCCGATCGTCCCGACGCGGCTCGAGCGCTACCTCGAGAAGGCGCTGCGCGAGGCCAAGCGGACGACGAACTGGATCGAGCCGGACGAGGAGCACGAGCGGCGCGTCAAGGACTTCGTGCGCGAGCTGTACGTGAACAGGGAGTTCCTCGAGGACTTCGAGCCGTTCGCGGCGAGGGTCGCGCGCGCCGGCGAGCATGCGTCGCTCGGGGCACTGCTGCTGCGGCTGACCACGCCCGGGGTGCCGGACGTCTATCAGGGAGACGCGCTCTGGTCGCTCAACCTCGTCGATCCCGACAACCGGCGGCCGGTCGACTGGCAGCGGCACGTCTCCGTGCTCCGCGAGTGGGCGCCGACCCGCGAGACGATGAAGCTCCACCTGATCCGACGGGTGCTCCAACTCCGCGCCGAGCGGCCCGACGCCTTCGCCGGCAGCTACGAGCCGCTCGACCTCGGCGCCGACCGGATCGGCTTCGTGCGGGGTGGGTCCGTCCGCGTCGTCGTGCCGCTGCGGAGCGGCGACGTCGCGGACGGCGGCGAGCGCGACCTGCTCCCCGAGTATCCGCAGGAGCTGAGTCTGGCGGGCTGAGAACGACCGGCGCGCTCCGACTATCCGTCGCCGCGGTGGTGGCCCGAGAACCAGTGCACCCACGGCTGCGCGTAGCGGACGGTCGCGACGGCGACCACGGCGCCGGCGATCGTCCCGGCGAGCAGGAGCTGCCGCCAGAGCGTCCCGGGGACCCGGGATTCCGGCGGCAGCGGTCGGCGCCGCCAGTCGGCCACGACGAGCCCGGGGATCGGGCGCAGGTGC
>JAVKST010000015.1:0-30076 GCA_039583515.1 Gaiellaceae bacterium
CCCGCACGGCGAACTGCCCGGTCTCGAAGGCGCTGGCCGGCGTCCCCGAGATCAGCCTGGAGGCGCGGCTAACGTAGGCGCGGCCATGGCCGCGGAATTCGAACAGCTCGTCGACGAGCTCGAGCGCTCCTACGGGGAGCTGCAGTCGCGCATGGCCGATCCGGCTGTCTACAACGACCACCGGGAGGCGGCCGACGTCGGTCGGCGCCTGAAGGAGCTCGAGCAGCCGCACAGGCTCGCGCAGGAATGGCGCGCCGCCAGGGACGACCTCGCCGCCGCACGCGACGACGCCGACCTCCGTGAGCTCGTTCCGGAGCTGGAGGAGCGAACGGCCCGGCTCGAGGAGGAGCTGCGCCTCGCCCTCGTTCCGACCGACCCCGCCGACCGCAAGGACGTGATCCTCGAGGTCCGCCAGGGCGTCGGCGGGGACGAGGCCGCGCTCTGGGCCGGCGATCTCTACCGCATGCTCTCCCGCTATGCCGAGCGGCGCGGCTTCAAGGTCGAGGAGCTCGGGGCGAGCCCCAGCGACGGCGGCGGCTACAAGGAGGTGACGTTCGCGGTCAAGGGCGACGGCGCCTACTCGATCTTCAAGTGGGAGGGCGGCACGCATCGCGTGCAGCGCGTGCCCGAGACCGAGAGCGCCGGTCGCATCCACACCTCGACCGCGACCGTCGCGGTGATGCCCGAGGCGGAGGAGGTCGAGGTCGACGTCGACCCGAACGACCTCAAGATCGACGTCTACCGCTCGACCGGCCCGGGCGGCCAGTCCGTCAACACGACCGACAGCGCCGTCCGGATCACGCACGTGCCGACCGGCGTCGTCGTCGCGATGCAGGACGAGAAATCGCAGCTGCAGAACAAGGAGAAGGCGATGCGCGTCCTCCGCGCCCGCCTCTACGAGCGCGAGCTGGAGCGGCAGCGCGCGGAGCTCGACGCGACGCGCCGCTCGCAGATCGGCGGCGGCGAGCGCGCGGAGAAGATCCGCACGTACAACTTCCCCGAGAACCGCATCACCGACCACCGGATCAAGCTGACCACGCACCAGCTCGACCGCGCGCTGCAGGGCGAGCTCGACGAGTTCACCGAAGGCCTCGCGACGGAGGAGCGGCACCGGGCGCTGGGGGAGTGACGGCGCGCGAGGCTCTCGCGGAGGCGGAGCGGCGGCTCGCCGCCGCCGGCGTGGACACGCCCGGCGTCGACGCCGAGTGGCTCGTCGCGCACGCGCTCCGCACGACCCGCTCCGGCGTCCGTGCGCGGCTGGACGAGCAGGTGGCGGGCCTCGAGCCGCTGCTCGCCCGGCGGGAGCGCCGCGAGCCGCTCGCGTACGTGCTCGGCGAGTGGGGCTTCCGCCGGCTGACGCTGAAGATCGACGCGCGCGCACTCGTCCCGCGGCCCGAGACGGAGACGCTCGTGGAGCGCGCGCTGGCGCTCGCGGGCGGTATTCCGGCACCGCGGATCCTCGACGTCGGCGTCGGCTCGGGGGCGATCGCCCTCGCGCTGAAGGACGAGCGGCCGGACGCCCGCGTCACAGGCGTCGACGTGTCCGCCGGCGCGCTCGCGCTCGCCCGCGAGAACGCCGAGCTGCTCGACCTGGACGTCGAGCTGCGCGAGGGCGACGGCACGGCCGCTGCGGCCGAGGGGTGGGACGTCGTCGTCGCGAACCCGCCGTACGTCCAGTCCCTCGACGGACTCCAGCCCGAGCTGCGCTGGGAGCCGGAGGCGGCGCTCGTCGGCAGCGGCGTCCACGAGCGGATCGCGCGCGCCGCGGAGGCCCACTTCGTCCTCTTCGAGGTCGGCGACGGCCAGGCGCCGGAGGTGGCCGCGACGCTCGGGCGGCTCGGCTGGACGAGGGTTCGAATCAGCCGCGATCTGGGAGGATTCGAGAGAGTGGTGGAGGCGATGCGATGAGCGGAGATGCGGTCGAGGCGGCGGTGACGGCCCTCAAGGCGGGCAAGCCCGCCGTACTCCCGACCGACACGGTCTACGGCCTGTGCTGCTCGCCGTACCGGCCGGAGCCGGTCGAGCGCATACAGCGACTCAAGGGTCGCGACGGCCAGCAGCCGACGGCGCTCCTCGCGGGAGACCTCGACGCGCTCTTCGAGCTCGTCCCGGAGCTGCGCGGCCGCGCCGGCGCGATCGCGCGCGCCCTGCTCCCCGGCCCGTACACGCTCGTCCTCGCGAACCCGGCCCGCCGCTACCGGTGGCTGACCGGGACGACGCCCGAGGCGATCGGGGTGCGCGTGCCCGAGCTTCCGGAACCGGTCGCGCGCGTCCTGTTGCTCGTCGGCGGCGTCGCGGCCACGAGCGCGAACCTGCATGGCGGCGAGGACCCGCGACGGCTGGAAGACGTCCCCCGGGAGCTGCTCGGCGGGGCGGCGGCCGTCGACGCGGGCGAGCTGCCGGGGACCCCGTCGACGGTGCTCGACTTCACGGGTGACGAGCCCCGCGTGATCCGCGAGGGCGCGGCGCCTGCGGACGAAGCGATCGCCCGCGCCGTCGCCGCCCTGTCGTAGCATCTCCTCGTGGCTACGACGCAGGCGAGCTTCCGGGAGCTGACGCACGCCGGCCTCGACGCCGTAGACCCGGAGATTGCGCGGCTGCTCGGCAGGGAGCTCGAGCGCCAGCGTGGACAGATCGAGCTGATCGCCTCCGAGAACTTCACCTGGCCGGCCGTGTTCGAGGCGATCGGCTCGGTCGCCACGAACAAGTACGCCGAGGGCTATCCCGGCCGCCGCTACTACGGCGGCTGCGAGGTGGTGGACGAGATCGAGCAGCTCGCCATCGACCGCGCGAAGGAGCTCTTCGGCGCGGAGCACGCGAACGTCCAGCCGCACGCCGGCGCCCAGACGAACATGGGCGTCTACTTCGCCGTCCTCGACCCGGGCGACACGATCCTCGCGCTCCGCCTCGACCAGGGCGGCCATCTCACCCACGGCCACCCGGTCAACTTCTCGGGGCGGCTCTACGAGGTCGCCCACTACGGCGTCGACCCCGAGACGCAACGCGTCGACTACGACGACGTGCTCGCGAAGGCGAAGAAGGCGCGGCCGAAGCTGATCGTCTGCGGCGGCTCGGCGTACCCGCGCACGGTGGAGACCGAACGCTTCCGCGCGATCGCGGACGAGGTCGGAGCCCTGCTCCTCTGCGACATGGCCCATTTCGCCGGCCTAGTCGCCGCGGGCATCCACCCGAACCCGGTCGAGCATTGCGACTTCGTCACGTCGACGACGCACAAGACGCTCGCCGGCCCGCGCGCCGGGTTCATCCTCTGCCGCGAGGAGCACGCGAAGGCCGTCGACAGCGCCGTCATGCCCGGGATGCAGGGCGGGCCGCTCGAGCACACGATCGCCGCCAAGGCGACGTGCTTCCGAATCGCGATGACCGGTGCGTTCCGCGACTACCAGGCGCAGATCAGACGCAACGCCGACGTCCTCGGCGAGACGCTGCGGGAGGGCGGGCTCGCGCTCGTCACCGGCGGCACCGACACGCACCTCCTGCTCGTCGACCTGCGCGCGACCGACTGGACGGGCAAGGCGGCGGAGGAGCGCCTGCACGAGGTCTCGATCACCGTGAACCGGAACACGATCCCGTTCGACGAGCGCTCGCCGTTCGTCACCTCGGGCATCCGCCTCGGCTCGCCGGCGATGACGATGCGCGGCTTCGACGAGGACGACTTCTGCGAGGTCGGGCGCATCATCTGTGACGCGCTCGTGGAGTCGCCGAACCTCGAGGCGCTGCGGGGGCGTGTCGCGGCGCTTTGCGAGCGGCGGCCGCTCTACGAGGGCTTCCGCGGCTACGCGACCTACGTCGCTTGACGGAATCGCGCCTCACCGTGGTCGAGCATCCGCTCGTCCAGCACAAGCTCTCGTACCTGCGCGACAAGGACACGCCGACCGTCCACTTCCGCAAGCTCGCGAACGAGATCACGCTGCTGCTGACCTACGAGGCGACGAAGGGCCTGCCGACGGAGCCCGCCGAGATCGAGACTCCCCTGGAGCGGATGACGGCGCAGCGGATCTCCGGCAAGAAGGTCGCCGTCTGCCCGGTGTTGCGGGCGGGGATGGGGATGCTGGACGGCGTGCTCTCGCTCGTCTCGAGTGCGCGCGTCGGCTTCATCGGCCTCTACCGCGACGAGGAGACGCTCGAGGCGGTGCAGTACTTCGTCAAGCTTCCGGTCGACCTCTCGGAGCGGGACGCGATCGTGCTCGACCCGATGCTCGCGACCGGCCACTCGAGCTGCGCCGCGATCGACGTCGTGAAGGAGGCGGGCGCCCAGTCGGTGACGCTCGTCTGCATCGTCGCCGCCCCGCCCGGGATCGAGGAGGTGCACCGCCGCCACTCCGACGTCCACGTCGTCTGCGCCGCGGTCGACCGGGGGCTGAACGAGCGCGGCTTCATCGTGCCCGGGCTCGGCGACGCGGGCGACAGGCTCTACGGGACGAAATAGCCTCAGGCGAGCACGCGCTCGAGCGCCGCGCGATCCGTCGACGGCAGCCAGAGGACGAGGTCGTTGTCCTCGCGTCCCGCGTACGCGTCGATCCCGAACGGCCACGGCCCTGGCCCGTGGAAATCGCCTTGTCCTTCGCCGGCGCGCAGCCAGGCGAGGTCGCCGCTTTCCATGCCGTCTGCCGGCAGCGTGTCCACAGGGAGCCCGAGCCGGCGCGCGTCGCGCTCGTGGTACGGCGCGGTCAGGACGACGGCCGTCGCACGCTGGCGCAGCCGGCCGGGAACCGCCAGCGGGTCGAACAGCAGGACGTCGTTGCCGAGTTCGACCGCGTACGACGAGACGAGCTCGGGCCACCATTGCTCGCTCTCCCAGTCGGGATGCGGCGACTGCCAGTGCCAGACGCCGGCGCGCAGCTCGCGCATGGCGGCGATGCTAATAGCGCCTTTCACAATGAGCCCGAGGACTAGGGTTGGGCGGTGGAAGGTCCGCGGGTCGGCGCTGAACGTGGATGGAAGATCGACGTTGGCTTCGATCTCGACGGCTTCCTTGCTCGACCCCTTGTTGCGCGGCTGGCAACCGCTGGGCCGACCGTGCGTCCCGTCTGGTACCTGTGGGAGGAGCAGGCGTTTTGGTGGCTGACCGGGGACTGGTCGGGTCTTTCGCGGATCCTCTCTGATCACAGCAAGGTCGCTCTCGTCGTGGACGATTGCGACCTGCAAACAGGTGAAGTCTCCCAGGTGATCTGCCGCGGGAGAGCCAAGGTCGTTCCGTTCGACGAAGGCCGCGCTCGGCGCAAGCTCCGCCGCTACCTCGGAGACGACGAGAGTTCGTGGGACGAGCGGTTCGTGAGGGGCACGTTCGCTAACCCCAGCGTCCGTCTCGTTCGGCTCGTCCCATCGTCATTGATCGCCCGAGACCTCTCGTTCCGACCGGCCACGCCGCGGCAGTGAGAGCAACTTGCCGACTTCAGTTCGCGGCGAGGGAGCCGTCGGCTTCAAGCAGCTTCAGGCAGATCAGGCTGCAGCCGATGGCGAGGAATGCTTCGTGGATGTCGGCCCGTCGTTCGTAGCGGACGCGCAAGCGCCGATATTGGTGCAGCCAGCTGATCGTGCGCTCGACGACCCATCGTTTGGTGCCGAGCCCGGAGCCGTGCTCGCTCTTCCGCCAAGCGATCCTCGCCTGGATGTGGCGCCGGTGCAGCTCGCCGCATCCCTCGCGCGAATGGTAGGCGCGGTCGCCATACATCGCTCGTGGTCGGCAGCGCGGTCGACCGCGGCGGCCGCCTCGTGCAGTCTGGCGAGCAGCAGTTCGTGCAGCCGATGCCAGACGCCGGGCTGCTGCCACTCCCTCAGACGCCGCCAACACGTCACCCCGAGCCGCAGCCCATCTCCTGTGGCAGGTATTCCCGGGGATCCCAGTGCGCAGTACGAACAAGATCCCGGTCAGCACCTTTCGATCGTCGATGCGCTTACGCCCCGGACAGCGAAAACGCCGCTGCCGCTTCGGCAGCAGCGGCTCCACCAGCTCCCACAGCTCGCCCGGCACCAGCGGCCTTGGCATCTGCGCCCGTCCTCTCGGTCGAAGTGGACGCAGACCGCTTCGCCGCCGATCAGCGGGTCACTTCTTCCCGAAAGGCACTCTAAGGGCGCAGCCGCCGCGCAGGCGAGCGCGTCTCCGCGGCGAAGTACCCTGAGCTCATGCTCGGCGCGAGCAGTCCGCACCTCAGCGTCCTCGACGAGCTCGGCGACAACCTCCGCGTCGTGTGGGGCGTACTCGTCGCGTTCGCCGTGGTCGTGCTCCTGACCCCCGCCGTCGGCGGCATGGCTCGCCGCCTGGGCGCCGTCGACCTGCCCGGCGGGCGGCGCGTCAACCAGCTTCCGGTGCCCCGCCTGGGCGGCCTCTCGCTCTTCTTCGGACTGCTCGTCCCGGCGCTGGCCTTCCTCCACGTCGGCCGCGAGAACCGCGGCCTCCTGCTCGGAGCCGCGGTGGCCGTGGCCGTGGGGATCATCGACGACTTCCGCGGCCTCGGCTGGTTCCCGAAGCTCGTCGGCCAGGTCGGCGCTGCCGCCGTCCCGACGGCCTTCGGGGTCTGGGTCGACCGGTTCACGTTCCCCTTCCTCGGCATCGACTCGCTGCCCGAGTGGGCCGGGATCCCGATCACCGTGTTCTGGATCGTGGCGATCATGAACATGGTCAACTTCCTCGACGGGATGGACGGTCTCGCTGCGGGCGTCGCCGCGATCGCCGGGCTCACCTTCAGCGTGATCGCGCTCTCGCTCGGCAAGGTCGACGCGGCGATCCTGTCCGCGATCGTCTTCGGCGCCTGCCTCGGCTTCCTTCGCCACAACTTCTATCCGGCGCGGATCTTCATGGGCGACTCGGGTGCGCTCCT
The DNA here is from genome assembly GCA_039583515.1 of Gaiellaceae bacterium. GTDB lineage: Bacteria > Actinomycetota > Thermoleophilia > Gaiellales > Gaiellaceae > Palsa-739. The sequence goes on from JAVKST010000015.1 coordinate 6,840, forward strand.
GCTCGGCTACGTGCTCGCGACCGTCGCGGTCCAGGGGCTTCTGAAGACGGCTGCGACCGTCGCCCTGTTCTTCCCGCTGCTCGTGCTCGCGGTGCCGATCGTGGACACGACGTTCGTCGTCGTGCGGCGGCTCAAGCACGGCGAGCGCGTGTTCGTGGGCGACCAGGCGCACCTGCACCACCGCTTCCTGCGCCGCGGCTTCTCGCAGCGGCGGGCCGCGCTCACGATCTGGGGCTGGTGCCTGGCGCTCGCCGCCGCGGCCCTCGCGACGCGCTTCGTCCCGTTCCGCGCGCACGGCGTGTGGCATCTCTGGCCGACGCTGCTCGCCGCAGCGGTCGCCCTCGTCGCCGTCCTCTTCTCCGTCTACGTCGTCTACGTGCTCGAGATCGTGAAGATCGGCAACCGGATCCAGAAGCGCCGGGGGGCCGGCGACCCGCTGCGCAAGGCGTCCTAGCCCGCGGCCTCCGCACCGAGGACGAACGCCGTCAAGAGCTCGTTGAACGGCCCGCCGAGCCGCTGCACCGGATGCCCGGCGCCGGGCAGGATGGCCCGCTCAGCGCCCGCTCGCTCGGCGAGGACGTCGCACACCGCCTCGAAGGCCGCTTCGTGCGCGCCCGACACGGCGAGGAGCGGAAAGCGCGCCGCTGCGAGGTCCTCCAGCGGGATCTCGGCCTCCCACGGGGGCCGCTCGACCCGCAGCGTCCGCGCCCCCTGCAGCAGCTCGGGCGTGAAGCGGCCGGGCGGCGGCGACGAGCCGATCGTCTTCAGGAACTCGCGGAGGAACGCCCCGGGCTCCGCCGGCCCCTCGTCCCACAGCGCGGCGAGGCGCGCGACATACCTGTCGACGCCGTCGACGCCGCGCGCGATCCCGAAGGCGGGCGGCTCGATCACCGTCAGCGACCGGACCCGCTCCGGCTGCCGGGCCGCGGCGAGGAGCGCGATCAGCCCGCCGTAGGAATGCCCCGCGACATGCGTGCCCGGCTGCAGGAACGGCTCCAGCCAGCGGGCCTCGTCCGCGAAGTCGACCCGATCGACGTCGGGCCCGGGCGGGAAGCCGCGCCGGTTCGGCGCGACGACCTCGAAGCGCTCGACGAGCGGTTTCTGAGCGTTCCAGGTCAGCTCCGCGTTCACGACGGAGCCGTGAACGAGCAGAAGGCGAGGCGGCGTAGCGATGCGGGATTCCGCTGTCACAAAGTCCCCCTCTCCATGCTGCTATTCTCGCGCCCGGATGCAGGGGAATCCACGCTCGTCCTTCCAGCCCGCGGAGGCGGGCGCCGTCCTCGCGGGCACGCTCGGCGCCTGCGGTGGAACCGGCGCGCTCGTCGGCTGGGCTGCGGGCAACGCGGGCTACGGCGCGCTCGCCGGAGTCGCCGTCGGGATCCCCGCCGGCGTCTTCGCCGTCTATCGCAGGTTCAAGGGCTACTTCTCGTGATGCCTGGATCGCTCTCGACGCCGCGGCCGGTCCCCGGCCGCCGTGCTCCCGCGCTCGCGGGAGCGGGCGTCGTCGCGCTCGCGCTGCCGGTCTTCCTCGTCGCCGGCTTCCCGCTCGGCGGCTGGGCGCTCGCCGCCGTCCTCTGGGCGGCGGGAGAGGCGCTCGCGCTCTGGCTGGGGCGGCTGCCGCTCGGCGCCGACCACCTCGGCTCGTCCGGCTTCGTCGCCCTCGCGCATTCCTTTCGCGGCATCGGCGTGATGATCGTCCTGCTCGTCGTGACGCTCGCCGACCGGCACGTCGGGATCGCCGCCCTCGTCGTCTACGCGCTCGCCTACACGCTGTCGCTCGCCGTCTCGCTCGTCGAGTACTTCAGCGGGGAGCGGGTGGCGTGAGCGCCGTGCTCGCGGGGACGTTCAATCCCGCCAACGAGTTCGAGCTCAAGCAGTGGGTCGGGATCCACCTCGGCCCGCTCGACATGTCGATCAACAAGGCGGTCGCATACCTCGCGCTCTCGGCGCTGCTGACGATCCTGCTCGGGCTCTTCACGATGCGCAGCCGGCTCGCGCTGCTGCCGGGGAAGCGCCAGACCATAGGGGAGGCGGTCTACGAGATCACGCAGACGCAGATCGCGGAGCAGGGGCTGCCGTCGAAGGCGATCGGCCGCTGGTTCCCCTACGTCGCGTCGCTCTTCCTGTTCATCCTCACGATGAACATGGTCGGCTTCATCCCGCTACCGTTCACCGGGGATAAGTGGCACGGCGTCCCGACGTGGGGGATCTACGCCGTCACGTCGCAGCTTTCGGTCACGCTCGTGCTCGCCATCCTGAGCGTGGTCTTCACGCACGTCGAAGGCGTCCGCTTCAACGGCCTGAAGTACTTCAAGAGCTTCGTGCCTGCGGGCGTCCCGAAAGCGATGGTGCCGATGATGGCGGTCCTCGAGACGATCTCGCACGTTTTCCGGATCGTGAGCCTCAGCGTCCGGCTCTACGCCAACATGCTCGCGGGCCACATCCTGATCGCCGTCTTCATCGGCCTCCTCTTCATCCTCAGCGGCGCGATCGTGTACGTCGCCGTTCCAGCGTTCTACTTCCTGACGCTGCTGTTCTACGGCTTCGAGCTCGTCATCGTCGTCCCCATCCAGGCCTTCATCTTCGCCGCGCTCACCGCCATCTACATCGGCTCGGCGATCGAGCCGGCCCACTAAGGAGGAAACAGTGCTCCCGCTCCTCGCTGCAACCTCGTCCACCATCAAGGCCGCACAGGCGCTCGGCTTCGGCCTCGGCATGGGCCTCGGCTCGCTCGGCGCCGGCATCGGCATCGGCACCGTGTTCGCGTCGATGATCCAGTCGGTCGCCCGCCAGCCGGAGCTCCGCGGCGAGCTGCAGGGGATCATGTGGCTCGGCTTCGCCCTGACCGAGGCCGTGGTGTTCTACGGCCTCGTCGGCGGCTTCCTCGGCTTCGTGCTCGTCAAGTAGATGCCGGTCGTCGCCGTCTCGAGTCCGCTCACCCAGGTCATCCCCGGGCTGATGATCTGGACGGTCATCTTCTTCTTGATCGTCTTCTTCGTCCTTCGGTGGCTTGCATTCGGCCGGATCCAGGCGATGCTCGACGCGCGGCGCGAGGCGATCCGGCACGCGATCGAGTCGGCCGACCAGGCGCGCGACGAGGCGCACCGGTTGCTCGAGGAGCACCGGAAGCTGATCGCGGAGGCGCGGAGCGATGCGGAGGGGATCCTCGCCGAGGCGCGCAAGACCCGCGAGGCGATGGAGCAGCGGATGCGCGAGGAGACGGAGGCGGAGCGGCAGCGGCGGCTCGAGGAGACGCGCAAGGAGATCGCCGCCGAGACGGCGCGAGCGCTCGAGCAGATCCGCTCGGAGGTCGCAGACCTCACGCTCGAGGCGGCGTCGCGCGTGGTCGGGCAGACCCTCGACGCCGACCGCGACCGGGCGCTGATCGAGGAGGCCATCGCCGGCCTCGACTTCTCGGTGCTCGAGGAGACGGCATAGCCGCCGCGCAGCGCATCTACGCCGAGGCCCTGTTCTCGGCGGCGAAGGAGGACGGCCGACTCCGGCAGGTGCACGAGGCGCTCGCCGACTTCGCGGCCGCGATCGACGAGTCGCCGGAGTTCCGCGCCGTCCTGCGCAACCCGCAGCTCGAGCCGCGCGCGAAGAGCGCCATCCTCGGCGACCTCGCCGGAGACGAGGAGCCGTTGTTCGCGAACTTCCTCCAGCTCATCGCCGAGAAGGGTCGCGCGGGCGAGCTGGAGGAGATCGCGCGCGAGTTCGAGCGGCTGATGGCGCGCGAGGAGCGCCGTCTCACCGTCGAGCTGACGACCGCGCGGGAACTGTCCGACGCCGAGGCGGACGCGATCGTGACGCAGATCGAGCAGGCGGCCGGCCGCAAGGTGGAGGCGACCCGGAGCGTCGATCCCGACCTCGTCGGCGGCGTCGTCCTGCAGGCCGGCTCGCTGCGCGTCGACGCCAGCGTCCGCGGGAGACTGGAACGACTGAGACGCGAACTCGTGAGGAGCTGAAGCAGCTGTGAAACTGCGCCCGGAAGAGATCACCTCGATCCTGCGCCAGCGGATCGAGCAGTACGACGTCGAGACCGACCTCGCCGAGGTCGGCAACGTCCTCGCGATCGGCGACGGGATCGCCCGGGTCTACGGGCTCGAGAACGCCGTCGCGATGGAGATGCTCGAGTTCGGCCACGGCGTGGTCGGCCTCGCCTTCAACCTCGAGGAGGACGTGGTCGGCGCGGCGCTCTTCGGGGCGTGGGAGGAGGTCAGCGAGGGCGACTCGGTGCGCCGCACCGGCCGCGTCGCGAGTGTCCCCGTCGGCGAGGCGCTGCTCGGCCGCGTCGTCGACCCGCTCGGCAATCCGCTCGACGGCCGCGGCCCGATCGAGACCGACGAGGTCCGGCCGCTCGAGTTCAAGGCGCCGGGCGTGGTCGCGCGACAGCCGGTGAAGGAGCCGCTCCAGACCGGGATCAAGGCGATCGACTCGATGACGAACGTCGGCCGCGGCCAGCGCGAGCTGATCATCGGCGACCGCTCGACCGGCAAGACGGCGATCCTGATCGACACGATCCTCAACCAGAAGGACACGGACGTCCACTGCATCTACGTCGCCGTTGGCCAGAAGGCGTCGACGGTCGCGGGCATCTACGAGCGCCTGCGCGAGGCGGGGGCGATGGAGTACACGACGATCGTGTCCGCGGCCGCGCACGAGTCGGCGCCGATCAAGTGGATGGCGCCGTTCGCGGGCTGCGCGATGGGCGAGTACTACCTCTTCCAGGGAAAGCACGCGCTCGTCATCTACGACGACCTCTCGAAGCACGCGGACGCGTACCGGCAGCTCTCGCTGCTGCTGCGGAGACCGCCGGGCCGCGAGGCGTTCCCGGGCGACGTCTTCTACCTCCACTCTCGGCTGCTCGAGCGCGCCTGCAAGCTGAACGAGGAGAACGGCGGCGGCTCGCTCACCGCGCTGCCGGTGATCGAGACGCAGGCCGGAGACGTGTCGGCGTACATCCCGACGAACGTGATCTCGATCACGGACGGGCAGATCTTCCTCCAGTCCGATCTCTTCTTCTCGGGCGTCCGCCCGGCGGTGAACGTCGGCATCTCGGTCTCGCGTGTCGGCTCCGCGGCGCAGACGAAGGCGATGAAGAAGGTCGCCGGCCGCCTGCGCCTCGACCTCGCGCAGTACCGCGAGCTGGAGGCGTTCGCGCAGTTCGGCTCCGACCTCGACCGCGCGACCCAGCAGGCGCTGACGCGCGGCGAGAAGATGGTCGCCTCGCTCAACCAGCCGCAGTACCAGCCGTGGCCGACGGAGGAGCAGGTCGCCGCGCTCTACGCCGGCATCCACGGCTACCTCGACGACATCCCGACGCCGCAGGTGCCGCGCTTCCAGGACGAGCTGCGCGAGCATCTCCGCGCGGAGGACTCGATCTACCGCGAGATCCGCGAGACCGGCGACCTCCCGGACGAGCTCGCCGAGAAGCTGAACGGCGAGATCGAGAAGTTCAAGCACTCGTTCAACGTCCAGGAAGAGTCCGCGCTCGTCTGAGCCGCCGTGGCCTCGCTCCAGGACATCCGGCGGCGGATCAACTCCGTCAAGAACACGCGGAAGATCACGAAGGCGATGGAGCTCGTCGCGGGCGCCCGCCTGCGCCGCGCCCAGACGCGGATCGAGGAGATGCGGCCGTACGCCGACCGGATGCAGGAGCTGATGGTCGGAACGGCGCGAGCCGCATCGTCCTTCCGGAACCTCGCGCTCATGCAGCAGCGCGAAGAGGTGCGGCGCGTGGCGATCGTCGTCGTCAGCGGCGACCGGGGGCTCGCCGGGCCGTTCAACGGCCAGGTGCTGCGCGGCGCGTTCGAGCTCGAGCGGCAGGCGAGGTCGGAAGGGCAGGACGTCGCGTGGCTCGTGGTGGGCCGCAAGGGCGCCTCGACGCTCCGCTTCCGCCGCTACGAGCTGGCCGGCCAGTGGTCCGGCTTCAGCGACCGGCCGGAGTACCACGACGCGCAGGCGGTCGGCCACCGGCTCGCCGAGCTGTACGAGAACGAGGAGGTCGACCGCGTCGTCCTCGTCTACAACCGTTACGTGTCGGCGCTCGTCCAGCGTGTGACGACGACGGACCTGCTGCCGATCCGCGAGGAGATCCTCCAGCGCGAGGAGGCGGCACAGGAGCAGGAGGGGCCGCGCGGCGACTTCATCTACGAGCCGGAGCCGGAGCAGATCCTCGAGCGGCTGCTGCCGGTCTACCTCGAGACGGAGATCTACCGCGCGCTGCTCGAGTCGGCGGCCTCCTTCCTGGCCTCGCAGATGACGGCGATGCGGAACGCGTCGAAGAACGCGGGCGACCTGATCGACCGCTACACGCTGCAGATGAACCGGGCCCGGCAGGCCGAGATCACGCAGGAGATCCTCGAGGTCGTCGCGGGCGCCGACGCGCTGACGCAGTAACTCCCCACCACCGCGTGCGCTCAGGCGTAAAGCACGCTCGCCCAGCCGAGGGTGTCTGGCTCAGGGGAGGAGGGTCGATCGGTAGTAGTGGCCGAGCCACCGCTCGGCCTCGTCGGGCGTTCGTTCGGCGTGCTCGGTGAGTGTCCGGTAGGTCCCCCAGTCCAGCGCAATCCAGAAGGTCGCCTCAACGTCCCGCCGGCGGAGGCCGCGGCGGCGGCCCGACTTCGAGAGGAAAGTCTTTGTTGCCCATTGCACCGCATAGCTGCGGTTCCGGTTCATCTCATGCCACAGCGCGGCGACGTCGGTGTCGGCTGCGGCTGCGTGCTCGACCGCCGCGGCGAGACGGGCGGAGCGTTGGTTGATGGTGCGCAGATGTGCGGCGTGGAGCTGCAGCATCGTCGCGGCGTCCGGCGCCGACTCCATAAGCGCGATCCGCTCGCGCTGCGGCATCGGCAGAGGGTCGACATCACCGCGGATCGCGTATTCGACGGCGGCCTGTAGAAGCGCGGCCTTGGTCCCGAATACGGCCTCGACCGTCTTCTGCGAAACGTCCGCGGCGTCGGCGACAGCTCTGATCGTCGTCCCCGCCCAGCCGCGCTCCTCGAAGAGCTCTTTAGCCGCCCGCGCGATCGCTTCGCGCGTGCGCGCCGCTGCAGCCTGTCGCTTCGGTGCGCGGTACACCCGGGTTTCTGGCTTGCGCTCCTTTCTCATATTAAGTAGGGTTTCACCCTACTGATTAGACCGGACGGAGGTACACGATGAAACGGCTGCTCGCAGCGCTGCTTCTCACCGCGGGACTGCTCCTGATTCCTACCGCCGCAGCGGCTCCTGACACCGAGCTCGTCTACGCCGACGGCCAGGCCTACCAGATGGTCGGCGCAACGCTCGTCACCAACGCGAGCCCAGGACTCCTGAAGGCACCGCCCCTATACCTGCTCGGCTTCCCCGCCTCGGGCACGGATCCGATCACACTGCCATCGGGGTACCAGCCGCAGTGCAACCCCTGCCTACAGGAGCCGATCGCGTTCCACGACCACATGATCACGGGCGCCCCCGGCCTCGGCACGAACGGAACCTCGGGCGGTAACTACCGCGCACCTTGGCGGATCGTGATCATGGTCTACAGCCACGCCTACGCCTACAGCCCGAACTTCAAGCCCGTGACCAGCGACGACCAACTGGCAGCAGCCGAAGCGGCGGGCGAGTTCACACTCATCAACCCCGGCGCGGCCGACCCCTACCAAATCTGGACCGAGAACGTGCTCATCTGCCCCGTCGTACGAAAGAGCGGCTAAGAACTCGAATCGGAATGAGGCTCGTCGGCTGGGCGAGCTGGGCGGATGCGGTGCAAGGACGCAGGGAGCACCGATAGTTCCACTATCGGCGCCCGTGCGTCGACGAGATCGACGGCGTGCAGGTAGGTGTCGAAGGTGAGCTGCTGGACGCCATGCTCGAATCGCTGCTCGCCGAGCCACTTGCGCCGCGTCACCGTCCAGGCGCTGGTCGGCAACAGCCGCCCGTGGCGCAAACAGAACTTCGACAGCCGCTGCCGGTCGCGCGTCCGATCAAGCCGCGCGTCCTCGCGCGCCCGCACCAGATCGCGGGCGGCCTCGAACTCCGGCGAGGGCACGTAGATCGGCTCGAGCAGCCCACCTGCGTGCAGTCGAGCGAGCTTGCGCGCGTCGCGCGGGTCCGTCTTGACCCGATCGCCCGGCCGCTGCGGCACCAACCCCGGCGCGACCACCACGCAGTCGATCCCGCACTCGACCAGATGCCGGTAGAGGCCAAAGCCGGTCGGTCCGGCCTCATAGCAGCAACGCACCGACGGCCAGCGACCCAGCAGCCGCTCCAGCGCCTCTTCGTCGTAGGGCAGCGTCCGCTCCTCCAGCAGCTCGTCGGCACGCACCGCAGCGAATCGAATCGATCTCGCGTGGACGTCCAGACCGACGGTTACCGTCATAGACTCGCGCATGGTCGGCGACCTCCGTATGTGGCTCTACCGGGCCACCCCCGGCAACCCACGACAAATGCGTAGGCGCCGACCACTCTCCGCCGACGATCGGACGCCGCAGCCCGCGGGGCTACGGCTCCATCCTGTCTAAACGGGCACTTGACCTCAGGGATATTCCGGAACTGGCCCACGCGACTGAACCTGCGAGCTAGGGGAACTTGACAAGTCAGAATGGTGTTAGCGAGAATAGCGTCATGACTGTCTTCAGCCCGGAGCTGCCTGCTCACGTTGATCCTGTCATCAAGGAGGCGAAGCGGCGGGCAAGGCGCAGACGTCTCTTGATTGCGGGGGCGCTGCTCGTCGTCGGCGTCGCTGCGGCGGTATTCGCGCTGAAGGCTTCTCCTGACCCCGCCTCGCCGCTGCCCTCGACGCTCAACCAACTGCAGCGGTCGTTTCCTGCATCCGCGCGCACGGGTTGCACCGCCGGGCCTCGCCCCGCCATCGGCACATCTCCGGGTGATACGAACGGTGACGGGATGATCTCCGACAGCGGTAGCGAGCGCATCCCGGCTCTCGTCGCAGCCGTAGGCGAACACGGCATCGCGGGCTACGTGAGGGTCAATGATGTGTTTTGCACTCCCGCGCCGGTTTCTCCCGCAGCGGCGCTTGCTGCGCAGGGAAAGCCACAGGTGATTCCCGTCTACGCAGCCAACGGCACCACTGTCGTTGACAGGCTGACGATCAAGGCAGCCTCGCCTAGCTCGATTCGCACCTTCGTTTCCCACTGACGATGCTGAACGTCGCGATCGACCGGCGGGAGCCGACGGATCTGTTCACGCAGGTCGCCGCCGAGATCTGTCGTGCCATCGCTGACGGCGAAGCCAAACCCGGCGAACGACTCCCACCCGCCCGCGATCTCGCCGCCGTTCTCGGCGTCAACACCAACACCGTGCTTCGCTCACTTCGCCTGCTCCGCGAGGAAGGACTGCTGGAGTTTCGGCGCGGCCGAGGCATCCATGTCACCGGCACGCCCGAGCAAGGCGCAGTCCTTGCCCGCGCGCGCGAGCTTGTCCGCTTCGCCCGCCAGCAGGGCTACCGCACCGACGAGCTGATCAAGATCATCGAGCGCGTCGGCTAGAACGTTCAGGGGTCTTCATTTCCCGAACACTCGCGCGGTCGAGGGTGGTCGGCACGGCGCTTGCGTTCACGTAGTAGGTGGGCGGACGAGGGCACGCGCGCCCGCCGCCTTCACCGCGGCGCTGAGCGTCGCGATGTCGTACGCCCCGTAGTGGCGCAGGCCGTTGATGAAGAAGGTGGGCGTGCCCGAGACGCCCGAGAGGTCGGCCGAATCGACGTCCTCGGCGACGCGGTTCGCACCCTCACGCGTCCGGAGATCCTCCTCGAACCGCTCCACGTCGAGCCCCAGCTGCTCGGCGTAACCGAGAAGATCGGCGGTCGACAGCGCCTCCTGGTGCTCGAGCAGGAGGTCGTGCATATCCCAGAAGCGGCCCTGTAGCGCCGCCGCCTCCGCGGCCTCGGACGCTTCCTGCGCCCCCGGGTGGACGTCGTTGAGCGGCAGGTGCCGCCAGACGTAGGCGACGTCGCCGAAGTCGTGCAGGAGCTCGCGCAGCGACGTCTCCGCCAGCCCGCAGTAGGGGCACTCGAAGTCGCCGTACTCGAGGACCGTCACGGGCGCGTCGACCGGTCCACGGATGTGGTCGCGCTCGGGGTCGACGGGCTCCGCGAGGTCGACGACCGGGTCCGCCGTCCCCAGGAGCGCGCGGATCCGCGCCCGCCGCGGCAGCCGCGCCGTCATCCCGAACAGGAGCCAGGTCAGCGTCGCCGCCAACAGCGCAGCGCTGAGGACGCCGACCTTCGCCTCCTCCAGCTGCACGCCGTGGAAGGCGAGCGACGAGATCAGGAGCGAGACGGTGAAGCCGATGCCGGCGATCGTTCCGGCGCCGAGGGCGGACGCCCAGCCGACCGGCGGCCGCAGCCGTCCGCGCGTGAGCACACGAGCGAGCCAGGTCGCGCCGCCGACGCCGACCGGCTTCCCGATGACGTAGCCGAGCATGATCCCGAGCGTCACCGGCGACGAGTACGCCCGCCCGAGGAAGCCGCCGCTCAGGTGCACGCCGGCGTTCGCCAGGGCGAAGAGCGGGACGATCGCGTAGCTCGTCCACGGGTGCCAGAGCGTCTGCAGGCGCTCGTTCGGCGAGACCGCAGCGCGCAGTCCCTGGCGCGCCGTCCGCTGGAGCTCCCCGGTCGGCTGCTCCCGGAAGAGCCGGAAGAGCTCCGTCGCCCGCTCGAGCTCGCTCCGCTGCGCGGGGTAGGCGAGCGCGATCACGCCGCCGAGCAGGCCGGCGACGACCGGGTCGACTCCACCCTTGTAGAACGCCACCCATACCGCGAGGCCGAGCACGAAGTAGAGCGGTCCGAAGTGGACGTCCAGGGTGCGCACGCCGAGGATCGTCGCGAAGATCCCGAGCCCGACGAGCAGCGGGGTGGCGGAGACGTGGCTGCTGTAGGCGACGGCGATCACGATCAGCGCGACGATGTCGTCGGCGACCGCGACCGTGAGCAGGTAGGCGCGCAGCCGGTCGGGGAAGGCGGGGCCGACGAGCGCGAGCAGGCCGAGGGCGAATGCGGTGTCGGTCGACATCGCCGCGCCCCAGCCGTGGACGGAGCTGTGCCCGGCGTTGATCGCCACGAAGATCAGGATCGGGACGATCATCCCGCCGAGCCCGCCCAGCACCGGCAGCGCGACCCGGCGCCGGTCGCGCAGCTCGCCGAGGTCGAGCTCGCGCCGGGCCTCGAGCCCGACGACGAAGAAGAAGAACGCCATCAAGCCGTCGTCGATCCATCCGCGCAGGCTCTGGGAGATCCCGCTGTGGCCGACGTGGATCGAGAGCGCAGTGCCCCAGACGTGCCGGTAGGCGGCCGGATCGGCATTTGCCCACACCACGGCCGCGAGCGCCGCGGCGAGGAGCACCGCGGCGCTCCCGGTCTCGGTGCGGAGGAAGCTCCGGAGCGGCGTCTGGAGGCTGCGCGTCCACGCTGTGCGCCCGCTGAAGGGCGCCTCGGTCGCGCTCGTTTCGGGCATCGCGCCTAGCTTCGCACGAGGCGGTCGGCGCGAGCCCGGGGCCAGATAGGCAGATACACTGCGCCGCGGCGGCGGCACTCGTGCTGCGCCCCTTCCCGCCCTCGTCCAGGAGACCCATGGCCTCGAAGACCAACGGCAGCAACACGGGCAAGATCGTCGAGATCAAGGGGGTCGTGCTCGACGCCGTCTTCCCGGACCGGCTTCCCAAGATCTACCACGCGCTGAGCATCGCGGTGCCCGAGGACGGCGGCTCGCGCGAGCTGGTGGCCGAGGTGCAGCAGCATCTCGGGGACGACCGCGTGCGCGCTGTCGCGATGGACACGACCGACGGCCTCGCGCGCGGCGTCGACGTGGTGGACACCGGCGGCCCGATCTCGGTGCCGGTCGGAGAGGAGACGCTCGGCCGGATCTGGAACGTCATCGGGGACCCGGTCGACGGCGGAGACCCCGGCAAGGGCGAGCGCTGGCCGATCCACCGCGATCCGCCCGCCTTCGGCGACCTCTCGGCCGCGGTGGAGATCTTCGAGACCGGTCTCAAGGTCGTCGACCTGATCGCGCCGTACGTGCGCGGCGGCAAGATCGGCCTCTTCGGCGGCGCGGGCGTCGGCAAGACCGTGCTGATCCAGGAGCTGATCCACAACGTGGCGATGCAGCACGGCGGCGTCTCCGTCTTCACCGGCGTCGGCGAGCGCACGCGTGAGGGCAACGACCTGATGCTGGAGATGCAGGAGTCGGGCGTCATCGACAAGGTGGCGATGGTCTACGGCCAGATGAACGAGCCGCCGGGCGCGCGGCTCCGCGTCGGCCTCTCGGGGCTGACGATGGCGGAGTTCTTCCGCGACCAGGGCCAGGACGTGCTCCTCTTCATCGACAACATCTTCCGCTTCGTCCAGGCGGGCTCCGAGGTGTCGGCGCTGCTCGGCCGGATGCCGAGCGCGGTCGGCTACCAGCCGACGCTCGCGACCGAGATGGGCCAGCTGCAGGAGCGGATCACGTCCACGCGCACGGGTTCGGTCACCTCGGTGCAGGCGATCTACGTCCCGGCCGACGACCTCACGGACCCGGCGCCGGCGAACACGTTCGCGCACCTCGACTCGACGACGGTGCTCTCGCGGGCGATCGTCGAGAAGGGCATCTACCCGGCGGTCGACCCGCTCGACTCGACGTCGCGCGCGCTGCAGCCGGGGATCGTCTCGGAGGAGCACTACCGCACCGCGACGCGCGTGCAGGAGGTCCTGCAGCGCTACCGCGACCTGCAGGACATCATCGCGATCCTCGGCATCGACGAGCTCTCCGACGAGGACAAGCTCGCCGTCGCCCGAGCGCGGAAGATCGAGCGCTACCTGTCGCAGCCGAACTTCGTCGCCGAGCAGTTCACCGGCACCCCGGGCGAGTACGTGAAGCTCGAGGACACGATCCGCGGCTTCACCGAGATCCTCGACGGCAAGCACGACGACCTGCCGGAGCAGGCGTTCTACATGGTCGGAGCGATCGAGCAGGCCGTCGAGCGGGCGAAGCAGCTCGGCGGCGAGGATCCGGACGACGCGGCGCAGCGCGAGGCGGAGGAGCAGGCGGAGGGCGCGGAGCCCGAGGCGGCGTAGCGATGCCGGACCATCCGCTGTTCCCGGTCTCGGTCGTGACGCCCGAGGGACCGGCGTTCGAGGGCGAGGCGGAGATGCTGATCGTCCCGGGCGCGGCGGGCGAGATCGGCGTGCTGGCACGCCATGCTCCGCTCGTGGCGATGCTGCGGGCGGGCTCGACCCGCGTGCACGTCGGCGACGGCGACGTCCGCGAGTTCGCGACCGGCCCAGGGTTCTTCCAGGTGCTCGAGAACCGGGCGATCGCGCTGGTCGACGACGCGGTCGCGGCCGGCGAGATCGACGAGCAGCGGGCGCGGCGGCAGCTGGAGGAGGCGCAGGAGGAGCTCGCGCGCGTCGAGGCGGGCGAGTCGTCGGCGGACCGCTGGCAGCTCGAGCAGCGCATCCGCCACGCCGAGAACCAGCTCGAGGTAGCGGGCCGCGCCTAGCGTCCGCGCTCGCCGGGCGGCGGCTCTCAGTAGCGGTCGAGCTCGATCAGCCGCGCGTCGCTGATGCCGAAGTGGTGCGCGATCTCGTGGAAGACGGTGCGGCGGACGGCTTGCCGCAGGCTGGCGCGGTCCCCGCGGGACAGGCGCTCGAGCGGTCCGCGGTAGATCGTGATCTTGTCCGGAAGGACGCCGCGGTAGGCGGGGCCGCGCGCGCCCCAGGGCACGCCGTGGTAGAGGCCGAGCAGCGGCTGGCCGCGCGGCGGCTCGTCCTCGACCGTCACCGCGACGTTCGACAGCTGCGCCGCTATCTCGTCCGGAAGCTCGTCGAGAGCCTCGTCGACGAGCCGCTCGAAGGCGGCCGCGTCTCCGTCCACGGTGCCGCCGCCGCGTCCACCGGCGTCCATACGGGCAAGTGTAGGAGTCGAAGCCGTCGATCCGAAGGCGCGCACGCGGCTCCTCTCTCAGCCGGACGACTACGCCGCGCGCGAGGCCGCGCGCGGCGCACTCTCGTGCGCCGGCAGGTAGAGCCGCTCGACGTACTCGGCGACCATCCGCGCCGTCCCGAAGCGCGGACCGAGCTCCGCGATCGACTCGCGCATCAGCGCCACCCACCGCTGCGGCACCCCCGCCTCGTCGCGCTCGTAGTACGCCGGCAGCACCGCCTGCTCGAGCACCGCGTAGAGCGCCTCCGCGTCCGCCGCGTCCTGCTCCGCATCGCCCGCCGCCGCAGCGCCGGAGTCGATCGCGAAACCGACCTCCGGCCTGTACGCCTCGGCCCACCAGCCGTCGAGGATCGAGCAGTTGAGGACGCCGTTCAGCGCCGCCTTCATCCCCGAGGTCCCGGAAGCCTCCATCGGCCGCCGCGGCGTGTTCAGCCAGACGTCGACGCCCTGCACGAGCCGCCGCGCGAGCGTCATCTCGTAGTCCTCGAGGAACACGACCCGTCCGGCGGCCTCCGACTCGCGCGCGAAGTCCACGACGTACTGGATCACGTCCTTCCCGCCCTCGTCCGCCGGGTGCGCCTTCCCCGCCACGAGCACCTGGATCGGGCGGGCCGGGTCGGCCAGCAGCCGCGCCAGCCGCTCCGGCCGGCTGAAGAGGAGGTTCGCGCGCTTGTACGTCGCGAAGCGGCGGGCGAAGCCGATCGTCAAGACGTCCGGATCGAGCGGCGGCGCGCCGCGTGTGGCGACGACGAACTCGAGCAGCCGCCGCTTGGCCCCGTCGTGCGTCTGCCAGAGCGCCGCCGGCGACAGCTCGTGCGCGAGCTCGAACCGCGGGAACGTGTCGCCGAGCAGCTCCTCGAGCTCGCCCGAGATCCACGTGCGCTGGTGGACGCCGTTCGTGATCGAGCCGATCGGCACGTCCTCCACCGCCCGCCGCGGCCAGAGCCCGTGCCATATCTCCCGCGAGACTGTGCCGTGGAGCTCGGAGACGCCGTTCGCGTAGTCGGACGTGCGGAGCGCGAACGGCGTCAGGCCGAACCCCGTCTCGTCCGGCTCGATCTTGCCGAGCAGCTCGAACTCGGCCCACGAGAGACCGCAACGCTCGACGAGCGGCTCGACGTTGCGGCGCACCAGCTCCGGGTCGAACACCTCGTTCCCCGCCGGCACCGGCGTGTGCGTGGTGAAGACGCTCGAGGCGCGCAGCCGGCCCAGCGCTTCCTCCGGCTCGACGTCGTGCACCTCCACGAGCTCCCGTAGCCGCTCGAGCTGGAGGAACGCAGAGTGGCCCTCGTTCATGTGGAAGACCGTCGGCTCGAGCCCGAGGCGCCGCAGGACGCGGACGCCGCCGACGCCCAGCACGAGCTCCTGCCGCAGCCGGTTCTCGCGGTCGCCGCCGTAGAGCGTGTCGGTGACGTCGCGCGCCCACGCCGGATTCCCCTCGACCTTCGTGTCGAGGAGGTAGAGCGCCACGCGTCCCACCTGCGCCCGCCACACGCCGAGCCGCACGGCGACGAGGTCGCCGTTCTCGTCCGCGAGCTCGACGATGGGCGCCATCGGCACGAGCGTGAGCGGCAGCCGGTTCGCGTCGTTGCGCGGGTAGCGCTCGACCTGGCGGTCCCCCTCGTCGAGCCGCTGGCGGAAATAGCCGCGCCGGTAGAAGAGGCCGAGGCCGACGAGCGGAACGCCCAGCTCCGATGCCGCCTTGAGGTGGTCGCCGGCGAGGATGCCGAGGCCGCCCGAGTAGATCGGGAGGCTCTGGTCGAGCCCGAACTCCGCCGAGAAGTACGCGACGCAGAAGCCGTCCGGGTGCTCGCGCTCGACCCACCACGTCGGCCCCTCGCGGTCGCGCCTCAGGCGCTCCTGCACGCGCGCGAGCCGGTCGCCGTACTCCGCCGTCAGGCACCGTTCGAGGTCGTCGTCCGTCAGCTCCGAGAGGAGCGCCGTCGGGTTGTGGCCGAGCTCTGCGAACCGGTAGGGCTCGAGCTCGGCGAAGAGGAGCCGCGCCTCGGCAGTCCAGGTGAAGGAGAAGTCGCTCGCGATCTCGAGGAGCGCCTCGCGCGGGCTCGCGCCGTCGTGGACTCGGGCCACGAGGGGGCAGCCTACCGCCACCGCGTGCGCCTCGCGCCGCCGAAGGTGCGGCCGCCGCTAACGTCCGTCCGATGAGCGCCGCACGCGCCCGCCTCGACGCGATCCTCTGCGACCGGATCGCCGTCCTCGACGGCTCGTGGGGCGTGCTCCTGCAGCGTGAGGTGCGCGGGGAGGACGGCTATCGCGGCGAGTGGTTCCGCGACCACTCTCACGACGTGGCGGGCGATCCTGACCTCCTCAACCTGACGCAGCCCGAGCTGATCTCGCGCATCCACGGCGAGTACTTCGCGGCCGGCGCCGACATCGCGACGACGAACACGTTCACCGCGACGACGATCGGCCAGGCCGACTACGGCTTCGACGCGGAGATCGTCGAGAAGATGAACGTCGCGGGTGCGCGGCTCGCGCGCGCGGCGGCCGACGACTGGGCGGAGAGGACGGGCTCGCCGCGCCTGGTCGCCGGGTCGGTCGGGCCGCTCAACGTCTCGCTGTCGCTCTCGCCCCGCGTCGACGACGCCGGCTACCGGGCCGCCGGCTTCGACGAGGTCCGGGAGGCGTACGCGCACCAGATCCGCGCGCTGCGCGCCGGCGGCGTCGACCTGCTCCTGATCGAGACCGTCTTCGACACGCTGAACGCGAAGGCGGCGATCGTCGCCGCGCAGGACGAGGCGCCCGAGCTGCCCCTGTGGCTGTCCTTCACCGCCGTCGACAGGAGCGGCCGCAACCTCTCGGGGCAGACGGTCGACGCGTTCTGGCTGTCGGTGGAGCACGCCGCGCCGCTCGTCGTCGGCGTCAACTGCTCGCTCGGCGCGACCGAGATGCGCCCGTTCGTCGAGGACCTCGCTCGCGTGGCGCCGACGTGGGTCGCCTGCCATCCCAACGCCGGCCTGCCGAACCCGCTCGGCCTTTACGACGAGGGCCCGGACGAGACGAGCCGCTTCCTCGGCGAGTTCGCCCGCGACGGCCTCGTCAACATCGTCGGCGGTTGCTGCGGTACGACGCCGGAGCACGTGCGGCGGATCGCGGCGGCGGTCGAGGGCGTCGCGCCGCGCGCAGTCCCCGAGCGGCGGCCGGCGACACGGTTCAGCGGTCTCGAGCCCCTCGAGCTCTGGCCGGACTCGAATTTCGCGCTCATCGGCGAGCGCACGAACGTGACCGGCTCGGCTCGCTTCCGGCGGCTCGTCGAGCGCGGCGACTTCCAGGCGGCGGCCGACGTCGCGCTCGAGCAGGTGCGAGGCGGGGCCAATCTTCTCGACGTGAACATGGACGCCGACCTGCTCGACGGCGAGCGCGCCATGACCACCTTCCTCAATGTGCTCGCCACCGAGCCGGAGGCGGCCCGGCTCCCGATCGTGATCGACAGCTCGCGCTGGTCGGTGCTGGAGGCCGGCCTCAAGTGCATCCAGGGCAAGGGGATCGTGAACTCGGTGTCGCTGAAGGAGGGCGAGGAGGCGTTCCTCGAGCAGGCGCGGCACGCGCGCCGGTACGGCGCCGGCGTCGTCGTGATGGCCTTCGACGAGCAGGGCCAGGCGGAGACGGCGGAGCGGAAGCTCGCGATCTGCGAGCGCGCGTACCGGCTGCTCGTCGAGCAGGTCGGGTTCCCGCCGGAGGACGTCGTCTTCGACCCGAACGTCCTCGCCGTCGCCACCGGCATCGAGGAGCACAACGGCTTCGCGAAGGCGTTCCTCGACGCGCTGCCGCTGATCAAGGAGCGGTGCC
The DNA here is from genome assembly GCA_039583515.1 of Gaiellaceae bacterium. Taxonomy (GTDB): domain Bacteria; phylum Actinomycetota; class Thermoleophilia; order Gaiellales; family Gaiellaceae; genus Palsa-739. The sequence continues at coordinate 24,569 of JAVKST010000015.1, forward strand.
CCGGTGCGAAGACGAGCGGCGGGATCTCGAACCTCAGCTTCGCGTTCCGCGGCAACGACGTCGTCCGCGAGGCGATGCACTCCGCCTTCCTCTACCACGCGATCCGGGCAGGCCTCGACATGGGAATCGTCAACGCCGGCCAGCTCGTCGTGTACGAGGACATCGAGCCCGAGCTGCTCGAGCGCGTCGAGGACGTCCTCTTCGACCGCCGTGCGGACGCGACCGAGCGGCTCGTCGAGTACGCCGAGCGCGTGCGCGGCGAGGGGATGCGTCGCGAGGTCGACCTCTCCTGGCGGGAGGCCCCGGTCGAGAAGCGCCTCGCGCACGCGCTCGTGCACGGGATCGTCGACTTCATCGAGGAGGACACCGAGGAGGCGCGGCGGCGCGCCGACCGGCCGCTCGACGTCATCGAGGGGCCGCTGATGGCGGGCATGCAGGTGGTCGGCGACCTGTTTGGCGCCGGGAAGATGTTCCTGCCGCAGGTCGTGAAGAGCGCGCGCGCGATGAAGCGCGCCGTCGCCTACCTCGAGCCGTTCATGGAGGCGGAGAAGGCGGCCGGCGGCGCGGGCCGCGCACGCGGAAAGGTCGTGCTCGCGACCGTCAAGGGCGATGTCCACGACATCGGCAAGAACATCGTCGGGGTCGTCCTCGGCTGCAACGACTACGAGGTGCTCGACCTCGGCGTGATGGTGCCCGCCGAGCGGATCCTCGACACGGCACGGGAGGAGGGAGCCGACATCGTCGGGCTCTCGGGGTTGATCACGCCCTCCCTCGACCAGATGGTCGACGCCGCGCAGGAGATGGAGCGGCGGGGCCTCGACTTGCCGCTGTTGATCGGCGGTGCGACGACGTCACGCCAGCACACGGCGGTGCGGATCGGGCCGGCCTACTCGGCGCCCGTCGTCCACGTGCTCGACGCCTCGCGGGTCGTCGGGGTCGTCTCCGACCTGCTCGACCCTGTCCGGCGGGAGCGGCTCGACGCCGACAACCGCGCCGAGCAGCAGCGGCTGCGCGACCTGCACGCTGAGCGGGAGCGGAAGCCGCTGCTGCCGCTCGCGCGCGCGCGCGCGAACCGGCACCGCGTCGCCTTCGACGACCTGCAGGTCCCGGAGTTCACCGGGCGCCGCGTCCTCGAGCCGGAGCTCGCGACGCTGCGCGACTACATCGACTGGCAGTTCTTCTTCCACGCGTGGGAGCTGAAGGGGCGGTATCCGGCGATCCTCGACCAGCCCGCGGCGCGGGAGCTGTTCGACGACGCACAGCGGCTGCTCGACCGCATCGTCGACGAGCGGCTGCTCGCCGCGCGGGGCGTCTTCGGCTTCTGGCCGGCGTCGTCCGACGGCGACGATATCGTTGTCGGAGATGACAACGAAACGCGCTTGTGCTTCCTGCGGCAGCAGACGGACTACGGCGATTCGCGCCCGAATCGCTGTCTCGCCGACTACGTCGCGCCCGGCGGCGACCACGTCGGCGCGTTCGCGGTCACCGCCGGCATCGGCGCCGACGAGCTCTCGGCCCGCTTCGCGGCGGAGCACGACGACTATCACGCGATCATGGTCAAGGCGCTGGCCGACCGCCTCGCCGAGGCATTCGCCGAGTACCTGCACGAGGTCGCGCGCCGCGCCTGGTACGAGACCGGCCCGAAGCTCGCGCACGAGCAACTGATTGCCGAGGGCTACCGCGGCATCCGCCCGGCATCCGGGTATCCAGCCTGCCCCGATCACAGCGAGAAGCCGAAGCTGTTCGCGCTGCTTCGGGCCGAGGAATCCGGCCTCCAGCTCACCGAGACGTTCGCGATGACGCCCGCCGCAAGCGTCAGCGGGATCTACCTCGGTCATCCCGAGGCGCGCTACTTCTCCGTGGGCCGCGTCGCGCGCGACCAGCTCGAGGACTACGCGGCTCGGAAGGGCGTCCCGCTCGCCGAGGCCCAGCGCTGGCTCCGCCCGAACCTCGCGGACGGCGCGGAGGTGGCAGATCCGGCCGCCTCGCCCGGAGGCGCAGCCGCCTCCGAGCCACCTCTCGCGGCGGTGAGCCCACCGACGTGAACGTGGTGCTGCTGGCCCCGTTTCACCGCCGGGGGTCCGGCTATCCTCGCCGCAGGCGCCGGGGTGGCGCCGCTCCCCTATGCGGACGACGCTGAAGCGCGGAATCGGACGGGTCACCGGCTCCAACGGAAACGGACACTCCGCGCTGCCGCCCGCGTTCGGGCCGATCGTGCGCTACCGGCAGCCCGATCGGCCGCGGCGCACGGCCGCCGCGACGGCGCTGCGCTGGCTCGGCTGGCTCGCGCTTGCGCTGGCGGTCGTCGGCGCCGGCATCGGCGGCGGCGCGTACCTCTACTTCCACGAGACGCTCGTCGCGATCACACCGCACGACACGCCGACCAGGATTGCGACGAAGGAGCTGACGGCGATCGCGGATCCGTCGAAGCCGGCGATCGCGCTGATCGCGGGCTACGACCACCGTGCGGGCATGGGGACGAGCTCGTACGCCGGCTCGAACTCGGACACGCTGATGCTCGTCCGCGCCGACCCGGCGAACGACACCCTGTCGCTGCTCTCGTTCCCGCGCGACCTGTGGGTGAACATCTACTGCCACGGCAACACGATCTACACGCAGAGCAGGATCAACTCGGCCTGGCAGCTGTGCGGCGCCAACGGCCCGAGCGCCGTCCTGGACACGATCGAGCACCTGACAGGCCTGAAGATCAACTACCTGATCACGCTCGACTTCCACGCCTTCAAGCAGATCGTCAACCGGCTGCACGGCGTCTACATCAACGTCGACCGGCGCTACTACATCCCGCTCCACACGGGAACGTCGGCGATCGACCTCCACCCGGGTTATCAGAAGCTCAGCGGCGGGGCGGCGCTCTCCTACGTCCGCTTCCGCCACTACGACAGCGACATCTACCGGACGGGGCGCCAGCAGCTCTTCCTCGAGGCGCTCAAGAGCCGGCTCAGGCAGACCTTCTCGGTCTTCGATGTCCCGAAGCTGATCGGCGCTCTCAAGGGGAACCTCGTGATCGGCCGCGGCGGCGGCGGCTCCGTCGGGATCGGCGAGCTGGAGTCGTACGGCAAGCTTCTCGAGCACCTGCCGCCGGGGCACCTCTTCCGCAACGCGATCCCGCTCCAGGACTTCCAGCAGGTCGTGACCTCCGCCGGCGCCGACGTGGAGACGGCGCCGCAGTCGGCGATCGATGCCGCCGTCCGCGGCTTCAGGCATCCGGACGTCGCGGCTGGACGACGCGCCACCGACCAGCTGTTCGGGATCAAGCCGCACCGCCCGAAGAAGCCGAAGCTGAAGCCGCCGAAGATCTCGGTGCTCGTGCTGAACGCGGCCACCACCCCGGGTCTCGCCGCGAACACGACGTACCTGCTCGCGCAGCGCGGCTTCCAGACGAAGCAGCTGCCGTCGACGATCGCCGCGAACGCGCCCGCCGTGACGAAGGACTCCGTCGTCTACTACGACCCGGTGCAGCCCGACGCGAAGGCAGCGGCGCAGGAGCTGGCGAGCGCTCTCGGGCCGCACACGCGGGTCGCCCCGATGACGCAGGCGATCGCGGGCTACGCGCAGCAGGCCGGGAACCCGCTCGTCGTCGCCGCCGTCGGCACGAGGTTCCCAGGCACGCTGGCTTCACCCCCGAAGCCGGAGAAGCTGCCGCCGAAACAGCCGCCGGACGTCAGCGACGGCCTGCCGGTCACGCTCAGGGCCCTCCAACAGGTCAAGCGGCGCGTCCCCTTCCCGGTGATGGCGCCGCACAAGGTCGCGTCGGGCGCGCAGCTGTCCACCGAGGAGGGCGTGCGCGTCTTCAAGCCGATCCTCAACCACCGCACGCTCTGCCTCACGTTCGCGATGCCGAACGGGATCGAGTACTGGCAGATCCAGGAGACGAACTGGAACTCGGCCCCGATCCTGCAGAACCCGACGCAGCAGATCACCTATCACGGCCGGCATCTCGACCTGTACACGACCGGCGGCCAGATCCAGATGGTCGTGCTGCGGCTGAAGAACTCGAGCTACTGGGTCACGAACACGATCCTGAACGAGCTCTCGAACTCGACGATGCTCGCGATCGCGAAGAGCCTCGCACCCATCCGCAAGTAACCTGCCCCCGATGGCGAGGATCGGGATCTTCGGCGCCGGCTACGTCGGCCTGGTGACCGGCGCCTGCTTCGCCGACCTCGGCCACGAGGTCGTCCTCCGCGACGTCGTCCCGGAGAAGATCGAGCGGCTGCGCGCCGGAGAGGTGCCGATCCACGAGCCCGGCCTCGAGGAGGTGTTGGAGCGGAACCGGGAGCGGATCTCGTTCACGCTCGACGTCCACGAGGCCGTCGACGGCTCCGAGTTCCTCTACGTCGCCGTCGGCACGCCGTCCACCTACTCCGGCGACGCCGACCTGAGCTACGTCTGGTCGGTCGTCGACGAGCTGCCGCAGGACGTGGCGGGCCGGCCCGTGGTCGTCATGAAGAGCACGGTCCCGGTCGGCACGGGCGAGCATGTCCGGGCGCGGCTCTCCGCGCGCGGCCTCACGAACGTGGGCTACGTCTCGAACCCGGAGTTCCTGGCCGAGGGCAGCGCGGTCGCCGACTTCATGAACCCGGACCGGATCGTCGTCGGCGCGTTCGAGTCGCGGGACGCCGAGCGGGTCGTCGAGCTGCACGCTGCGATCACGAGCGAAGTCGTCCGCACGGACGTCCCCTCGGCGGAGCTCGTGAAGCTCGCGGCGAACGCGTTCCTCTCGACCAGGATCAGCTTCATCAACGAGATCGCGAACGTGTGCGAGCTCGTCGGCGCCGATGTGGTCGACGTCGCGCGCGGCGTCGGCCTCGACCACCGGCTCGGGCCTCACTTCCTGCGCGCGGGCATCGGCTTCGGCGGGTCGTGCTTCCCGAAGGATGTGACCGCGCTGAAGCAGCTCGCCGGCAACTCGGGCTACCCGTTCCTGCTCCTGCAGGCGGTCTGGGAGGTGAACGAGCTTCAGAAGCGCCGCGTCGTCCAGAAGCTGCAGCAGCGGCTCGGGAGCCTGCGAGGCCGGACGGTCGCGGTGCTCGGCCTCGCGTTCAAGCCGAACACCGACGACACGCGCGAGGCGCCGAGCCGCGTGATCGCGTACCGGCTGCTGGCGGAGGGCGCCGAGGTGCGCGCCTGGGATCCGGTCGCGCGGCCCGACGACCTGCACGGAGTCGAGATCCGGGACTCCCTCCTCGACGCGGTGCGGGGTGCCGACGCGGCCGTGATCGTCACGGAATGGCCCGAGCTGCGGGCGCTCGCAAGCGCCGAGGTGCGGCAGGCGATGGCGCGGCCGCTGATCGTCGACGGAAGGAACCTGCTCGATCCGGCCGCGGTCGCCGCCGCCGGGTTCGAGTACGAGGGGGTCGGCCGGCCGACGCGCTCGACGCCGTCCGGCCTGAACGGCCACCCGGTCCCTGCCCGCGATCGCGAGCCCACCGCCTGATGGAGGCGCTCCTCCTCGCCGGCGGCAAGGCGGAGCGGCTGGGCGAGGCG
>JAVKST010000016.1:0-29969 GCA_039583515.1 Gaiellaceae bacterium
ACGCGGACGCCCTCGCTCCCCTCCGGCGCCTCGCCGCGCCAGACGCGCACGAACGGGTTCGCCTCGCGCTCGCGGCCGATCGTCGTGTCCTCGGCGTGCCCGGGCAGGACGCGCCAGGTCCCGGAGAGCGCCAGGAGGACGTCCAGCACCGAGGCTCGGACGGCCGCCACCTCCCCGCTGCCGACGGAGTCGCGAAAGAGCGTGTCGCCCGTCGCGACCGTCTCCTCGCCCAGCACGAAGGAGACGCCGTCGTCGCTGTGGCCCGGCGTCGCGAGGCCGCGCACGCCGAAGCCCTCCCACTCCCACCGGCCGGGCTCCGCGAGCACCGGGATGCCGAAGCGCCGGACCAGCTCGTCCTCGTGCTCGACGTGGTCGTGGTGCGCGTGCGTGCGCAGCAGGGCGACCGGCGTCGCACGCCAGCGCTCGACCGCCGCCGTGAGCGGCGCGATCTCGGCCCCGGAGTCGACGAAGACCGCCGGCCGGCCCTCACCCGCAGCGACCGCCCACGCGTTGCTCAGGAACCCGGGGTGCATGCTCCTCGCCACTAGCACGGGCGCTAGGCTAGTCCCCCGGGCTACTCACAGGAGGACCGATGGCGAGCCTCTTCTCGCGCGCGTCGCTGATCGTCAAGTCGAAGATCTCGAACCTGCTCAACCGGGCGGAGAACCCGACGGAGACGCTCGACTACTCGTACGAGCAGATGACGGAGCAGCTCCAGAACGTGAAGCGCGGCGTCGCAGACGTGGTGACGGCGAAGAAGCGGCTCGAGCTGCAGACGCAGAAGCTCGAGCAGAACGTCGTCAAGCTCGAGACGCAGGCGCGCCAGGCGGTCGGCGCGAACCGCGAGGATCTCGCGCGGCAGGCGCTGGAGCGGAAGGCAGCGGCGCAGCAGCAGTTGCAAGGTCTCGACCAGCAGGTGCAGCAGCTCGAGGCCCAGCAACAGCAGCTGATCGAGTCGCAGCAGACGCTCGAGTCGCGGATCGAGGCGTTCCGCTCGCAGAAGGAGGTCCTCAAGGCGCAGTACTCGGCCGCCGACGCGCAGGTGCGGATCGGCGAGGCCGCGACGGGGATCGGGAAGCACATGAACGACACCGGCCTCGCCATCCAGCGCGCGCGCGACAAGACGGAGGAGCTCCAGGCGCGGGCCTCGGCGATCGACGAGCTCACGGCGTCGGGCGCCCTCGAGGACTTCACCGCCGGCGACCAGACGCAGCTCGACCGTGAGCTCGCGCAGATCTCGTCGTCCTCGCAGGTCGACGACGAGCTCGCGCAGCTGAAGGCCGAGGTCGGCTCCGGCGGCGCGCCGAAGGAGATCGCCTCGGCCGACGAGCCCGCGGCCGAGCCGGCGCCGGCAGAGGAAGCACAGGAGTCCTGACCCGACTCGGGGACATCCTCTTCGGCCGCAGGAAGCTCGAGGAGCCGGCCGGCGAGCGGCTGTTCGCCCTCTCCACCGCTGCGGTCACGCTCGACACCGAGTGCGATCTCAAGCCGGCCGGCGTCGCCGCGGCCGTCTTCAAGCCGCTCTCGGCGGGCGAGTTCGCGCAGGCCGAGAAGGACATCCAGGAGCTGCTGCAGGGCGTCGCAGCGAGCGGCGGCTCGACGCTGGACCGCAAGACCGACTCGTTCGGCTTCGAGTGGCTGATCGTGCGCGATCCCGACCTCGAGGACCAGGTGACCGCCGTCCACGCGCTCGCCTCCGAGCTCCAGGCACGCGGCTTCGGCGGGCAGCTGCTCGCGGCCCCGTTCCGCTTCGACGGCGGCGCCCATGCCGTCTACTGGATCTACGGCTTCAAGACGGGCACGTTCTGGCCGTTCGTCCCCACCGGCGGCCAGGAGCGCGACAACGCCCGGGAGCTGGAGCTGAAGGCGAAGCTCGAGCCCGAGCTGCCGATCGAGCCCGACCTCGGCAAGTGGCTCGCGCTCTACGACGCGCCGATATAGCGGGGAAGCCTCCGGCTTCCCGGGCTTATCCGACAGCCTTGCCCATGTCGCGCGAGATCGCCGCGAGGGCCGCGAGGCGCTTCTCGAGCGGCGGGTGATCCATCATCCACTCGCTCATCTGCGAGCGCCAGTTGGTCGGCACGATGAAGAACGCGTTCATCCCGGCCACCTCGCGCAGGTCGCGCTGCGGGATCTGGGTGATGCCGCTCGCGATCTTCTGGAGCGCGCTCATCAGGTTCTCGGGGGCGCCGGTGATGAGCGCGGAGCCGCGGTCGGCGGCGTACTCGCGGTAGCGCGAGATCGTGCGGATGAGGATGAAGCTGATCGCGTAGGTGACGAGCGCGACGAGGGTGACGATCAGCCAGATCGGGACGCCGCCCTGGTTGTTGTTGTTCCGGTTGCCGCCGTAGCCGCCTCCGAAGCCGCCGCCCCACATCCCGAAGAACATGCCCCAGCGGGTCAGCATCGCGGCGAGCATCGCGAAGAAGCTCGCCACGGTCATGATCAGGACGTCACGGTTCGCCACGTGCGAGAGCTCGTGCGCGAGCACCGCCTCGACCTCCTGCGGCTCGAGCCGCCGCCACAGCCCCGTCGTCACCGCGATCGCCGCATGCTGCGGGTTTCGGCCGGTGGCGAACGCGTTCGGGACGTCCGTGTCGATGATCGCCACCCGCGGCTTCGGCAGGTCCGCCATCGCGCACAGCCGCTCGATCACCGCGTGCAGCTCGGGCGCCTGCTCCCGCTCCACGACCTTCGCGCCGGACGCAGCGAGCGCGAGCCTGTCGGACGTGTAGTACTGGAAGAACGCGATGCCGACGACGATCACGAGCATCGGCGCGAGGCCCACCTTCAGGACGCTGAAGAGAACCACTGCGAAGGCGACGTAGAGCAGGCCGAGCAGCCCGCTCGTGAAGAGCATCCGGAGCGAGAGTCCCCTGTCACGGCCGAACGACCTGCGCTTCATGGGCCGAATGGTACTCGGCGGTCGCGCCTCGCCGGTTCCCGCACGCCGGGTCTTAGGGGTTCATTAGAGTGCCGCGCGGTGGGTCGTCCCGGAGCAGTCATCGCCGCCGCGCTGCTGGGAGCCGCCGTGCTCGCGGGCTGCGGCTCGGAGGGCGTCATCTCGCCGACGCCGCTGACGCAGGTCGGCAAGGGTCCGGCGGCGCCGAAGTTCCCGATCGTCCCCGCCTTTCACGTCAAGGGCGACGCGAAGGTCGGGAAGACCGTCTTCACGAGCGCCGGCTGCACGGGCTGCCACACGCTCGCGGCGGCCCACTCGACCGGCACCGTCGGCCCGAACCTCGACCAGCTGAAGCCCGACTACCGTGCCGTCACCGCGCAGGTGACGAACGGCGGCGCGCAGATGCCGGCCTTCAAGAAGACGCTCGGCACGCAGCAGATCGCGAACGTCGCCGCGTTCGTCGTGACCTCCACCGGCGGCAAGGCGCCGTAGCCGTCGAGCTCCCGGCGGGATTCCCGCGCCCCGTCGCAGCCTTCGCCTGCGACCTCGACCGGACGCTGATCGCGGCCGACCGCGTGCTGCGTCCGCGGACGATCGCGGCGATCGCGCGAGTGCGAGACAGAGGAGCGCACGTGATCGTCGTCACCGGCCGGATGTTCCAGTCCGTGCGGCCGTTCCTCCAGGCTGCGCGCCTGGACGATCCCGTCGTCTGCTATCAGGGCGCGCTCGTCGCCGAGCCCGCGAGCGGCGAGTTCCTCCGTCACGTCCCGATCGCCCTCGAGCCTGCACACGAGGCGCTCGACGCAGTCATCGGCGCCGGCTTCCACATCAACGCGTACGTCGACGACGAGCTGTACGTCGCGGCGGCGACGCCGGAGGCGCACGCCTACGCTGACCTCAACCAGGTTGGGATGCACGTCGTCGGCGATCTCCGCGAATGGCTGCGCGACCCGCCGACGAAGCTCGTCGCCGTGGGCGACCCCGACGCCCTCGACGAGCTCGAGGCGCGCCTGAAGCCGGAGTTCGCGGGCCGGCTCTTCATCTCGAAGTCGCTGCCGCACTTCCTCGAGTTCGCGCACCCGGACGTGAGCAAGGGCAGCGGGCTCGCGTTCGTCGCCGAGCGGCTCGGGTTCCGGCAGGAGGAGACGGTCGCGTGCGGCGACGGCGAGAACGACCGCGAGCTGCTCGACTGGGCCGGCTTCGGCGTCGCCGTCGCGAACGCCCACGCCGACGTGCTCGCGCGCGCCGATCTCGTCGTCCCGGCCGTCGAGGACGAAGGCGTGGCCGCCTTGCTCGAGGCATACCTAGACTCCCTCGCGTGATCGACGCGCGCGCCGCCCGCAGCGGGCCGGACGAGTACCGGCGCCGCCTCGCACGCAAGGGCGCTGCCGACTCCTTCGACGCCTGGCTCGCCCTCGACGAGACGTGGCGGAAGCTCGTCCCGCGGGTGGACGACCTCCGCTCGCGCACCAAGGTCCAGGGCAAGCCGGCGCCGGAGCAGCTCGAGGAGCTGCGCGGGATCAAGGAGGAACTCCAGACGGCGGAGCGCGAGCTCGTCGAGGCCGAGGCGACGCGCGACGAGGTCAGCCTCCGGATCCCGAACCCGCCCGCCGACGACGTCCCCGACGGCGCGACCGAGGAAGACGTCCGGGTCGAGCGAGTCGTCGGCGATCCACCCGAGCTGGCCGAGCCGAAGGAGAGCCTCGAGCTCGGCCGCTTCGACATGGAGCGGGCGGCGCGGATGAGCGGCGCGCGTTTCGGCTACTGGATCGGCGACACCGGCCGGCTCGCGCTCGCGCTCTACCGCTACGCGCTCGACCGGCTCGCCGAGAAGGGCTTCCTCACCGTGCTGCCGCCCGTGCTCGTGCGCGAGGAGGCGCTCATTGGAACGGGACACTTCCCTTCCGACGAAGACAGCGTGTACGCCGTTCCGGCCGACGGGCTCTACCTCTCGGGGACGGCCGAGATCCCGGTGTCGAGCCTCCACGCCGGCGAGATCCTCGACGCGGACGCGCTCCCGCTCCGCTACGTCGCGTTCTCGCCCTGCTTCCGCCGCGAGGCGGGCGCCGCGGGCAGGGACACGCGGGGGATGTTTCGTGTCCACCAGTTCAACAAGGTGGAGCAGTTCTCGCTCACGCTGCCCGAGGACTCGTGGGACGAGCACGAGCGCCTGCTCGCGAACACGGAGGAGCTCGTCGGCGAGCTCGGCGTTCCCTACCGCGTCGTCGTCCTCCCCGCCGGGGACATGTCGGCGGCGTCGGCGAAGACGTACGACGTCGAGATCTGGTTCCCGAGCCAGGGCCGCTACCGCGAGACCGCGTCGGTCTCGAACACGACGGACTTCCAGGCGCGTCGGCTCGGGATCCGCTACCGCGACGGCTCCAAGCCGGAGCCGCTGCACATGCTCAACGGCACTGCGGTCGTCGACCGGATGGCGCTCGCGATCCTCGAGAACTTCCTCGGCGACGTTCCGGACGTGCTGAAGCAGTACGGCGCGCCCGAGCGCGTCACTCCGTAGCGCGCTCGCCCAGGCACGTCTCGGCGACGCGCGTCTTCGCCTGCGTCAGCCATACCTCCTCGAAACCGCTTGCCGTGCCGTCGTCGCCACGGCTGCGACACTAGACGTCGCGGCGGGGTGCCGGAGCGGTCGATCGGGGCGGTCTTGAAAACCGCTGAGCCCTGACGGGCCCGAGGGTTCGAATCCCTCCCCCGCCGCTTCGGCGAGCGGGCGCCTCGGATCGCGGCTACCCTGCCCCGCCGATGCTCGGACCGGGGTCGCACAGCAGATGGCTCGAGGCGCGCGGCCGGATCGCGCGCTTCAGCGCGTACCTCGCCCACCGCAACCGCCACATCGCCCTCGCGATCTGGCTCATCGTCGTCGTGCCGGCCCTGGGGTCGCTCGCCGTGCACCACTACGACCCGGCGAACTGGCTCCACTGGGCGCACCTCGTCTTCTTCACCTCGACGGCGGCCGCGCTCGCGATCGCCTGGATCGGCGAGCAGACGAAGCGGTCGCTGCGCTGACGCATCTGTAGCGTTCGCGCTCGTGCCTACGGGAGAGGAGCTGCGGGCCTTGATGCGGCTGTGGCCGCACGGCGTCTCCATCCTCAGCGTCGACTTCGAAGGCGACCGGATGGGCGTCACGGTCTCGTCGCTCGTCTCGCTCTCGCTCGAGCCGCCGCTGATCGGCGTCTCGATCGGCAAGGAGGCGTCGTGCTACGAGCTGCTGCGGCAAGCGGGGCGGTTCGCCGTCAGCCTGCTCGGCGCGGAGCAGGAGGAGCTCGCACGCCGGTTCGCCGCCGGCTATCCGCCGATCGTCCACTGGCAGGGCGTGCCCACCCGCGAAGGAACGGCCGCGCCGCTGATCGACGGCGCGCTCGGCTGGATCGAGGCCGAGACGCGAGCCGAGACGGACGCCGGCGACCACACGTTCTTCGTCGCCGACCTCCTCTCGGTCGCGCACGGCCCCTCGCACCACGCCCTCGTCTACCGCGAGAGCGCGTACCACTCGGTCTAAGTGGGCCCGATCGTCGAGGCGGCCTGTGGATCCCGCGGGAGGCCGGACTCGGCGACCGCGACGAGCTGATCCTCCGTCAGTCCTCGCGCGTCGAGCACGAGGGCCTGCCATTTGACGAACTCTCCGACCGTAGGCAATACGACATAGAGGCTCGCCTGCTGTGAGGCGTCCGCAGAGACGAAATAGCCCTGGTAGGCGCCGACGATGACGGAATCGGCGCCGGCCGGGACGGCCGAGCCACGCGACGAGAACATGACGAATGCCTCGAGGCAGCCCCCGTCGGCAGACGCGGCCGCAGCGAATCCGTTGAAGTCGTTCGTCGGTCCGCATGAGCTGGTCTCCTCCTTGAAGCCGGCCGGCGTCCTGAACCGGTAGCCGGCCAGCTCGAGCCTCGCGCCGCTCAAGCCGATAGAGCGGTGGCTCGCACTGCGGAAGGCGCCCGTCGCGGCAACCGCGACTGCCGCGGCAACGAGACCCGCGCCCGCGAGCAACGCCGCAGGCCGCAGGCGGCGACCCGCGCGAGTGTGGCGCGGCCTCCGATCGTTGGCGACGATCCGCTCGAGGATCCGCTCCGCGTCGCCGTCGCCGACGAGCGAGTCCGCGTCGGCGAGCAGCGGCCGACCGGCGGCCTCGAGCCGTTCCATTGCGTCACGAGTGCGCATCAACGTGCCTCCTTCCTGTCTTCTGCGGGGCGGACGAGAGCGATTCCGGCTCGAGCGTCCGCTCCAGCCGCCGTCGCGCCCGGTGCAGGCGGACGGCGAAGGCGAGCCGTGTGACGTCGAGGACCTCCGCCGCCTCGGCGTTACTCAGCCCGTCCCACGTCACGAGCCGGAGCACCTCACGGTCTCGCTCTCCGAGCGTCGCGAACGCGGCGAGCGCCTCGTCGCGGTCCGCGAACGCCGTCGCGGGATCGACTGCGCCGTCGCCGGGATCCTGCAGCCGCGTGTGGAGAGCCTCACGTCTCGACTGCGAGCGGAACTGGCCGGCGATCACCCGCCGGGCGACGCCGAACAGCCACGGCCGCGGCTCCTCCGGAACCTCATCGAGTCGCCGCCACGCGACGAGAAAGGTCTCCGCCGCGACGTCCTTCGCCCGCTCGGGATCGATCCTCGCCGCGGCGAACCGCAGCACGGGCCGGAAGTGCTCCCGGAAGATCCGCTCGAACCGGTCTCGGTCGTCCGCCATCGCTGAAGAGATGGCCGGCACGGCCCGGAAATTACAGTTCCCTCCGTGATCGACGCGGCCGTGTTCGATCTGGACGGCGTCCTCATCCAGTCGGAGGAGGTCTGGGACGCCGTGCGCGAGCGCTACGTCCGCGAGCGAGGCGGCCGCTACGACGAGCAGGTGCAGCGGGCGATGATGGGCATGAGCGCGCCGGAGTGGTCGGGCTACCTCCACGCGGAGGCGGGCGTCCCGGCCGAGCCGGAGGAGATCAACCGAGACGTCGTCGCGCTCATGCTCGAGGCGTACCGGCGCGAGCTGCCGCTGCTGCCGGGAGCGGCCGAGGCCGTACGCCGTACCGCGGCCGGGCTCCCGCTCGCGCTCGCTTCGTCCTCCAACCGCCGGATCTTCGAGGAGGTGCTCGCGCTCGCAGGGCTGACCGACTGCTTCCGCGTGACGGTCTCCTCGGAGGAGGTCGAGCGCGGCAAGCCGGCTCCCGACGTCTACGTCGAGGCGGCGCGGCGGCTCGGGGTCGCAGCGGAGCGGTGCGCGGCGGTCGAGGACTCGCACGCGGGCATCCGGTCGGCGAAAGCCGCCGGCATGCGCGTGATCGCGATCCCGAACCCGAGCTACCCGCCGGACGAGGAGGCGCTCGCCGCGGCCGACGTCGTTCTCGAGTCGTTAGAGCAGCTGACGCCCGAGCGCATCGAAGGCGCGTAGCGTCGGCGCGATCGACGGGTCGAAGTCCTCGCGGAACATGGTGAAGATCGTGACGTCGCGCAGCGCCTCGCCCTCGCCGGCGGGCAGGCGCCGCCGCAGCGTCGCCTCCTCGGCGAAGCCGAGCTTGCGCGGGACGCCGAGGCTCGCTGCGTTGCGCGGCTCGATCCGGATCTCGATCCGGTCGGCCTCGCAGATCTCGAACCCGGCCCGCGTCAGCGCCGCGGCGGTCTCGGTGGCGAACCCCCGGCGGGTCGCGTCCGCGCGCACGAAGTAGCCGATCTCCAGGCCGCCCGGCCCGATCCGCGGATGGAGCCCGCTGCCGCCGAGCTGAACCCGGTCGCCCTGGGCGAAGATCCCGTACGCGAAGTTGTCGCCGGAGTCGAAGGCGGCGCGAAAGCGCCTGATCAGCGCCACCTTCTCCTCGATCGTCTGCGGCTCGTCGGCGGTCCACGGCATCCACTCGCGCAGGTGGTCGAGGCTCGAGTCGATCGCGTCCTTCATCAGCGGCGCGTCGACCGGGTCGTAGCAGCGGATCACGAGCCGCTCCGTCTCGATCCGGTACGGCGCGGGCGGGCCTTCCCATTCCATCGTCAGACCTTCCGGATCATCGTCACGCCGTCGCGGATCGGGACGAGCACGCTCTCGACGCGACCGTCCGCGAGCACGTGCTCGTTGAAGCGCGCGATCCCCTCGTTGTCCTCGAGCGCTGCGAGCGTGTTGTCGGCGAGGATCAGCCCTTCCGGCGCGAGCTTCGGCAGCACGAGCTCGTAGTAGTCGACGTAGTCGGGCTTCCAGGCGTCGATGAAGACGAGGTCGAACGGGCTCTCGAGCGACGCGATCGTCTCGCGCGCGTCGCCGACGCGGTAGTCGATGCGGTCGGCCACGCCGCATTCCTCGGCGTAGCGCCGCGCGACCGCCGTCGTCTCCTCGTTCACGTCGCAGGCGACGATCCTCCCGCCCCCCGGCAGCGCCCGGGCCATCTCGATCGACGACCAGCCGGTGAAGACGCCGATCTCGAGCACGCGCTGCGGTCGTTTCAGCCAGACGAGGAAGCGGAGGAATGCGCCCTCGTTCGCGCCGACCGACATCTGCGGCGTCTCCTGCGTCGCCTCCGTCTCTTCGCCGAGCCGGCGCAGCGGCTCGAGCGGCGGCGTCGTGTGCGCCTCCGCGTAGCGCTGAACTTCGTCGAAGTCGTAGCTCACTCCACCCTCCCGACGAGAACGCAGCCGTTGTGGCCGCCGAGGCCCATCGCGTTCGAGAGCGCCACCTCGACCTGCACGCGGCGCGCCTCGTTCGGCACGTAGTCGAGGTCGCATTCCGGATCCGGATGGACGTAGTTCATCGTCGGCGGGAGGATGCCCTCGCGGACGGCAAGGACGCACATCATCGCCTCGATGGCGCCGGCGGCCCCGAAGCAGTGGCCTGTGATCGACTTCGTCGACGAGATCGCGAGCCGGTAGGCATGCTCGCCGAAGACCTCCTTGATCGCCTTCGTCTCGGCCGCGTCGCCGAGCGGCGTCGAGGTGCCGTGGGCGTTGACGTATCCGACCCGCTCCGGCTCGATGCTCGAGCGGTCGAGCGCGCGCCGCATCATCTCCGCGACCCCGACCGACTCCGGATCCGGCTGTGCGAGGTGGTGCGCGTCGTTCGACATGCCGTAACCGAGGATCTCGGCGTACACGGGCGCGCCTCGCCGCTGCGCCGCCTCCAGCTCCTCGAGCACGAGCACGCACGCCCCTTCCCCCATCACGAAGCCGGCGCGGGTCGCGTCGAACGGCCGCGAGGCGCGCGGCGGGTTCTCGTCCTCGGCGGCGAGACCGCGCATCGCGCAGAAGCCGGCGAGGATCAGCGGATGGAGACACGCCTCGGCACCGCCGGCGAGGACGGCGTCGGCGTCGCCGCGCCGGATCAGCTCCGCCGCCTCTCCGACTGCCGTGGATCCGGTCGCGCAGGCCGAGACGGGCGCGTAGTTGGGGCCGCGGTAGCCGAGCGAGATCGCGAGCTGGCCGCTCGCCGTGTCGACCAGGACGTTCGGGAGGAATGTCGGCGCCACGCGCTGGGGCCCGCGCTCGCGCAGCACCTCCGCCTGCTCCATGATCCCGAGGAAGCCGCCGATCGCCGTCCCGAACAGGATCCCGACGCGGTCGGGCTGGTAGGCACCGTCGAGACCGGCGTCGGCGACGGCCTCGCGAGCGGCGCCGAGCGCGAGCAGGACGTTGCGGTCGAGCCGCCGCACGTCCTTCGCGGAGGCGACGGCGGCCGGGTCGAAGTCCTTCACCTCCGCCGCGATCCGGACCGGGAACTCGCTCGCGTCGAACGAGCGGATGAAGTCGATCCCGCTCTCCCCGGCAAGCGCGGCGCGCCAGGTGGACGGCGCATCGCCGCCGATCGGCGTGACCGCTCCGAGCCCCGTGACGACCACCCGTCTCATGCCGCGAATCTACTTGCGCACGAGGCGAAAGGCGCCCACGGTGCGGCCGAAGAGCGTCGCGCGTCCGCGATACCCGTCGCCGTCCGGCTCGAGCAGGTCCACGAGACCCGACAGAGGCCCGCGATAGTGCAGCTCGAGCCCGCGGACGTCGAACGCGAAGCGGAGGACGCCGCCGACGATCGTCTCGCCGCGGTTCTCCGCGATCCGCTTCCGGACTCCCGGCAGCGGCTGCACGTTCCACTCGCCGTCGAGCATTAGGCTCGGAGCATGGCAGACGCACCCGGTCCGAACGTCCCCTTCCCGCCGATGGAGGCGGAGCTGGTCCGGGACCTTCCCGCCCAGGGCGGCTGGCGCTACGAGCCGAAGTGGGACGGCTTCCGCGGCGTGCTCGAGAACGACGGCGGCGAGCTCTGCCTCTGGTCGCGGAACGGCCGCCCGCTGCTCCGCTACTTCCCGGAGCTGTGCGAGGTCGGGGAGCTGCTGCCGCCGCACTCCGCACTCGACGGCGAGATCGTGATCATGCGCGGCGGCGAGCTCGACTTCGACGCCATGCAGATGCGGCTCCATCCGGCCGAGAGCCGCGTCCGCCGGCTCGCGACCGAGACGCCGGCGAGGTTCGTCGCCTTCGACCTCCTGCTCTGGAAGGGGACGCCCGTGCACGAGCGGCCGATCGAGAAGCGGCGCGCGCAGCTGGAGAGGGCCTGGGGCGGCTCCCCCCTCTCGCCGGTCTCGGACGACGTCGAGCAGGGGCGCGAGTGGCTGCGGACGCTGACCGCCGCCGGCTTCGACGGCGTCGTCGCGAAGCGCCTCGGCCTCCCCTACCTCCCCGGCTCGCGCGACGGCGTCGTCAAGGTCAAGCCGCACAGGACGGCCGATTGCGTCGTCGCCGGCGTCCGCTGGAAGAAGGGCGGCCGCGAGACGATCGCCACGCTCCTGCTCGGCCTCTACGCCGACGACGGCCACCTGGACTACGTCGGTTCCTGCGCCGTCGGCGCGAAGAACCAGTCGGATATCGCTGCGAAGGTGCTGCCGCTCCTCGACGAGGCGAACGACCGCCGCTTCAGCGAGCCCAACCGCTGGGGCACCGGCGAGCTGGAGGAGGCGGCGGTGCGGCCCGAGCTCGTCGTCGAGGTGCGCTACGACAAGCTCGAGAAGCATCGCTTCCGCCACGGGACGCGGCTGCTCCGCCTCCGGCCGGACAAGGATCCCGGCCAGTGCACCTGGCGCGAGGTGCGCCCGCCGCGCAGCCCCGACGACCTCGCGGTCGAGGACCTGCTGAGCTAGGCCTTCCTCGCGCGCGACGGCTGGACGCGTTTCGGCTCGCCCGGCATCTTCGGGAAGTTCGGCGGATACGGTGCCTCCCCAACCCCGGCCGCCTCCTCGCGCTCGACCCACTCGAACAGCTTCCGCAGGTCGCAGACCGCGTCGTCGATCCGCTCCTGGACGTCGCCGAGCTCGGCGAACCGCGCCGGCATGGTCGCCAGCGTGAAGTCCTCCGTCTCGAGGTCGTCGAGCTCCTCCCAGCGGAACGGCGCCGATACCGTCGCGTCCGGTCGAGCGCGCACCGAGTACGCGGACGCGATCGTGCGGTCGCGCGCGTTCTGGTTGTAGTCGATGAAGACGGTCTCGCCGCGCTCCTCCTTCCACCATGCGGTCGTGACGAGGCCGGGCGCGCGACGCTCGACCTCGCGCGCGAAGGCGAGCGCGCAGCGGCGGACCTCGCGGAAGCCCCACTTCGGCTCGATCCGGCACGCGATGTGGATGCCGCGGTTGCCCGAGGTCTTCGGCCAGCCGGTGAAGTCGAGCTCGTCGAGCGTCTCCTTCACGACGGCGGCGACCTGCTTCGCCTCGGCGAGCCCCGTCCCCGGCTGCGGGTCGACGTCGATCCGCAGCTCGTCGGGATGCTCGACGTCCCGCCGCCGCGACGGCCAGGGGTGGAAGTCGATCGTGCCGAGGTTCGCCGCCCAGGCGACGTGCGCGACCTCCGTCACGCAGAGCTCGTCCGCGGTGCGGCCGGAGGGAAAGGTGACGGTCGCGGTCTCGATCCAGTCGGGTCGGTGCTGCGGCACGCGTTTCTGGTAGATCGCCTCGCCCTCGGCGCCGTCCGGGTGCCGCTTCAGCTGCGTCGGCCGCTCGTAGAGCGCGCGCACGATCCCCTCGCCGACCGCGAGGTAGTAGCGGACGAGGTCGAGCTTCGTCTCGCCGCGGGTGCGGAAGAAGATCTTGTCCGGGTTCGTGACCTTCACGGCGCGGTCCCCGACCTCGAGCTCGACGAACGGCGACGGCATCACCGCGAAGTATCGTGGACGCCGTGCTGGAGGACGCGCGCAGGATCGGCGACTGAGCGAGTTCTTCGAAGCGATCTCCTCCGACGGCCGACACGTCCTCGAGGCCGAGCTCCGGGACGAGCCGCCCGAGACGTGGATCGAGCGCGCGCGCGAACAGCGCGCCGAGTTGCTCTGGCTGCACGCGAACGCGGACCTCGCGGCGCTCGGCTTCGAACGCTTTCCCGGCTACGCCCGCCTGCGGGCGGAGAATCCGCCGCCGGGCGAGCCGCTGCCTCGCCTCGAGCCGGCGCACTTCGCGCGGACGCAGGACGCCGCCTTCCGCGGCCTCTGGGGCCACAAGCGCGTCACGCCGGACGCCGAACCCCCGCCAGGGACCGTCGTCCTCGGTCTCTACGAGCGGGACGAGCCCGCCGGGCTCTGCACGGTCTTCCCGGCGGAGCGCCTCGCCGACGGCCCCGGCGTCGTGGCGGCCGCGCGCGAACCGGCGCGCTACGCGCGCCTGCTGCTCGGTGCCTGCGCCGAGCTCGGCCCCGGCCCGATCGACCTCGACTCGTGGGGCGACGCGCCCGCGGTGATCGCCGTGTACGGGACGCTCGGCTTCGCCGTCGTCGAGCAGGTCGCGGGCTGGCAGCTCCGACTGGCTTGAAGGGACATGTCCGGTAGCCGCTACCGGACATGTCCAGTTGAGCGGAGAGGGAGGGATTTGAACCCTCGAGGCACCTTTCGGCACCCACGCGATTTCCAGTCGCGCTCCTTCGACCGCTCGGACACCTCTCCGAGGCCGCCCAGGGTATCGGGCGGCAGACGCGAGGCGGAGGGGGAGGGATTTGAACCCTCGATCCGGGTGCCCATCCGGCACGCGAGGCGCGACCTACGCCGCCACGTCGTCCCAATCGAAGAGCTCGAGCTGCGGGCTCAGCCCCTGATCTAGCTGGAAACCCCCGGCTGTCGGTGGCCCTCGAGCCACGCGCCCTCCGCGTCGTACGCGGTGAGCGGGAGTTCCACCATCTTCATGCAGCCGCACTCGCAGAGAGAGGCGTATGTTTACGGGCTCCACACGCCAGACGGGGACGACCTCGGCGAGGCGACCAACGCGGTGATGGTTCAAGCCGGGCGAGGAGATCCTGTTCGGCAACGGTCGCCGCTTACGCCTCCTCGACATCGTGCCGTTCGAAGAGGAGGACGACTCGCCGTTCGTCGGGCTCCTACGAGTCGAGGCCGCTTTAGTCCTGATGCCCGAAGGTCGTCACGCCGTCAACCGGTCGGTTAAGTCCCGCCGGGAGGAGAGGCACGCTGCTGCAGGCCGCGTCGCTTGGCGTCTGTCGGCTCCTTTGGGTCGCTCGGCGGCGGTAGGCTCTCCGCGGTGAACATCCGTCGGCGCCGGTTTGACCGTTTGCTGAACGTTCTGGTGTTGGTGGCTGTGGGGGTGCCTGCGTTTTACGAGCTGGCCAGGCTGGTTTCCTGACTACGCGTGCTGGCTCGGGCGAGCGCGGCGAGGACGGCGATTCCGCCGGCGATCTCATACGTGCCGGAGTCGTTGACGAGGAGAGACACGATGAGCGCGAGGCTGGCTGCGAGCAGGAGGTCCCGTGAGTGTCGTTCGGCTGCCCTGAGCGCGAGCATGTAGACGGCGAGCAGGGCGAGGGCAAGCGGGACGAGCAGCGGCCACTGCTTGAGCGCGGGGGTGTAGGCGAGGGGGAGCCGGTTGGCGACTACCGCGAGGAGACCGGGGATGCCGTTGGAGAATGCGCTACGGAGATGATCGCTGCCCGGAACGCCGAGGTTGAGCTCGATGATCGCGATCACCGCTGCTGCATCGAGGAGCAACAGCGTCAGGCAGCCGCGCCAGCCGAGCCGGAGCTCGCGGGAGCCGAGGAAAGCGAGCGCGACACCGAACACGATGGCGCCGCCTCCGTCCGAACCCAGCCGGTTGTCGGTGACGATCACCAAGGCGAGCAGCGCGAAGGCTCCGAAACCCCCAAGGCCGTAGCATCTCGAGGCGATCGCAGCTCCGGCCACGACGGGAGCGACGAGAAGAGTTTCGAGCTGGTTTCCGATCCCCCAGAAGCGCGCGTTCT
Organism: Gaiellaceae bacterium; assembly: GCA_039583515.1. Lineage (GTDB taxonomy): Bacteria > Actinomycetota > Thermoleophilia > Gaiellales > Gaiellaceae > Palsa-739. The sequence continues at coordinate 15,098 of JAVKST010000016.1, forward strand.
GGGTCGGGCCGAGCGGCGTGATCGCCACCCAGGCTGGTCGGAGGGCCATCAGCACTGCATACACCAGCAGGATGGCGAGGATTGCAGCGAGTAGCTGTCGCTCGACCGTGCAAAGGCGGGCGATCAGCACGCCGCCGAGGATCGCGCCGAGGAACATCATCGCCACCAGCAGCGGCTCGTTCGCGACGTGGGCAGCGCCGGCGACCAGGTTGACAGCGAGCGCGGCGAGCACCGCCGGCAGCGCCGCCGACGGCAGTATCACCGCGAGCAGGACGAGCGTGCAGGCGAGGATGATCATCGTCGTCATCTTCAGTCGATCGTTCGCCCCGATCTGGCCGTCAAGCAGCCGCAGTTGCGGCACAGGGTCCGTCGTACGCGAATAGCCGAGAGCGGAGCGAGGGTGGCCGAGCGCCATCGGTGCGACGTCCACGATCGAGACGAGCCCCGGGATCCGAGTCGTGGCAGACGTCAGCAACCCGCGGTAACCGCCCCCGATCACGGCGATCGGATACCTCGTCTCGTTCGTCCGCAGCGGGCCACCCGAAGGCAGGGCGAGGATGACGACGTTTCCGCGCGGCAGCGGCCACAACGTGTCTCGGTGGACGACGCGCAGCATAGGAGTCCGCCTCGGAGCAACCTTCAAGTAAGGGTTGACGTCTTCTGCCCGAACCAGCGACTCCAGCGCCACGTGACGGTTGGTGAGAGCACCTACGCCAGGAACCAGCAGCCCCACCGCCGCCACGGACTCCAACCGGCGCAGATCGCCGACCGAGAAGTCGTCCACCACGAAGACACGAAAGTGCGGCCGCGCCGGGACGCCGAGATCGCGGTACAGCGAGTAGAACGCCAACCTCCCAGCGCCAGCATTGGCGGGGGACGGGACGGCTAGACCCGCCGCGGAGGCGATAACAGCAATGGCACCGATCACCCATGCGCGCCGCACAGCCCGGCAATCATGAACGATCTCCGGTCCACCCTGTCGCGGCGGCAGCCAAACCAACGCTTGACCGATCCCCACGCGAGGTCCGATAGCGCGGGATCACGTGTCGATCCTCCGACAGGACCGCACGGCGAGACGAAGGTGAACGGCTTCGTCGCGACCCGCGGGGTCGCAACGCAGGAGCCGGCACCCGAACGCACTTCGGCAGCCTGCTCGAGTTCTCGCCGGCGCCGCCTTCCTCTCGGCCGGCCGGGTTCACACCGGCTTCACCTCGGCGGTGGCACCCTTGGGGGTATGCGGACCTTGGTCGTCGAGGACGATCCGAAGCTGGGGCCGCTGCTTCGGCGTGCGCTCTCGGAGCGGGGCGGGGCCGCGGATCTGACCGTGTCGGGGGACGAGGCGCTGTGGATGGCGAGGGCGCAGCCCTACGACGCGATCGTGCTCGACGTGATGCTTCGCGGTCTGGACGGCTTCGACACCTGCGCGCGCCTGCGCGCGGACGGCGTCTGGACGCCGGTCTTGCTGCTGACCGCGCGCGACGCGGTCGCCGATCGCGTGCACGGGCTCGACGTGGGCGCGGACGACTACCTGACGAAGCCGTTCTCGCTGGCGGAGCTTCGGGCGCGGCTGCGCGCGCTCGTTCGTCGTGGTGCGCCGGAGCGGCCGGCGGTGCTGGCGGTGGGCGATCTGCGGCTGGATCCGGCGACGCAGCGGGTCTGGCGGGGGAAGACGGAGGTGGCGCTCTCGGCGAAGGAGCTGGCGCTGCTGGAGCTGTTGATGCGCCGGCCGGGCGAGGTGGTGTCGCGCTACGAGCTGCTCTGTCACGGTTGGGACATGAACTACGACAACCGCTCCAACGTCGTCACGGTGCACGTGCGGCATCTGCGCGAGAAGGTCGACCGTCCGTTCGGGCGCTCGTCGATCGAGACGGTGCGCGGCGGCGGCTACCGGCTGCGCGCGGACGGCGGATGAGCCGTATGCCGATCCGGGCCCGTCTGACGCTCGCGTTCGCGGCTGCGATGGCGCTCGTGATCGGCGGCGGCGGCTACCTGCTCTACCAGCACTTCGCGACCTCGCTCGATCGGACGCTGAACCAGTCGCTGCGGACGCGCGCTGCCGACGCGGCCACGCTCGTGCAGCAGGTGCACGGCGGCGACGGACAGCAGCAGGAGAGCGGTGGCGGTCTGGCGGAGCCTCCGCCGATCTCCGTGTCGGGGGACGAGTTCGCGCAGGCGCTCGACGCACGCGGCCGGATCTTCGACCAGACGCGCGGCCTCGGGCAGCGGCCGCTGCTCGACCGCGCGCAGCTGGCGCGGGCGCGCTCGGCGCCGCTGCTGCTCCCGCGGGTGCGGCGGCTCGGTGTGGACGTCCGCCTGCTCGCGATCCACGTCAGCGCGCAGGACCAGCGGCTGGTCATCGTCGTCGGGCTGCCGCTGCGCAGCCGCGACGCTACGCTCGCGAATCTCAGGAGCGAGCTGCTGATCGGCGGGCCGCTCGCGTTGCTACTCGCCTCGATCGTCGGCTACCTGGTCGCCGCGGCGGCCCTGCGCCCCGTCGAGCGGATGCGCACGCGGGCCGACTCGATCTCCGAGCGACGCCTTTCGGAGCGGCTGCCGGTGCCCCGCGCCCGCGACGAGCTGGCGCGGCTCGGGCAGACGCTGAACGCGATGCTCGCCCGGATCGAGCAGGGGGTCGCTCGCGAGCGCAGCTTCGCCGCCGACGCAAGCCACGAGCTGCGGACTCCGCTCGCTCTCTTGCGCGCGGAGGTGGAGCTCGCGCTCGAGGCGCCGCGCGCCAACAAGGAGTTGCGCAGCGCGCTGCGGTCGGTCGGCGAAGGGGCCGACCGGCTCTCCCAGCTCGCCGAGGACCTGCTTCTGCTGGCGCGCCTCGACGAAGGACGGCTCGAGCTGAGACGGGAGAAGATCGAGGCGCGCCGGCTGCTCGAGGACGTCGCCTCCCGCTTTGCCGGCCGGGCCGAGGACACAGGCCGTGCGATCGAGGTGAATGCTCCCGACATCGACCTCCCTGGGGACCGCGTCCGGTTGGAGCAGGCGCTCTCGAACCTGGTCGAGAACGCGCTCCGCCACGGTGCCGGCACGGTGCGTCTGGAGGCAGCACTCATGGACGAGGTCGTCGCGATCTATGTCCGCGACGAGGGTGCGGGCTTCCCGCACGACTTCGTCTCGGTCGCGTTCGAACGCTTCAGCCGAGCCGATCAGGCGCGCGCAACCGGCGGCGCAGGGCTCGGACTCGCGATCGTCAAGGCCATCGTCGACGCACACGACGGCAGCATCACCCTCGCCCGCGGCTCACGGGGCGGAGCAGACGTCTGCATCGCGCTCCCAGCCGCGACCGCCGCCGACGGCGCCGCGACGCGACTTAGGCAAGCGGCCGAGCGCAGCTGACGCACCGGAGCCTCGCGGCCGGGGCGACATCGTCTGCAGCTTCACCGGAGGTTCACCCAACGGCGTCTACCGTCGTCTCGCATCGACGTTCAACCCAGGAGGTCACATGAGACGACTGACCAAGCTCGCGGCATCGCTGGCCGCGTTGGCGGCGATCGCTGCCGGCGGCGCCACACTGGCCCTCGGCGCTCCGCACACGGTGCGGCACGCGACCGTGAGTCGGCACGCACGCTCACACGCGACCACGCTCCGGACCGCGAGCCGTGAGAGCACCCGCTCCGAGCGGGACAACCCCGGCGAGACCAACACGGCCGAGTCCGACGGCGACGCCGCCGCGCAGGCCGCCGCCTGCCAGAAGGCGGGCATCAACCCGAACGCCGACAACGTCCAGTACGACGGCCAGACCGGCGTCTGCAGCCTGGACGCGGGCGGCGGCGCGAACGGCTGAGCACGTCTCTGGGCTGAACGACGTTCAGCCCACCCTGCGGACACTGGTGCCCATGTGCGGGACTCGTGCGATCGTCCTCGGACTGAGCGTGGCAGTAGCGGCTGCGGGCTGTGGCTCCGGCGGTCGCTCGGGTGCCCCGGCGACGAACCCGGTCGGCGCGGCCACGACGACTGCGGCCGTGACTGCGCCTCCGGCGACGACAACCGGTGCCGGCGCGCTCTAGGCCGAGGCTGCGTCGGCGGCCGCGGGCGATATCCCTGACAACCAGATCTTCCTCAGCTTCCGCAACGCGCGCGCGGGTTACTCGATGAAGTACCCAGAGGGGTGGGCACAGCAGGGATCGGCCGCGAACGTGACGTTCCGGGATAAGAACAACGTCATCCGCGCGGTCGTCGCGAAGGGGCGGGCCTGGACGCGGGCAAGCGTGACGGCAGACGCGCGCGCGCTGACCGGGGCACGGGTGCAGGGTGCGCCGCAGGCGATCACGCTCGCCGGCCGGCCCGCGTTCAAGGTCGTCTACAAGACGGTGAGCGCGCCGAATCCGGTGACCGGAAAGCGGGTGACATTGTCGGTAGACCAGTACTACTTGTGGAAGCAGGGCCGGCGCGCCGTGCTCGATCTCGGCTGCCCACTGGGTGTCGACAACGTCGACGCCTACCGGGTGATCAGCCAGAGCTTCCGGTGGAGCTGAGGAGCCTCTACCGGGAATCGGAGTGCCGCGCGGAGATCACGTTCGGTGCGCTCGAGTTCCACGATGTCTTCCGGATCTTCCGCTCCGGCCCGGCCGAGACGGTCGCGCTGCGGGGGCTGGACCTCCGGATCGAGCCGCGCGAGCTCGTGGCGCTGTTCGGGGCGTCTGGATCAGGCAAGAGCACCGCGCTGCACCTCGCGGCGGGGCTGGACGAGCCCTCGGCCGGTGATGTCGTCGCATCCGGCCGCTCGCTGGCGAGACTGAGCGAGGCGGAGCTGGCCGCGTTCCGGGCACGTGAGCTAGCGATCGTCTTCCAGGGCGGCAACCTGTGGCCGGATCTGAGCGCGCGCGAGAACGTCGTCCTCGCTCTGCGGCTGGCGGGCCGGCCCGGCGAGCGTGCCGCCGCAGAGCGGGCGCTCGACGCCTTCGACCTTGTGCAGCGTGAGGGACAACGCGCCGGCTCGCTGTCGGGCGGCGAGCAGCAGCGGGTCGCGATCGCCGCCGCCGCCGCGCGGGCGGCGCCGCTCGTGCTCGCCGACGAGCCGACGGCGGAATTGGACGCGCGCAGCGAGGAGACGGTGCTGCGGGCGCTGTGCCGACTGCGCGATGAATTCGCCAGTACTGTCGGCTCACTGGGGGCTGATCCCTTTTGAACGGCGTGGGGGCCTGTGCTTTAGACGAGGCGCAGGCCCACCGCTAAACAAGGGCTCGTCATCCCCTCCGGTCGTCCGGCGCGCGCCGGTCGCGCGCCGGTCCGGGGGCGCGTCAGGGGGTCCGGGGGGTCCCGGGGCGTCTCGGTGCACTTTGTGGTTGAGCCCGGGGTCTCGCCCCGGGCGCCCGCGACTCGATCGCCCGCATCGGTTTCGGCTCAGGAGGCGGAGGGGGAGGGATTTGAACCCTCGATCCGCCTAACGACGGATAACGGTTTTCGAGACCGCCGCATTCGACCGCTCTGCCACCCCTCCGCAGGGGCGCGGCGCGCTGCGGCGCCACGCTAGCGGAGAAGGAGGGATTCGAACCCTCGATGGAGCCATTCAGCCCCATAACGCCTTAGCAGGGCGCCGCCTTCAGCCACTCGGCCACTTCTCCGGGCGGTCACAGGTTAGCGGGCTCAACCGAAGAAGTTGATGGCCAGAACCATCATCGCGAACAGCGCGAGGGACGCGATCACGAAGACGCTGAGCCCGGCGGGACCGGGAAAGTCCGGCTTGTAGCGCGGCACGAGGAACGAGGAGCCGAGCGCGAAGGCGATGAAGGCCGCCGCCGCCACGATCAGGGCGATCTCGTGTCCCGTGCTGAGCTCGGCCGCGAGCACGCCGCTATTTCACCAGATCAGGCGGCGAGAAGTCTCCGCTCTTCACGGCGCCGCCGCTCGCGCCAGAGCGCCCAGCCGAGGCCGCCGAGGACGATGAACGGACTGAGCACCACGAGCGCGTAGAGGACGACGATCCCCTCGATCCCGAGGAAGCCGACGGCGCCGTGGAACATCCGGCCGAGCCGCCCGCGCTTCTGGCGGATCGCAGCCGCGCCGTGCTTCGTCGTCAGCGTCAGCGAGACGTCGGCGGTCGCGGCGGAGGAGATCGTGCCGCTGCGCGAACGGCGGATCTGGGTCAGCGAGCGCCGCGCGTTCGACAGCCGCACCTGCAGGATCACCCGCTGCGCCGCCGGCAGCGACGGATCCTGCAGCGCCTGCTCGTAGGCGGCGATCGTCCGCCGCAGCCCGATGATCTGGTTCGTCTGCTGCGTCAGCTGCTGCTCGAGGTCCTGCGTCGAGGTCTGCTCGTTCAGGAGCGCGCCCAGGCCGGACAGCCGGTTGACCGCCTTCTGGACGCTCCCGACCGGCACGCGCAGGTCGAGGAACGCGCTGGCCGAGCCGTCGTGCGCGGTGCTGTACTGGACGGACTGCGAGTAGCCGCCGAGCGAGCCGACGATCTGCGTGGCGCGCGAGGTCGCGCTCGAGAGAGCGGACGCGCTGTCTTCCTGCACCGAGAGCCGGGCGTCGGCGTGGACGAGCCGGTTCGTCGACGGGATCGGCCCGACCGGCGTGAGCTTGTCGTTGAGGCTCTGCTCGAGGCTTCCGCTGGCGGCCGTGCTGAAGTCTCCGTTCGAGGAGGACGAGCCGCCGCCGTGGAGCGCCTTGGGAGCCGACGCCTCCGCCGCCGCATGTTTCCCCACCGAGCGAGGCAGACGGAGGTTCGCCTGCAGCGCCGCCCGGTCGGCCCGCCCCGAACCGGAGCCGACGATCCCGTGCACGACGGCGGCAGCGACAGCCGCCGCCAGCGCGAGCGGCACGGCGACGAGCACGAGCCGGCGGGGCGGCCGCCGGAGCGCGAACGAGCGCCGTGCCGCGGGCGCGGATGCGAGGACACGGCTGCGCAGCGCGTCGGGAGCGTGGAGCGCCCCACCGCGCAGCTCCGCGAACAGCGCCACCTGCCGTACCTCGGCCTGCGTCCGCGGCTCCTGGCCGCGGAGCAGCTCTTCGAGCCGACCGGCTCCGATCTCAAACGCCGACATCGGCCATCTCCTCCTCGAGTCGCTTCAACGCGCGGCCGAGCCGCGTCGAGACTGCGGTGGCGCTGATTCCCAGGACGCGCGCCGCCGCCGGCCCGTCGAGCTCGAGCAGCACGCGCAGCGCCACCACCTCGCGTTCGGCCGGCGTCAGCGTGCGCAGCGCGTGCTCGAGCGCGGGCGAGAGGCCGTCGGCGAAGACCGACTCCTCGACCTCGGCCGCGTCGCGCGCGTATGCGTCTTCCCGCCGCTGCCGCCGCGCCTCGGCGCGGAACCAGTCGACGGCGGCGGAGTGCGCGATCCGGCAGAGCCACGTGCGCGGTGCTCCGCGCCGAGGGTCGAAGCGCCTCCAGGTGCGGAACGCCTTCTCGAACGTCTCGGCGGCGAGGTCCTCGGCCGCCGTGCGGTCTCCGGTCAGGTAGACGAGGTAGCGGTAGACGGGGTCGAGGTGCTCGGCGACGACGTCCGCGAAGGCGGGCGCGCCCATCTGGCGCGGAGGCTCGAGCGAGGCCGGGAGCGCGTGCACGTACCTCATACGGCGCCGCCGTCGCGGATCGTCACACCCGAACCGTACGTCGTGCATACGCTGGACTGGAATGCGCCGCCTGCTCCTCCTCGTCGCCGCCCTCGTCTGGGTCGACACGATGCTCTTCGCGGCGCTGACGCCGCTCCTCCCCCACTTCGCGCACCAGCTCCACCTCTCGAAGACGGGCGCGGGCGCGCTCGTCGGCGCCTATGCGGCCGGCGCCCTCGTCGGCGGGCTGCCGGGCGGGATCGCAGCCGCCCGGCTGGGAGCACGGCGCGCGGTGCTCGTCGGGCTCACGCTGATGGGGCTGTCGAGCCTCGGCTTCGCCTACGCCCACGGCTTCTGGGCGCTGGCGGCGGCGCGGTTCCTGCAGGGCGGCGGCAGCGGCTTCACGTGGGCAGGCGCGTTCGCGTGGCTGCTCGCGGCCGCGCCCCGCGAGCGCCGCGGCGAGCTGATCGGGAGCGCGATGGGCGCCGCCGTCTTCGGCGCCCTGTTCGGCCCCGCCGTCGGCGCCGCCGCGGCCGTCCTGGGACGGGCGCCCGTCTTCACCGCGCTCGCAGGACTCGCGGTCGTGCTCGTCGTCTGGACGCTGCGGCTCGATTCGATTCCCGCCGAGCATCCCTCGGCGTCGGCGGTCGGGCGCGCCCTCCGCGACCGGCGCTTCGTCGGCGGCCTGGCTCTGATGACGCTGCCCGCGCTCCTCTTCGGCGTCCTCTCGACGCTCGCGCCGCTGCGGCTCGCGCACGACGGCTGGGGAGCCGCGGCGATCGGAGCGGTATGGCTCGTCGGCGCCGCCTTCGAATCGGTGCTGTCCCCGCTCGTCGGCCGGCTGCTCGACCGCCGCGGCGCCCTCCTCCCGGTGCAGGTGGCGCTCGTGACCGGCGCCGTCGTCTCGATGGCGCTCGCGATCGGCCCGCGGCCGCTCGGCTACGTCCCGCTGATCGTCCTGGCGGCCGCCGCCTACGGCGTCCTCTTCACGCCGGCGTTCGCGCTGATCGCAGGCGGCGCCGAGCGGAGCGGCCTGCCGCAGGGAATGGCGTTCGGGCTGATGAACGCCGCCTGGGCGCTCGGCGCACTCCTCGGCCCTGCCGCCGGCGGCGCGGTCGCGGCAGCAACCGGCGACACGGTGCCGTTCGTCGTCGCGGCGGGGCTCTGCGCGAGCACCCTTGCGGCGGTGCGGCGTTCGCGCCGCCGCACCGCCGTCGTGTTCGACCGGGCGTAGCTAGACCTGCTCGGGAGCGGCATCCTCGGTGCCGCGCGCCATCGCCGCGTCGAGCCCTTCCTCCTCGGGCAGGACGACCTCGCCGATCATCTCCTGGATCCGCTCCCGCGGCAGCGCCACCGCGATCGCCCAGTAGTAGATGGCCGCGCCGAAGATCGCGACGGCCAGCATGTCCCACCAGAGCGGGAAGACCGGATTCTTCATCGGCCCGAAGTCGCTGACGTAGACGATCGCGCCCATTCCGAGGAGGTACACGGGCAGCCAGCTCGCTGCTTTCAGGTCGAGCTGCGGCGAGTAGCGGTTGAGGCGGAAGAGCCTCGTCGCCGCGAGGATCACGTAGCCGAGCGCGATCCCGGCGCCGAGCTTCCAGTCCGTCGTCCAGCCCGACCACAGGATGAGCAGGTTGGCGACGATGAACGAGAGCGGCGCGAGCACCTCGCCGAAGGGGGCGCGGTACGGACGGTCCGCGTCCGGGAGCCGCCGCCGGAAGACGCCGAAGGCGAGTGGCGCGCCGGCGTACATGAGGACGCTCGCGCTCGTGATCAGCCCGACGAGCGACGTCCAGCTCGGGAAGGGCAGGAAGCAGATGCAGCCGACCACGAACGCGGTGACGAGCCCGAACCACGGTACTCCGCGCGCGTCGGTCGCTTCGTACGCGGTCGGGAAGTAGCCGTTGCGGCTCAGGCCGTACGAGACGCGCGAGGTCGACGTCGTGTAGATCAGGCTCGTCCCTCCCGGCGAGATGATCGCGTCGACGTAGAGGATCGCCGCGAGCCAGCCGACCCCGACGAGGCTCGCCAGCTGCGCGAACGGGCCGGTCATGGCGCTGTACGCGCCGTGCGCCCAGCCGCCGTGGATCTGCGACGCGGGCAACGCGCCGAGGAAGATCACCTGGAGCGCGATGTAGATGACCGCACCGATGATCACCGACATGATCACGGCGCGCGGGATGTCGCGCTTCGGCCGCGCGCTCTCGCCTGCGAGCTGGTCCGCCTGCTCGAATCCGAGCAGGGCGAAGATGACCCCGCTCGTCGAGACCGCCGCGAGCACGCCCTTTGCCCCGAACGGGCTGAAGCCGCCCGCCGCGCTGAAGTTGCTCGCGTGGAAGTTGACGATGCCGAGGACGAAGATCGTCAGCAGCGGCACGCCGATCTTCCACCACGTCGCCGCGCTGTTCGTGTGCGCGAGCCTGCGGATGCCGAGGAAGTTGATCGACGTGAAGACCGCCATCAGGACCACCGCGGCGACGATCCCGGCCCCGGTCAGGACGCTCGTCCCGCCGGTGCTGACCTTCATCCAGTGCTTCGCGAACGAATAGTGCTGGCCGTACGTGATCATGGCCATGACCTCGATCGGCGCGACCGTCGCGGCCTGGAGCCAGGAGAACCAGCCGAACGACGCGCCTGCCGCCCCGCCGAACGCGTAATGAGGGAAACGCGCCGTGCCGCCGGAGACCGGCCACATCCCGCCGAGCTCGGCGTGCGTCAGTGCGAGGAGGAAGATCGCGAGCGCGCCGATGCCCCAGGAGATGATGGCCGCGGGGCCGGCCGCGATGAGCGCCTTCTGGGCGCCGAAGAGCCAGCCCGAGCCGATGATCGATCCGCCGGACGCCCAGAGCAGGCCGATGAAGCCGATCTCGCGGCGCAAGCCCGGGCGCCGTCGAGCAGACGTCCCGACCCGGCCTCCGGCGGGCACGGTCGTGGTCGTCGGTTCCATGGTCGCCTCCCGTGGATTTTTCCGTGCAACGCCGCGAGGGCGCGCGCGGTTACGCGCCTGCGGCGGAGCGCCGCGGCCAGCGTCCGGCGCCGCCGAAGAGGACGATCAGCGCCGGCACGAGCAGCGAGCGGACGAGGACCGTGTCGAGCAGGATCCCGACCCCCATGGAGAAGGCCATCACCGCGAACGGCGTGATCGGGACGAGCGCGAGCATCGTGAAGCTCAGCGCGAGCGCGAGGCCGGCGACGGTGATCGCGCGCCCGGCGCGCGGTGCGCCGACGGCGACCGCGTCCCTCAGCGGCAGGCGGTCGGCTTCCTGCCAGATCCGACCGACGACGAAGATGTTGTAGTCCGAGCCGAGCGACAGGAGCAGCACCGAGAACGCCACCGGCACGTAGTAGGGCAGCCCCGACGTGTGCAGGACGCGCGTGAAGAAGAGGATCGTGAGCCCGAAGGTCGCGGCAAGGGCGGCCGCGCTCGCGAGCAGCAGGTAGAGCGGCGCGAGCAGCGAGCGGAGGAAGACGAGCAGGAAGAGGAAGTTGACTGCGAACGCCGCCCCGACGACGCGCCAGAGAGACGTGTCGATGGAGTGGACCGTTTCGACCGCGAGCGCGGTCTCGCCGCCCCAGCCCACGGCGACTTCCGAGAGCCCGTACCGGCTGAGCAGGCCCGGCAGATCATGCTGCAAGCGCTCGAGGTGTGCGATCGCAGGCGCCTCCGTGGGGTCGCTGTCGAAGATGATCGCGTAGCGCGCTGCGCCGCCGTGCGGTGCGAACGCGGCGCCGAAGTGGCTGTCCGACGGCTGCTCCGCCGGACCGAGCACGCCCGCTACGTGCGGGTCGTGCCGGAGCGCGATCTCGAGGCGGTCGAGCGCGAGCCGCCGATGCTGCATCCCGGGCGCGCGCAGCAGCAGCTCGGTGGGCGCGATCACCCCCGGCGCGAAGCCCAGGTCGGCCTGGCGCGCGGCGACGGCGACCGGGTTGCTCGAAGGTAGGCCGGCGATGAGCTGCAACCCGAGCGGCAGCCCTCTGCCGAGGCCGTACGAGGCGAGGCCGAGTGTCGCGAGCACACAGGCGCTGACGAGCAGCGCGACAGGTCGCGCCGTGGCGAGCTGCGCGAGCCTCCGGCGCCACGGCCGCGTCTCGGGCGGGCTCTGGTACCGCAGGCCCGGCCAGAAGACGAGCGGGCCGAGCAGACGCAGCACCGCCGGCACGAGCAGCATCGAGACGACGAGCCCCGTCGCGACCGTGATCGCCATCCCCGGGCCGAAGGAGCGGAAGAAGCCGAGCGTCCCGAGCAAGAGCGAGGCGACCCCGAACGCGACGACGATGCCCGCGGTGAACACGATCGGCGTGTTCACGACCGTCGCCTGCCGCACTGCATCGCGTCTGGACGCCCCCGCCTGAAGCAGCTCGCGCGTGCCGCTGAAGTAGAAGACCGAGTAGTCGGTCACGATCCCGAGCATCAGCGCGACTGCGACGCCCGTCAGCTCGCTCGGCATCGCGAGGCCCGTGGTCGCCTCGACCCAGCCCAACAGGTGCTGGGAGACGACGAACGCGATCCCCGCGGTGAGCACCGTCAGCAGCGGCGCGAGGATGGCGCGGAATGCGAGCCCGACGATGAGGACGATGAGCGCGACGGTCGCCCCCTCCGTCCAGTGCAGCCGGCTCTGGAGGACGGCGTACTGCTCGATGCGCGCCGGCACCGCCCCGGTCGCCCCGATCGCGTCGAGTCGCGGGCCGAGGTAGCTGGCGTAGTCCTTCGACACGGCGTAGGCGCTGCCGGTCGCGGCGTTGCGGAAGTAGAGGTACGTGACGATCGTCGTCCCGTGCTCGCGCGCGCCCGGCGCGATCCCGAGGGTGTTGACGATCGGGACGGCGAAGACGCCTCGCAGCAACCTCGGCGCGTTCCCCTCGTCTACGCGCACCGCCTTCCGGATGGTCTTCTCCTGCACGGCCGCCGAAAGGCCGCGCGGGTTCCGCTGCACGACTGCGTACGGCGTCGAGAGCGGCGCGCCGAAGAGCTTCGTCGACTCCTTCTCGACGGTGATCGCGCCGGGATGCGCCGGCAGGAGCGAGTCGCTCGTCGCCGTCGGAGCGGACGCAATCGACGGCAGGTAGCGGTAGGCGCCGTATGTCCCGGCGGCGACGGCGAGGACGAGGAGCGGCGCCAGCCAGACGACGAGGTTCCCGTACGCGCGCGCGAAGCGACCGGCGGGCGGCGCCGGCCGCGACGGCTGCGGCTCGCTCACCTGCCGATCCGCTCCTGCTGGTGCGCGCGCTGCCGGAAGCGCAGGCGTGTCGGCTTGTCGAGGCCGAGCCGCCGCAGCTCCGCCGTCGCGAGCGCCTCGCGATCCTCGAATCCCGCCATCCCGCCGCTCCCGAGGTCGCGCAGCTCGACGAACGGCAGGTGGGCGAGAGCGCGGCGAGCGAGGAACTCCTCCAGCCCCGGCTCGCCGTCCCACTGCTCGACGGCGCGGCGCACGGCCTCGCGGTCACGCCGCCAGCTGAGGACGAACGGCAGGTAGAGCGAGAGCAGCGGGACGGTCGGGATCAGGCCGATCGCGATGCCGAGCAGGATCGCCAGCTGGTCGATCGTGTCGCGGGACGACGCGCCGCTCGACTCGGCGCTGCGGCCGGCCGCGACCGCCTGCGCGGCGAGCGAGCGCACGCGGCCGCCGACCAGCGGGATCCCGCCGATCGCAGCCAGCGCGCTGCCCGTGGATGCCGTCGCCTTCCCCGCCTTGACGACGGTGTTGCTGAGGGTATGAAGGGCGTCGACCTCGTAGCCGGTGTACGTGCCCAGGCCGATCCAGAACGCGGCCCAGATGGCGACGGCGGCGTTCAGCCAGCGCATCGCGCGCGCCGACAGGAAGGCAGGCACGGTGGGCACGAGCGCCTGATCCCCGCCCATCCGATTTGCAATCGGCGAGCGGCTAGAATTTGCCGCCTCCGGGCGCGTAGCTCAGCGGGAGAGCACTCGCTTCACACGCGAGGGGTCGCTGGTTCGATCCCAGCCGCGCCCATAACTGACACTGCGCAAACCAGCGCGACGTTCTGCCGGGGTAACGGACACGGCTCGGTCGCCACTATCGACGACCGTTAGCCGGCGCCGCCAGCTCGACGAGGCTGGCAGCAAGCTCCGCGGCGTCGGCATCGCCGAGCGAGGCGAGTGCGCGCCAGGTGTGGAAGTCGACGGCGACCCGTCCGGCCGCGTCGAGCCGTCGCTTAGATCGACCGCGGATTCGGAACGCCGCCGTGAGGGCCTGCTGGACACGATCGAGATAGGCACCGAGACCCCGCTCGACGATCTCACCTAGCGCGGGGAGAATCGGCGCGTCGCGCAAGACGTTCGCCGTCATCGACTCCGTCTCGCGGTACCACCCGTAGAGGAGGTGGAGGCCATGGCGCAGGCGTTCTCCGCGATTCTCGATCGAAAGCCAGGCGGCCGGATCGGGTGTCGGATGGAGCGTGCGCCAGTGCGCCGAGCAGGCGACCAGGAGTGACCCCTCGTCTGGAAAGTGGTTGTAGACCGTCACCCTCTGCACTCCTGCGCGGCGTGCGATCTGAGTGACTTGCGTCGCGGCGGGGCCCAGTGTGCGATGGAGGTCGATGGTCGCCTCCATGATCCGACGCCGTGTCTCCTGCACCGACTCCGCGCGCCTCTTCAGCTCGTATTTACGCTTCCCGGGACTTTCGATGTACACAACGTTATCCGAATTGACAGCGCGCCCCCGAGCTGTTCATGATCCGGTGAACGTCGCGTAAGACGAAAAGGAGGATGTGATGGCAGCAACGGCACAGGTGCTCGGTCCGGACAAAGGCGACCTCGTCCATCTGCTCGCGCTCGGCGTTCGCTTCATGATCGACGGTGACGCGACAGGTGGCAGGTTCAGCCTCGTCGAGCATCCCCTTCCGCCTCGGGCTCTTGGAGCGCCGCTCCATACCCATCGCAAGGAGGACGAATACTCATACGTCGTGGAGGGCCGGATCGGGCTGCAACTCGGTGACGACGTGGTCCAGGCAGGACCGGGGGAGCTCGTCTTCAAGCCGCGCGGCCAAGCGCACGCCTTCTGGAACGCGGGCGACGAGCCGGCGCGCCTGCTCGAGCTCATCTCGCCGGCGGGCTTCGAAAACTATTTCCGGGAGCTTGCCCCGCTGCTCGCCGCGGCCGATCGCGACGAGGCCGCGATCGGCGAAGTCGTCGCCCGATACCAACTCGAGATCGAGTTCGAGACGATCCCGATGCTCGCCCAGCAGCACGGTCTCCGACTCTCGTAGCGCTGGTGATCTGCTCGAGGATCAGTCGAGCCGAAGTGGGGCGGCGAACAGATCGTGGTTTGCGCAAATGGGCTATCCGCTTCCGTGTCCTTCACCGCGGTCGCGGCGCAACGACGCGCTATGAGGTGCCGCCGAG